>CAMNJU010000146.1 GCA_946541595.1 uncultured Planctomycetales bacterium
GGTGGCGCGCAAAGAGATCGCGCGATTCCTCGTACGAAAAGTAGAACAGCTGTATCTCTCTGCCGTTGTCGTCCGACACTTTAGCGGCGACGTCGTATCCGAGCTGCCGGCAGATCGCCTGCCACTCGTCGACGTTTTCAAACGAGAGAGCCTGAAATTCGTTGAGAAGATTGCCGTCCTTCACGATCCGCGCGGCTTCGCAAAGAGCGCCGGTATGCACGCACGCGACCGCGCGGCCGAGCCGGTCGTTGAGTCGGCGGCAGCGGGACGCGTAATCGCTCGCCAAACGCGAAAGAGCGTCAGACGTAAGCCCTTCGGGATCGGCAAGGACTCTCTTGATCTTTTCTACTATTTCTACGCTAGTCATCTTTTAGCGCCTCGGCGTCTAACGGAAACTGTTCCAAAGAAAAAACAAACGCTCCGGGAAGCTACCTTCTTCTCTTCGATTCTGTAATTGGCTCGCTGGCCGCGCTGAACGTCGCTTCGCCCAGCAGAATCCAAGAGTCCGGCGACCGTCTCCCGCTCCCTTTCGTAGGCGCGAGATAGAGCCGGAACGAATGATCGGAGTCGATATATTTGCGGATCGTACGCATGGCGATTTCGACTTTCTTTTCCGTCTCCGTTTCCAGATCGGTCTCGCTGGGAGAACTGAAGACGCTCCTAGAGCCGACGTTCACGTAACTGCGCCGTTCTTCATTACGGTAGAAATCGTTCAGTTCGTTTTCTAACTGTATTTCGTCGACGTATTTAACACACTTTAAGACGCGACCGTTCGTACTGCGCGTAAACCGGAACGTCATAAAGTCGACCGTGTCGTACGAGTTCAGCCGCACTCGAAGAACGTAGTCGACGGTCGAGCGGTCGACGGCGAGCGCTTCGGCTTTCTCCTGCCCCGACTGCGAGGAGGGATTGAACAGGAGAACGTAAGCGTAATCCTTATCGGAACGTCCAAGCGTGTCGGCCGTTTCAAGGGACGGGTGCGGACGGTCGCCGCCAATCGCGGCGGCAAGCTCGTTGCAGACGTCCAGCTGAATCGACGCGTCGTTCTTAAACCGGCACGGCTTGAGGAGTTGAACGTAATCCGTCGCAAAGACTTCTTTTCCGTCAGACTTTGCCTTAGAAGGTATTGCTACAGACCACTTAAACTTCGACGCGGCGAGAAAATAGTCGCGAGCCTGTTCGCTCGACGCCACAAAGGACAGAAGCCCGTTCGACCCGCCGTAATGATTGAATTCCAACGTAAGCGAGCCCAAATCGCCCGAACGTTCGGCGCTCTCGATGTTAAACTCAATCTTTTTAACCTCTTCCAGTTTCGCGGGAGACGGCGCTTGATCGTCCGTAAAGAAAAAGGGATCTTCCATTTCGTCGGACAAATCCTCTTCCTTCGGCGCAAAGTCAACCTTTTTCGTGAGAAGACGCCGCTCTTCGCCGACGAAACGCCCTTTGCGCGCGGCGTCCCCTTCGATACTGCACGTAATTTCAATAGTTCCGCCGTATTTCTCGCAAACGGCCCAAACCTCTTTCAGTTCGTCTTGAACGGTTCCCGCTAATTTGCCGCGCAGCGACGGCGCGCTTTCGCCGAACCGGTCGAAGTCGACGGCCGCGTCCCCGACGTTGAAACTCTCAATAAACTTTTCCAGCGCACGCATTTCCGAATCAGAAAGAACGCTCGTATACGCCGTCGGAACGACCGTCCGGCGCCCTTGCGTTTTATCGTCCGACCCGTGTTCGTTTCTATCGACGGCCGTTTGACCGAACGGCGTTTGACTCGTCGTTGCTTTACCGGTTGGCGCTTTGCCAACCGACGTTTGCCCAGTCGCCGTTTTACCGGTCGAATCCGCCTTCTTATCATCGCCGCGCCCGACGGCGGAAGCTCCTTCAGATCCGCCGCCGCTCTCTCTCGCCTTTCGCGACCCGCCAAGGCCGCCTTCCGGAATTAAGGCGAACGGATTGTCAGAGGCGCCTGATTTCAAGTTCGAGCCGCTCCCGCGAGGCGCGTTCTCCTTAGGACGCGAGGAACCTCCGTCCGGTCGCCGACGCGGTTCCGGCTTCTCCGTCTTCTTCTCCGGCGGCAAGGACCATAAGTCGTCGGCCTTCCGGTCATTCTCCTCGCCGTCGACGGAGAATATCTCATCCGCGCTTGGTTTTTGGCTTTGTTCAGGACTCGCTGACTCCTGAACTTCGTCGCGATATTTAAGCAGTTTCGCAACGCTCTTTAGGGGACTGCGCCCCATACACGTGAGAATGAGAGTCGTTAGGAGCGCGGCCGCTAATCCGCCGAGCCCTACCCATAAGCTGTACCGCAAGACAGCGCGGAACGTCTTATTCGTTTGAAGACCTTCGGAAGCGTACTCCTCCTGATCGCGGCCAATAAACGAATCGCGTGAAATTTTAAGGGGTACTGCTGGCTCAAATACGGGCGGCCGATTGGAAGAGGCCGAAGGGAACTGCGCCGGATATCCCGAAGCGCGTTCAAATGAAAGCGGAACAGGCTGTTTGCCGGACGCTTCCGTATTCAGCCCGGAATCCGGCGCGGTCGGCGGCGCTGCGGGCGGCGCGGACCAAGTCGGCGCAACGGAGACCTTGCCGGCGGAGCGCGCAATCGCGACGAGATTCGCGGCGACCGTCGAACGCGCGTATGTTTCGACAGCGGGCGCGCGGTCGGGATTCGTTAGATCGATAATAAATAAGTCGGGCAGAACGCGAAAAATTGACTCTTCGGGCGACCCCTTAATGACCGCTTTCCACTGGCAGCGAACGCCGGGCAGCGACTTGGTAAAATAAGTCGAAAACGTTTGATTCCAACGGAGTTCCGGCGGAAGGAGCGCGATCGCTTCCTGAAACAGACGCAGCACGTTGCAGCTCGGCTCCACGATCAGGAGCGCCGCGCGCGCCGAGTACGTCGTCGCGGCAAGCGCGCCTGCCCAGCCCGGATCGCCGAGGACTTTCGACCACTCGTCGCACGTCGGCGCGATCTCGGGCGTCGGGGGGAACGTTATCGAACCTTCAAACTGCCTGGGGCCTTCCGTCCAACGTTCCGCAAAAAGGCCCGGCTGCGCGACGAGCGCCGCGGGGCCGGCTTTGCACAAATCCCGCTGTTCCAACACGTAATGACACGCGATTTTATTATCGCGGGACGTATAGTCGACCCCGGCGTCGCTGATGCGCGAGACGACGCGCCGGCTCCCGCCCTGAGCGCTCAAAAGCATGTGCGAGTAGACGACCGGATTCGCGCCCGGCGCGTTCGATTGCGAGACGCGGCGGTAGCCGGAAATCTTTTCCAGCGTCGAAACGACAGACTCTGGCAGCTCTTTCGAACAGGCGACTGTGCAAAATCCGTACGAACCGGGTTTTAACCCCTTGGGTACTGACGTATATACAAGTTCGAAAGCCATATCGTTTTCCTCCGAAACCGCTTGAATCGGCGTCTTAAAATCGCGCGGCGTCGCGTCAGGACGCGAAGGCGTTCGGCGCTTTATTCCCGACGCCGGTCGATCGCCGTTCCCGCGTCGGGAGAGTGGGCGGGCACAACGCCGTTGGTGAGACGCGACAGCGCGTACAGCATGGGTACGTCGACCCATATCGGCTTGATATTCTTCACGCGAAATCCGGATCTACCCGTCGTCGGATCGATTTCAGGCGAAACGCCCGTCGCGCTCACCGGAATATAGATCACCTCGTCCGCAAAGCTTTCCGCGGACGACACAAATTCGGGCGTGCGCTTCATGAGCAGCGAACGCAGCCGCTCGCTCACCGTCTTAACGCGGTCGACGCGGAGATAGGAATACATCGTTCCTTCGTAATACGCGGTCGAGACGGGGTCTTTGCGGAACTCGTTCGACGGCATCAGGTTCTGCCAAACGTCAAGTTTGGTTACGACGACGACAAGCGGCTCCTTAAACCGATCGTTCGTATACATTCCGCGCGTCGAGCGAATACGGCGCGTCATCTCCGAAAAGACCGCCTCCTGACGTATCGGCGAACGGCGGAATTCGTCGTTCCGATCCCCTTCGTCGAGCTGCGGATCATTGGAAACGGCTCGGCACGCCGCTCGGAACCGCGCGTCCTGCGTCGGATCGAAGAGAAAGAACAGACATCCGCAGCGCCCCAAATGGCGCGTAACGGGCGAGGACGAAGAATCGGAGTCGCGCGTCGGGAGGTAACTTTCGCCCGCGTTGTCGTAGAGACAGACCGTCTTCGAAAGAGACGACGCCTTACTGCGGTTCGGATGGTCGCGAGCAGGCGACGCGAGAAAGATAAACGGCTGAGGATAGACGACGTTCTGATCGTCGTACTGCACCGAATTATAGAGGTCGCCCTGCTCTTCCGTTTTATCGATGCGGACGATGCGGTCCTCTTCGCTGAGAAACTGAAGCGATTCGTACTCCTGAAGCCGGCGGTTCATTTCAGGATCCGCGTCGGCAAAATCGACCTTAAACTTTTTCGGCAGAATTTTGCGCAAACGCCACGTCGAAGACGCGAGATAGTACGACTTGCCGGACGAAGGCGCGCCTACGATCGACATGAAAATTGTACTCGCTTCAAGCGACGCGGCGGGTATGTGCAGATGGCAGTGCGGACAGGCAAACTCGCGGCAGGAATAGCCGTTCGCGTCGAGCGCAAATCCGCGAAGGTCGAATTCCGTCGGCAAAAAACGTTCGCGCTCCGTCTCGCCGAGCTTCATGTCGCCGACAAGTCCGGGCGATTCCGCTATCCACAAAACGTCTTCCGGCGGAAAGGACGTCCAGCAGTGCGGACAAACGACCGTTTTAAGCAATCGGCGTTTGGCGTTTACCGGCGATTTCGACATAACAAGCGCTCCTGTCGGGTTCAAATGAAAGAAGATCCCAGTCCAACATGCGGCGTCAATCGCCAGGCGCGTTAGAAGTAGAAGGTCAGCGTCTTCTGGGCGCGGGTACTCGGCGCGCGCAGCTTATTTCCGCCCTCTTCGGCGATCTTTAACGCCTCGACAAAGATTTGACGAAACTCTTCGGCTTTTGTTCCGGCCCCGTCGACGCCAAGACGGTCGTACTCTTTCTTTTTAATCTCGTTCGCAACGGCGCTCGCCTGCTTGAATCCTTCCAGATGTTTGCCTTTGGCGATCGCGTCCCGAGCTTCGGCGAGCTCCTCGCGAGCGCGCTCGACGGGATCGGAACTCTTTTTGGGCGGCTCGGGCTTCGGTTGCGGCTTAGGGACGTTTGCGGGAGCGGGGGCCGGAGGCGGCGGCGTCTTGGCCGACGGTTTGACCGCAGACGGAGAATCCGGCTTCGCGCGCGACTTAACCGGTTTTTTCGCCGACGCCGGAACGGAGGACGGGCGCGGCTCGAGCCCTTCGGTCGATTTCCGAAGGCCCCCTTCCCGTTTCGGCGATTTCGCAAACGCGTCGCCCATGCCGCAATACGCGGCAAAGACCAGCGCCGCCGTCAGTATGGCGGCGCCCGTTCGCAAAATTCGTTTCGTCGAAAAACAGGCGCGCATATCCGTCTCCCCAAATTGCGCGAACCGCTCGCGCATTATCGTAATTATTTCTAAAAAAAGCGTAAAAAACAAGCGAAAAAGGGCTCTTTGAAGGAATTTTCCATAGATTTCTCTGCGCCGGCAAGGGGTTATTCCGCCTTCTGATTCGTTCCGCCCTGGTCGGCGACGAACGTCCCTTCTTTTCCGACGATCGGCCGGAGGTCGTACTCGCGCGCTTTTAGGAAATCGCGGAGAACGGAATATTCGGCGTACGAATCGTTCGCGACGACAATCGATATTTTGTCTTTGCGCGGACTGCAGTTCGCAAACGCGCGTTCAAGAGCCGCCTCGACGTCGGACGCGTTGAGATCGACGCCGCGCCACGGCTTCGGCTCCGTTCTTATCTCGGCGGGCTTGTCTTCAACGACGACGAAATCTTCCGTATTGAGTTCGCCCGTCCATTCTTTGCCGTCGAACGCGTGCCAGAAATAGAGCCGGCCGTATTTCAGTACGACGGCGACTTCGTTTTTAAAGGACGCGCGCATTTGAGGAGTCGACGTCTTGCGCGCTTTGGCGCTCAGCGCGGCGTCTGCGGCGTCCTGCGCGCGCGCAACCGCCGCGCGCGCCTCGTCGAGCTCCTTTTCCAGCCGTTCCCGGTCGGTCTTAAGCGCATTTTTGCGCGCCTCGATCGCCTCGATTTCACGCGCCGTCTTCGCGTTCGCGTCGGTCGCGGCGAGCAGCTCGTCGCGGCTCGCCAGCGTCTGACCGTAGATTTCCGCTATTTTCGGATCGTTAAGCCGTTCGATAAATCTCTTTGCGTCTTCCGCGCGCTCTGCGGCGCGATCGCGCCGCGACGCCAGCTCTTCGAGCTCTTCCTGAAGGGCCGTCAGTTCGGCGCGGGCCGACGCCGCGCGCTCCGTTTGCATGCGTTCGATCGCGGCGTCGCGCGTCGCGCGTATCGAGACGACGACAAAGAGCATGAGGAAGAGGAATCCTCCAAACATATTGCAAATCGCGTCTAAAAAGAGCTCTAGACTGTCTTGCCGAATCCGTTGGCGGCTCACCGTCGCGCTCCTTTCTTTCTCGGCGGAATAAACTGGAGTTCGCGCTTTTCGGCGACAAGATCGATTCCCAACTTAAAGTGAAGATCTTCCAGTTCCAACGAGATCGCGTCGAATTTAGCCGCGCCGCTCGGACGCGCGATAAGAACAAAATACTCGTTGACGCGCGAGCGCGTCTTAGCCCAGGCGACGAATTCTTCCGGACTGGCGAACTCGCGCCGCGTCTCGTCCGGCGCGGACGGAACAGCGACGATATTGCCGCCGGAAATATCGACATACCATGGTTTTTCGCGTACGCCGTCTGGAAATTCGTAGTAGACGAGATTCGGATTCTCAGGCGCGCTCGGAGCGTCCGACGCCTTTTGCGCTTCTTCCTGAACTTTCTTTAACTCGTCGCGCAGCTCCGCGAGACGCTTTTCTTCGTCCCCGTTCGCGCGTTCGGTCGCGCGCGCCGCCTCGCGTTCGTTATGAAGCCGCGCTCCTTCCGCTTTCGCGGCCGCTAACCGCTTCTGGACGTTCGCGAAATTCGTCTGAACTTCCGCGAGAGAAAACCCGGCCGTTTGCGGATCGACCGCGTCCCCGGCGTCGGGCGCCGCCGATTCGAGCGCCTCGATAGCTTCACGCTCGGCGGCGATCTTAGCGCGCAGCTCCTTGACCTGCGACGCGACCGGATCGTTCTGTTCCGGCGTATCGTCCGCGACGCGGCGCGTAAGTTCGAGCGCGAGCATGAGCGTTATGAGCACGACTACCCCGCACACCGAAGTAATCGCGTCCTGAAACGCAAACAGAGAAAAGGGCGCGCCCTTTCTTTTGCGGCTCACGGCTGTCTCGCTCCTAAAACTCTATGAAAAGGGGACCTTCGTCCTCTGGCAATTCCAGACTCAGATCGCGGCCGTTCTCTTCGGCCAATTGAAACGCTTCTTTGAGCATACTTTCGAATTGATTGGCCTGCTTGCCTTCTCCGTCGACGCCGACGCGCTGATAATCCCCTTGGCGAATCTCGGAGCAGACCGAACACGCAAGCTCAAACGCCTCTTTATGCTCCCCTTTCTTCGCGGCGGCGCGCGCTTTCTCCAGTTCTTTCTCGATTCGTCGCAGCTGTTTAGCGCCGTCCGACGGGGAGCTGCGAGCGCCCTCGACGCGGTTCCGGGCGCCGTCGACTGGAACGTCGCCGTCGGACGCCGCGGGCTCGGCCGTATGGAAGAGCCTATGCCAAAAACTGCCGTCCGATTTATCGCCCGACGTCCCGGAACCGTCCGAACCATTCGCAGTTGCGTTCTTTGAACCGGAGTTCTTCGCCGCGTTCCCGCCAGACGCGCCGCCGGAACTCGAACGTCCGGCTCCTTTTCCGTTTTCCCCTTTCGCGCCGGTCGAGGAAGAATCGGAACCGCCTGCGGAGCCTGACATGCCGCCTTGCGCGCCGAGCAAATCGCTCCCGTTGTCCGCCGGGACGCCTAAGCCGTTTGAAGAACCGCTCTTCGATTCAACGCCCCCTGCCGCGTCCCCGCCAGACGCGCCGCCGGAACTCGAACGTCCGGCTCCTTTTCCGTCTTCCCCTTTCGCGCCGGCCGAGGAAGAATCGGAACTGCTTGCAGAGCCTGGCCTTCCGCCTTGCGCGCCGCCTGTTTCGCCCCCGTTGTCGGACGGGCCGCCTAAGCCGTTTGAAGAACCGCTCTTCGATTCAACGCCCCCTGCCGCGTTCCCGCCGGACGCGTCGCTCCAACCGTCGTCGGAACGCGCCTCCTTAGAAGAATCTTCCTCCTCTTCTTTGCCTTTGCCTTCCCCGCGCGGCTCTTCCACATTCTCCTGCGTCTGTTCTGCAACGGGTTCTTTCTCCTTGGCCTCCTTCGCGGCGCCAAAGAAAAAGAGCAAAAGTGCGAGGACAAGGAGCGCCGATGCGACAAGTATAATAACATAAACGCGTTCCGGTTTATTTAAAGTCATTGAATCGCGTCCTCCGAAAAGAAAGGAATCCAAACGTCCGAGCCGGCAAGCGCTGTCATTGGACGTTCCCCGAGCCGCCGCGATCGACGATAAATTCGCCGGGCGGAACCGTTACCGGGCGTATTTCAAAGCCCGCGTTCTTTAAATAGGAAGCGAGAACGCCGTATTCCGAAAAGGAATCATGCGCGACGCATAAGGCGATATAATGTCGCGCCGGACTGAACCGTCTAAACTGAATCGACAGCTGATAATCGGCGTCGGGCGCGTTCAAATCGGTTCCTTTCCAAGGTTTCGGCTCTACCTTCCATCCCTTTACGAGCGGATTTGTTAAGGTCGGAGTCATCGTGTCGACAACCATGAAATCGTCCCCTAGCGATTTAAGAGCCATACCGGAAGGCCCGTATTCGCGCAAGAAATAAAGCTTGCCGTATTTGATCATGCATTGAATTTCGATTTTAGCCGTCCCGCGCAGACGGGGGGGCGACGTCTTTCGCGTATTCTTTTTCCGAACCTTCTCGAC
>CAMNJU010000147.1 GCA_946541595.1 uncultured Planctomycetales bacterium
CTCAATGATTTCTCCGTACAGAATCCGCAAACTCTCTTCTTCATTGTACACCGGTACGACTAAAGAATATTCAACCACAGCGTTCTCCCTCATCGTCTAATTTGTTGGCAAGTCAAACGCTTACCAAGTTTTTACGCAGTATTTCGCCATTATAGACGTTTGACGTTGGGAATCAATAGATTCGTCCGTTTTCGCCCAAAAACGCGTCCGTCTGCTTCTCCGTTTGCCGGGCGGCGGTTGAGTCCCCTGGCGGTTCGGCGTATAATATGTACGTTTCAACAACCAATTACGCCGTCAAAAGGAACGTAACTATGAAACGAATCTTACTGCTGGCGCTTGCGTTTGCTTCAATCGCGGCTTCTTCCGCCCAAGCGACCGACTATTTTGTCGATTCCTACCGCGGGGACGACTCTGCGGCCGGGACGAGCCCCGAGACAGCGTGGCGCACGCTCGACCGCGTCAACGGCGCCGAGTATCAACCGGGCGACGCGGTCCGTTTTCTTCGCGGCGGAATTTGGCGCGGCAGTCTCGAATGCCGCTCGGGCGCTGAGAACGCGCCGGTCGTCTATACCGACTACGGCTCCGATCCGAATCCTCCCAGAATTATGCCAAGCGTCGACCTCTCGGATCCGGAGAACTGGTCCCGCGTCGGCGATTCCGACGTCTGGGCTACTCCCGGCGTCGAATGGCGCGATCTCGGCGCGACAACCGACGACGTCAAAACGTTCGCACAGACCGGCTGGCACGTCTATACCGAGGAGGACGCGCGCGCCCAATGCTCCGAGGCCGAGTTTGAAGAACTCGGCGGCGTCAAGGGGTATACGGTGCGGTGCGAGGCGTCCGGATCGAAGAGAACCTTTCTTCAATTCACCGCCGACCGGTTCCCGATTCGTAAGGGCAAGTACGTCGCGCTGCGTTTTAAAGCGCGTTCGAGCGTTCCGTTTACGGTCGAGTCCGGCGTCAATCTCATGATGACGCGGTCGCCGTGGTCGAGCTATGGCGAAACGGTCGCGTTTCCCGGCGAGATTGGCGGACAGTGGCGCGAATACAGAGCGATCTTTCACGTAACGTCCGACGCCGAAGACGGACGCGTTACGTTCTTTTTGGGGTCGGTCTTGCCCGACGGCGCCAAGTTTGATTTTGTGCCGCTCCAAGCGCGCGAGCTGCAGGAGGTTTCGCTGGGCCTGTCGGTCGACGTCGGCAATCTCGTTCTGACGGAGCGGGCCGCTTACGGCGACGCGCCCATAGACGCGCAAAAGAAGCGGTTTGTTCCCACATACGACCGCCGCGAATACGCGGGCTTTAAACGTTGGACGCCCGAAGAACTCAAAGAACCGAACGACTTTTGCTACGACAAGGTCGACAAGCGCGTATTTATGAAGTGCGACGCCAATCCCGGCGAGAAATTCGCGTCGATCGAGGCGCCCCTTCGCATTCACGCGTGCCGCGCGACCGGACATGATATAACCGTTGAAAACATTGCCTTTACCCATACCGCCGCTCACGGGCTGTCCTCCGTAAAATCGAAACGTGTCGTCGTTCGCGACTGCTTTTTCGATTGGATCGGAGGCGGCGATCTTTCGGGCGAGGGGCCTAACGGCCGCCGCGTGCGGTTTGGCAACGGCGTTGAATTTTGGGAGGGATCCGAAGACTGCTCCGTCGAGCGGTGCGCGTTTGCGCGCGTTTACGACGTTGCCGTAACGACGCAGGGGCCGGCCGTCGACGTCTCCCGGAATCTGAGGATCTCCGACTGTCTCATGTTCCGTTGCGAGCAGGCGCTCGAGATCTGGTTTTCCGATCCCGAAACGGTTGTCGAAGGGCTTGTTTTCGAACGGAATCTCTGCGTCGACTGCGGACGCGAATGGAGCCATATCCAGCGTCCCAATAAGATAGCGACGCCCATTTTAGGCTACGGCCTCGAGGCCAAAAAGGTCGACGTTACCGTCCGCGAGAACGTTTTCTACGACACGGCCCAGTTCTTCGTAAAATGCTGGCATAACCGTATTCTCGAATATCATATCGACGACAACGTCTACTGGATTGATCCGGAAAAGACGCACGAGTCGGGCGACAGATACTTCTGTTACGACGCCGGCAACGGCAAGGAGCCCATGACGTTCGACGAGTTCCGGAAGGCGACCGGGCACGACGCCGGTTCAAGGTGGATTAAGCCCGAATTTAAGGATTATGCGAAGGACGACTTTACGCTTCTCAATCGCGCCGAGCTCAAAGCGGGCCCGGTAAACGTTCCGAAAGTTCCGAACAACTGATATTAGCCTCTTTTTCGTTCTCAGGGCGCGTCCGATCCTGACGTTTGTTAGGGTCGCGCGCCCGTTCTGTTTTGAATCCGCAATTAATCTGCGCTTCTTTTCGAACGTTTTCCCGGCAAACGACTCTAATACAAAAAATGGGGCTTTTTTCTCGGAGAGAAAGCCCGGGTAATTTTTAACGCCGGACGTCCGGCGCGTATTTTTCCTGTTGGGCGGGTTGAACGGACGGCGCACGCCCTATAATGAGAACAGAAGTCATGAAGAAACTTGCCGTTGCGACAGCGTTCCTCGCGTTAGTCTGTTGCGTGGCGGCGTTTGCGGGCGCAAACGGTCCCGGCAAGCTGCGCGATAAGACGCTCGTCGTTTGGGTCGCGCCCGCGACGTTAGATCAGCGCGGCGGCAGCGCCTTGACCCTTGATATGGCGAATCCCGACGCGTTTGACGCGATCGTCTTCGCGGAGCTCGCCCCGAATACGTGGATGGCGGGCAGTTCGGGGTACGTCCGCACGGAGAAAGACCAGAGCGCTTGGATTAAAGAGAGCGAGGCGAACGGCGAATTCGTCCGCGTCTGCGTCGTTTACCGCGGTAAAACAGTCGAAATTTACCGCGGCGACGAGCTTTCCGCGCGTTATGAAATCGACGCGCCGCAAACCTTTGACGAGAGCGCGACCGTCCTCATTGGTCCGCGCCATGTTCAGGATCAGCGCGACGTCTTTATCGGCAAGATTAAAGACGCGCGCGTCTATTCCGAAGCGCTTACCGCCGAGCAAATCGCCGCGCTTGAGCCGGGCCAGCCGCTCGACGGCGTCGAACCGTGGCTCTGGCTCGACTTCGGCTCGACCGGACTGTTCGACCGCGCCGGCCGATTCAACTGCGCGACCTGCGAGGGGGACGTCGCGATTAAAGACGGCGCGCTGGTTCTCGGCGAAAATAAAGGGAAGGTCGTACTTACGCGCGCGACCGAAGAGGGGAACCGCGCCCCGATTCCGAAAGAATGGTCTAAAAGCGGCGCCGTTCCGTCCGAAGCCGTCGCGTCCGCGCGTCTTTTGCGTGAAAAATTCCTCGAAGATTCCTACCGTCCGCGCTGGCACTTTACCGTTCCCGACGGCGACGGGACGCCCGGCGATCCGAACGGATGTTTTTACGAGAACGGGCGTTATCATCTCATGTACCTCTATTCCCGGCCCGGCGCCGGGTTCTGCTGGGGCCACATGACGAGCGTCGATCTCGTCCACTGGCGCAACGAGCCCGACTCCATTTCGCCCGACTCGCGCGATACCGGCGGATGCTTCAGCGGCGGCGCCTTTTTGGACGACGACGGAACCGCCTATCTGACCTACTGGAAACTTGGCGATCTTGGAATCGGAGCCGCCAAGAGCTCCGCGCCCTACGTCGATTGGGAGAAATTCGGCGACCCGATTATTCCGTCGACTGAATTTGGAATTACCGAACTCGGCAAGGCAGGCGGCGAGATTCTGTGCGGCTCCGCCGACCCTTCGAATATCTGGAAGAAAGACGGCAAATATTACGTTCTCACCGGAAATCTCTGCCTGCTCAATAAATACGGGCGCGGAGAAGACGCGCCGGAATCTCTGAAGGGCGACCGTCTCTATCTCTTTGAATCGTCCGATTTAAAGAAATGGGAATATAAAGGCGTTTTCTACGATCGCGACAATAAGTGGACGGACGTAAGCGAAGACAATATGTGCCCGAGCTTTATGCCGCTCCCCAGTTCGCCCGACGGCGGCGAGCCTTCCGACAAACATCTCCTTCTTTTTATCAGTCATAACAAGGGATGTCAGTATTACGTCGGCGATTACGACAAGTCGAACGACCGATTCGTTCCGAATAATCACGGCCGCATGACGTGGGTCGACAACACGTATTTTGCGCCCGAAGCGCTCGTCGACGGAAAGGGACGCCAGATCATGTGGGCGTGGCTCCTCGACAATCGCGAGAACGAAGTTCAGCATGGCTGGAGCGGCGTCTACGGGCTCCCGAGAACGCTCTGGCTTGGGGAAGACGGAACGCTGCGCATGCGGCCCGTCCCGGAACTTGAAACGCTCCGGCTCAATGAAAAAACGTTCGCCCAGATTCAGGTAAACGCGGGCTCGTCGTTCGAACTGACCGGCTTTCCCGGCGACTCGTGCGAACTGTCAATTTCCGTTAAGCCGGAGGAATGGACGAAAGCTAAACGCGTCGGACTTGCCGTTCGCGAGAATAAATCGAACGGCGAAAAGACGCTCCTCTATTACGACGCCGACGCGAAAGAGCTCGTCTTCGATTCCCGCGAATCCGGAAAAGAGGGCAGGCCCGCGCTCGAACGCGCGCCGCTCGAACTCAACGCGGACGAACCCTTGGAACTGCGCGTCTTTATCGATAAAACGGTCGTCGAGGTCTACGCCAACGACAAACAAGCGATCTGCCGTCGCGTCTATCCGACCGATCCGAACGCTTCGCTCGGCGTTTCGCTCTGGAACGACGGGACTTCCGACGTAAACGTCGAGAGCGTTAAGGCGTGGGAAATGGCCGAAGCGAACGCTTACTGAGAAAGGCCCGAAAGAGTATGTGGCGGATTGAACGCGCAAACGACGCGACGGCGCGCGCCTACGGTTCGCCCGGCGACTCACTGTCGCAGCTTGCGTCTATGCTTGGCCTTGACGTAACGGAACGCGCGCGATGGATTACGGACGCCCAATTTGACGTCGGCGCGCTTGATCCGAACGAACCGCTCCGAGAAGAAACGGAGTTTGCCGTTCCGAACGTCGTTTTTCTGGCGTGGTTCGGCGAGTGGGGCGGGCTTGGCAAAGCGTATATGCGCTGGAGGCGCAATCAGAACCTGCTGCGCCGACAGGGATTCGACGTTGTTCTTTTCGACAACGACAGGTACGCATGCGATAAGCCGGAGCTGGCAAAAGAAGATTTCTACGAGCGGCTTGAACGGTTCTGGCGCGACGGAACGCTGTACGCGCTCTATATGATGGGACACGGCTCGAAGAAGCGCGTTGGAAGTCTCAATACCGGACATTGGTGGAATCGCACGCGGGGGCCGCAGTGGGTCGTCAATTATCTTCGGGAAGAAGAAAGCGGCGGAGACGGCCCGCGTCATTTCGCGATCGGCGACGCGGCGGCGTATAAATTGGGCGCGCTCGTAATTCAGGCGTGCGATTCGCAAAACGCGTCGGCGCGGGCGCTTGTCGGGGCCGCTGGGCTTTTCTGGGGCGCGGCGGGGGTCTATATCCCGCGCCCAATAGACCTTGCTAAGATAATTTTGAAAAGAAAAAAATAGTTTTTCGTTCTGTCCGCAAGAAACAAACGCGCCGGCGCTCCCGACAGGGGGGAACGCCGGCGCGTCGCCGTTTCGGCTAGCGCAGTCTGAAGACGCGCACGTCCTGCGCGCCGATTTTGCCGCGCAGTTTGTCTCCGTCTACGGAAACGTCTATTCCTTCGATCAGCTCGAAAACGCCGCCGCGCGATTCTTTTATATATTTAAGAATTGCGGGACTTAACGTCACGTCAAACTCTTTTTCTTCTTCGGAATCGTTAAAGAGCGTCAGATAGACGTCGTCCGTCGGGCGCAGCGCGTTCGAGGCCGCGGCCGCGCCTGGCAAAGCGCCGAACCGCTCGACGTAGATTTTGACGTCGGATCCGACCGCGCCCGTCTCCGGCTCCCAACCGGATTCCGCGACGGCGGTTACGATCGGCATATAGCGCTTGAACAGATCGCGGTCCCGTTCGTAAAGTTCGGCGTTCTCAAAATAATGCTTCGTCGACGCGTCCGCGCTGAACATACTTGGGAACATGCCGTAGGCGAGCGAACGCTTCATGTACTTCTCGCAAGCTTCGTGCGAAAACTGAGTGAAGTCGGTATTCTGCAGGAAGCAGTACGGCTTGCCGCAGCACATAACGCGGCGGTACATGAGCTCTTCGTCCGGCATGGGCCGCCATTCGCCGCCCCAGCGCCAGTTGGTTTCCGTGCCGACGACGTCGAGCTGCGGGGCGAGCCAGAAGTGCAGACTTGGCGTCGAGTTCGCCATGGCGAGCTTCCCGCGCGCATGCACGTCTTCGGCAATCTTTTTGACATACTCAAACGCGATAAGTCCGCGCAGAATACCGGGTCGTTTCTTCTCCAGATCGTAGACCAGCGGCGTCGTCATCCCGGCGAAATGCTCGCGTTTATAATCGATCATGGCGGTAACGTAACCTTCGCTCGAATCGACGTATTCGCCGTCGCAGCCCGGCTGCGTCTGCGCGTTCGCAAACTCCTCGCGCGTCTTCGGGAGCGCCTTCGGATCAAGGGGCGCGCCGTAGAGCCCGTCGGCGATCTTGCCGTTCCACTTGACGTCGAACCCGGCGATCGGTTCGAGCCCCGGCAGATCCGGATTCCGCAGTTTTCCTTCTTTTACGAGCGCGACGAGGCCGGGCGCGTCGTTCATACTCCACACGACGCCGTCGCACCAGGGCGTGTCGAGCATTTGGCCCGTCGGACGCCCGGACGCGTCGAGGAAGCCGGTCGTGAGGAGCGCGCGCGCTTCCGCGACGGCGTATTTCGGGTTCCCGTTTGCGTCTTTGGCGTTTTCAAGCGCGAGTTCCGTCGCCGCGTTGAGCGCCGCTTCCAGCGATTTAGGGCTTGTCTTGGATTTTGGGACCTGCTGCCACCATGTCATCGGCTCCGTATACCGGAACGACGATACGCCGCGCGCGTCGTCTTCGCCGAGCTCCGTAATCCCCTCTTTGAATTGGAATCCGAAATCTTTATCGTTCGGCACTTTCGAGATATCGGCAAACGCCATCCAGTTTCCCTGCTTGACCGCGCGAACGGCAAAATTTTCCGGGAACGCCTGCCGGTACGCGTCGAACGCCGCGCGGAACGGATTCGAGCCAAACGGAATATTGGCCGACAGTTGCGGCGCGTCTCCCTTAATCGGCGCGACGTTCAGACCGTCGGCCGCGATTTGCCAGTAGAGCGGGAGAACGCGGAATTCCGCGCCGGGCTTCTCTTTCGTAAGCGCAAAATCGAAAACGATATAGAGCTCTTTTGTCGCGCCGTTGCACGCGATCCGGTAGAACGCGGGGAAGTTCGGATCGATCGCGAGTCCAAACGCCGCGGCGTATCGACCGTCGGGCGTCTTTGCGGCGACCGCGCCGATCGGATACATTGAACCGCGCCCGGCCCCGACTTCCGTAAATCCGCGCGTCTTCGAGAGTTCGCCGCACGCGACCTCGCGCTCTCCGCGCGGTCCGTCGTACCAGAACCACGACGCGTCTGCCGGCGCGTTCGGGAAGGGGAGCGAATAGACGAGCTGCACCGCGCGGTCCGCGTCGGACGCCGACTTGACGCGAAGAACCGTCTCCGAGAGGGACGGCGATCCGGCAAGAGAGACGGTCTCCTGCGCGAGTTCGAGGTTTAAGTCGGAAATCGCGGTTCCCTGCGCGGACGCGTTCTTAATCGCGTAATAATCTCCGTTCGCGCCCGCGTCCCGCAGGTAGACCGCCGGCGTGTTCGGGCGCGGTTCCAGCAGTTCGACGAGATTCCCGTCGAACCGCGTCGCGTCCACGTCCGTCGAATATTCGTAGAGTTCGAGATTTTTAAAGGACGCCTTGCCCGAATGGCCGCGGAACATGCCGTAGAAAGAGACCCATTTAATCGGCTTATCGGGAAAAATAACGACTTTTCCTTCCGTCCAGTCGGAATCCCCGACGGGAAACGCGTACGTCTGACCCCATAGATTCGTACCGTCGGCGTAGGAGATATCGAGATAGAGCGAGTAGTTGTAATCCCGGTTTCCGCCGACGCCCTCCGCGCGGCTCCAGCCGGTCGCGACGAGCGGCGCCGCCTTCTTCTGATCGAGCCTATACGCGTACCGAACTCCGCGCGCCCCTTCGCCTTCGGCGCCCGCGTCGCACACGTACGTTTCGCCGGCCTCCTCGTAGCCTTTCTCGAATCCGTTGATTCCTTCCGGACGGAGAAGCGTTAAATTGGCGTGTTCTTCTATCGTAAACGCTTTTCGAGCGACGGATATTTCCGGCGTTTCCGCGTGCGATCGCGCGGAAAACTCGGGCGCGAACAGCGCCGCGAGCGTAATAAAGACTATGAGTGAGAAGCGCATCGTCGTCCTTCTTTCAAATTCGTTTGGAACAGGTCATAAAATTCGGCGGCGCGTCCTTTCCGAATGAGCGGACAAACGGCCGAATTCAAAGCGTTAACTATTATGGTATCTGCCGCCGTCGTGAAAATCAAGTATTCGCCCCCCGCAAAACAGCGGAGGCGCGGCCCAATATAGCGGAGCGCGCGCGCCCGGGCCTAATAAAGAGCCTTTTTTAACTCCGCTTGATTTTGGCGCCGAGCGCGTGTATTATGTGTGCGGGCGGCGATCTATTTGCTGCGAATTTCGATGTTTATTCAACGAAGACGGGTTAAATTGACAGGTAAATTCATGGAAGAAGAGGAAATGAAAATCGACTTCCCTTCAAAGAGATTTATTTTTTATAGAAACGTGATACTCGCGGTTCTTCTTGTCGGGTGGATAGTGTTTTGTATTTGTACACTGATCCAGATAGTAAACGACTACTCGCCCACGCCGGAAGAAGAAGCTTTTAGCGCATGGATTAAAGAATTTGACCGCGATGTGGAAAGACCTTCGAGGGGAATGATTTCCTTTAACGCGGGATACG
>CAMNJU010000148.1 GCA_946541595.1 uncultured Planctomycetales bacterium
CGTGATAATATACCCGACGTTTCAGAACCGTCAAGCGTCTTTTTGAAAATATTTTTCAAAAAATCGGCTTACGCGGCGCCGCGCGAATACTCAGTAAGGCACGTTCGTCTCTTTCGGGACCTGCCAATCGTTAATGCCGTTTGTTCGGTAGTCCTTGGTCTCCGAATCCTGAAGCGCCTGTCGCAAATGACGTTGGAACGTCCACGAATAACCGGATCCGCGATATCTCGTACCCCACGTCCAATTGGAGCCGACGACAAGCATGTCCCTCATACGGTCGCCGTAGAACTGATGCCACGTCGTACAGAGCATGCCAAACGCGTTTTTCTCAACGACCTTCGCGCCGAGGCTTCTAATACCGGGCAAATTATTCCACGGACACGCGAGCGTGTCGAACCCTTTGTCCATAAAGTAATCGAAGGTCGGCCACGTCTCGTTCTCTTTCGGCTCTCCGTACTGCCAGTCGCAAATAATCACGTCTTTTGGCAGTTTGTCGATAAGGCCGCGCGTCCGTTCGTTTCCGCCTGCGGTGTACCCTCTAAAATCTTTGCTCTCAATGAGCATGTCGTGCCACATCATAACGCGGCAGCCGCGTTCTCCGAGCACGTCGTGAAAATGCTTGATCCAATCGGCGAGACCGTCGACGTAACCGCCTTTTCGCCGCGCCAAAAAGCTTGTTCCGGCCGAATACGCCTCGTCGCAGCCGATATGGAAATAGCGCGGGCTCTCAAACGTTTCGTAAAGTTCCAGAACGCACTTGGTTAACAGTTCGCGCGCCGCCGGATTATAGATATTCCACGTCCAGCCGTCGGGCTCAAAGAGAGGCTCCAGTTCCGGATGGAAATCGAGCGCGGTATGCTTCGCGGACGCAGCGCGCGCGTTCGGCGCGTGCCCGAAGAGATTCAGCTGCGGAATGAGTTCGACGCCCAGACTTTTACCGAGTTCGACAAGTTTCCGCACGTCCTCTTTGCTCGTATGAATTTCGGACCAATAGAGCGCTTCATTCGCCTCAAACGGGAAAACGCCCCAGAATTCAAGGACGACGTAATTGAATTTATAATACGCGGCGATACGAATCGAGCGTTCAATTTGATCGAGCCGAGTTTCCGGGAACCAGCACAGGTGCAAGCCGCGAAAACTCATTTTGGGCGCGTCGTTAATTTCAACTTCCGGAATAAAGAACTTCGACTCAGCCGTCGTCGCGGCGTCGGAGAACGTTTCCGTGAGTTGACGCAGCGTCTTAAAGGAATCGCGGAAGCCGGCTATATCGGACGCCGCGATAACGAGCGAGCCCGTCGAATCGTGCTGGCGCGCGATCCATTCTTCCGGCGCGGCGTCGCTCGCGACGCTCTGGTCGCGTACGGCGAGACACTGATATCCGTTCGCCTTCTTAAAGAGCGCGCCCTCTTCGGTAAGTTTTTTCGCGAATTCCTTTTCGTCGCCGGTTCGCGCGGAATCGCTCTCTACTTCTTTGACGTATTCGTCGACCGATTTTATCGAGAATTTAAAGTCGGCGGCAAATTCCTTTAAGACGCGCGATCGAACCGCTTCGAGCTCAAGCGCAAATTCCTTTGAGACGGTCGTCGTGTCGCCGGGCAAAAGGAGCGTGCAACGCAAATTAGAATTAAAGACGACAATGCCGCGGCCGTATCGCGTCTCAGTCGGCGCGGGAATCAGGCGCGTGTCGTAAACAGACGCCTCGGTTTTGTCCGTCGGCTCAAACGCGCGGAGTTCCGAAATCGCGCCAAGCGCTATCGCCGCGGCCGCAAGTATGCAGAGGAACGGTTTCGTCATCTTATACATTCCTTTATCTCACTTATATGTAATGTGTTACAACTATCAAAAGTTTTGCGCGGCCGCCGCTGAATAATACGGCCGAGCTCTCGGTTCCTTCATCATAACTCAAGTCGCGCGCCAACTCAAGCAAACGCGACAGCCGAATCGCCGCCGCCTCGGCGCCCAAGAAAGAGAAAGACCGCCCCGACGGTCGCGGTCAAGGCGGTCAAAAGGACAAGGTAAAGCGCGTCCTCACTGAACGTAGTTCAGTATTTTGACGTTTCGTATCTTGCCGACAAACTGATAGGGCGCCGATTGATCGGCGGAATACTGACCGACGAAAAGCTCGCCGCTCCAAGGAGTAAGCGCGGCCGCGCAGGCGCGTTCGCCTACTAACTGCCCGTCCTGGAAGATCCGAAGTCGTTCTCCGTCGTATGTTGCGACGACGTGAATCTCTTTTCCGACAGGAACTTCCGCGGTCGAATCGCAATCGACGCCGGCGAAATGAAACCGCCATTTTCCCTGAAAACGCTGTAAGAACCAGCCGCTCTTATTCCAGCTTCCGAATCCGACGACGACCGGCATAACGCCCGGCTCGTCAAAAGTTACGTCTAGTTCCAACGTAAATTTTCGCGACGAATTATAACCGGGCCTGTTCGGGTACGCGAGATATTGCCCGGCGCCGATTGCGAGCGCGCCGTTTTGGACGTTCGGCGCGCCGGCAATTCTGGGAGCGTCGGAAGACGCCGTCTCGCCGTCGGAAACTGCCGCCGTTAGATCAGTTGCGAACGGCGCGGTAAAGAGATCCGTTTTCGGCGCCGCCTTCGCGCGGCCGGAACACACGCTCGGTTCCGACTCGGCCCCAACGCGCGAAACCGCAACGACTTTGTAGACGCAGTCGACGCCGACGGGCGCGCTCTTGTCCGTAAAGGTCGTCCCGTAAATCGGGGTCGGGGTCAGCGTTTCTTCTCCTTCCGATCCGCAGCCAACCTGACGGCAGACTTTATACCGAACAGGGAACGAACCCAAAGAATCGGGCGCGCGCCACGAAAGGACAATTTGCTCGATTTCCGATTTCGCGCTTACTTCCTTAGGCGCTTCCGGAACGGGCTTCTCTCCAACGGTAACGAAGAGCGACGACGTCGGTCCTTTGACGGTCTGATACTCGCCGTCGGAACGGGCGTCCGCGCGAGCCAGCCAGCTTCCGCACGTTCTGCTCGGATCGGAAATCGGCGTTATTTCATAGCGGACTTCGCCGACAGGCGCGTCGAGGTCGACATAGTTAAACCGTTCCGTCCTCGTGAGAAAGGTCTCTTTCTCCTTACCGTCGGCAGACGTCGTAAAGCGCCGCAGTTCAAAGACGAGCCCGATTGTTCGCGCGGAACGCTCCCAATCGAGCGAAACGAGTCCGTCGTCCGCGATTTTAGCGCTAAACGCAATCTCGGACGTCGGTGGGTCGAGCGGAATAATCTGGCGCGAGCGTCCTTCCACGACGCCGCCGGGCGCTTCGTACGCGTTCGGCATATCGATTCGGGGATTCGAGAGCGCCTCGGCGCGCGCGCGTTCGATAATCGCGAGCATTTTGCGGTACGTTTCGTTCTCGCGCGACTCAAACGCGCACACGGGCGTTCCGCTTTCGTCCGGTTTGCGCCACTTCTGAGTCGGGAATTTCGACAGCGCGCGGACCGCGTGCTCGTACCGACCGTTCGACATAACGCCTAAGCGGAGAAAATCTTGCGGAAACGCGCGGTCGCGGCAGATCGCGAGCCCGGCCGCCTCTTTCGCCAGCGGCGCGCGAAGAATGCGGCTCGCTTCCGGGTTCGCGATATTGATCCAGTCGTTCTCAAAACGCTGGGAGTCGGCGTGGCACTTCGCACATCCGCTCTCGGGCTCGCGCATAAGGGCGACCAGCTCGCGCTTGGCGTTCTCGATCGGCGCCAGAATCGGCCCGGACGCCGTATAATCCCATGTCCCGTAATAGATTCCGTTCGAATCGATCCACGTAAAGACAAGTTCGCGCTCTTCCTGAGTAAGAAGATCGCGGTGAATCGGATCGTTCAAGAGCAAGTCCGCCAGCGGCGCTTTTCCGGACCCGTGTTCGTACGGCTCAAAGAACTTGCACGAGTAGAACGCCGTGCCGTTCATACAGCACACGCCCGCAATGAGATCGATCTGATACTGGTTGAAACGGCGGCTCGTCAAATTCTCGTAACTTATATTGAACAGACGGGTTGGCGCGCCTGAAAGATCGAGTCCGCCGGCAATCTGCTCTCCGCCGTGGCATGAGACGCAATTCGCGTCCCAAATCGGCTGAATCTGGGACGGATAATCGAGATATCCGCCGCCCCACGACTCGACGCGCAGTTTCTCAACGGCGTCTTTCGGGTAGCGCGCCGCGCCCGCGTCGGTGAGTTCGGGCGGGCCGTATTCATGACATCCGACGCAGCTGCGCGTAACGCCCGGCGCCGCTTGGATAAACGTGCGCATCGACCGGACGAGCCGATAATCTTTATCGAGCAGCTGGAAATAGACGGCGCGGCCCGACGGAACTTCAAAGTAGGCGGAACCGTCCTCTTTAACGGGCGTAATTCCGAGATAGATCTTGGGGCTCCAAGCGAGCGCGGCGGAAACGGAAAACGTCTGATTTAAGCCGTTGTTGCCGGGCGAACCGGTTATGCGCGACGTCTCCTCGACGACGCGGAGCCACTTTACGGCGCCGCGTTCCACCCCGTTCAGCCCTTTATAGACGTCGTTTATAAAGAACCGGCCGACTTTCTCTTCCCGATTGACCGTATCGGACGCTATGCGCGGAACGACTCGGGGAACGACCGGTATCGGCGAATGAAGATCGATCGCGTCGTCATGAAGAATCTCGACGCGCTTGCCCGACCGGTCGATGAGGAGCAGCGAATTATACTGTCCGGCGGGCTGGGGCAGAACCGCGCCGATTCGTTCCGGCTGATTCGGGTCGGTTGGAATCTCGGTCGGAAGCGGATCGGAAATCATACCGGAATAGAGCACGACGTCTTCGCTCAGCGGCCACGGATCGCAAGACTGACCGCGATCGAACGTCGGACAGTCCGGATACTCGAAATTATAAATAGCGCTTTCGTCGTCTTTTCCGACCGAAACGTCGACCATCGCAATAGCGCCGCGGGGCGGGCCGTTATGCGCGGCAAAGGTTCCCACAATCAGTTCGGGCCTGCCGGGAACCTGTTTCGCCTGAAGAATGGCCTCGGGAAAGACCATATTGTTCGCGTAAAGCGCGGTTTCGTTCGTTCCGTCCGGAAAGACCGTCCACAGGCTCTGAATCGTCAGCGCGTTTTTATCAATATATTCCCAGCGTCCGAAGAGAATGCGGCCGTCGTCGAGCGCGTACGGGTTAAACTCCGTTACGTTATTGACGGAAATCGTATGAAGATCGCTCCCGTCCGGATTGACAATAAAGAGAACCGCGACGCCGTTGTTGGCGCAGGGAACAAGCCCGGAATAGCGCGTCGACGTAAAGACGATCCGGCCGTCCGGAAGATACGAAGGCTGAACGTCGTGCCAGCCCGCCGCGCTCCCGCAATAGGGAGCGGCGCCATTGTCGAAGTTTGTTATTTTGTGAAGTCCGGTCCCGTCGATATTGATTTCATACAGTTCCGTATTTCCGTTCGCGCTCCCTTTGAACGAGAATACGACGCGCTTCGCGTCGTAGGAAAGCGACGGCGAAGAGTAGACGCCTTTCCCCAGCGTTTCGGGCGTG
The DNA here is from genome assembly GCA_946541595.1 of uncultured Planctomycetales bacterium. Lineage (GTDB taxonomy): Bacteria > Planctomycetota > Planctomycetia > Pirellulales > Thermoguttaceae > RUG369. The sequence goes on from CAMNJU010000148.1 coordinate 5,525, forward strand.
GTTTCGTCGATAACCGCGCGAATTACCTGTTCTTCTTTCGGCGCGGATGGATTTTCCAGAACGTAGATTCCCCCGCCCGGCCGATACTGATAGTAAGTATCGTAAATGTGCAAGCCCTGATAATTATGCTGCTTAGAGAACAGAATCGGAAAATCAAGAGAGTCGAGCGACGCCGTTTCCTGCGCCATAAGGGAACCGGCTCCGAAAAGGAGCGCCAGCGTCAAAATGAAAGACGTCTTCACAATAGCGTTATGAATAAAACGTTTCATACAAATCTCCGACAGACGGTTCGGCCCGCAATGCAAACAGTTAGTTCGTAACGGGATATACAAAGGCGACGTAGTAACGGCCGTTATAAACGCGGCGCGCTTTTAACGCGTTGGCGGCCGTTTCTGTTGATTATCGGCTAAACCTTTTTCCTAACAAGGCTTCCCAATATTATGCTATATGAACCTCACGGCCGTCCCGTAGGCGAAAATATAGTCTCCGTTCGGGCGCACGCCAGTAAGATTCTGACGGTAGCAAATAACGGCGTCTGCTTCAAGTTTTCTAGCCTTGTCTTTAATACTCTCTTTGACTTCGTCGGCAACTTTGACAATCTCGCCGTCGTACAGGAAACAACCCAGCTCAGAGACAATATCCAACACCTCGTAAGCCCGCGAAAGGTCTCCGGTCGTTACAATCATTTCGCTCATTTTTCGGTCCTCAAAAGGGTTATAGAATGAAATCTGCCAAAAACGCCCAAACTAAGAGCGATTCCGTTCCTATGTTGTACCCAACGGCGCGGTAAAAATCAAGCGTTGCGGGAACGGCGTTCCTAATATACCGGCGCCATTTGCCGCAGTTCGTTTGGGATACAATCCTTATTCGACGGCCCCGATATGGATCGCGACGCTTGAAACTGGCTGTTTCTTCGCTAAGATCTACTGCAGCGGACGCGAGACCGCGACGCCAGATTTGTCAATTTGCCGCAAACGACGTTTTAAAGAGAAAGCGCCTCCATGACTGCCGCTCCTTCATCTCAAGATAATCCGACGGTTCTCAATCGGAAGAAACGCTTGCGCCGACTGATTCTTTTCGGAAGTTTGCTCATTCTCCTTGTCGCCGTTCCCGTCGCGCTAATATGCAACCCGCCGGAAGAAGATGCGGCGCCGCAGTCTTACTTCTATGTTACAAGGGACGGAGAAATTATCGAACTCACTTCAGAAGGCGTTTCGGCCGCCGGAACAGAGATCACAAATTCATTTGAAGCGCTCGGCAGATCGACTCGTTCGGGCAGGCAGATTCTCGAGAAGACGGTCGCGCCAGACGGCAGCTTTATTACCGAATTCAGAAAGGGTTACCGAGGCGCCGCTGCGGACAACCAGAACGAAGATACTTCTTCGCCAAGCGTTTCGAAACGGCCCGCTATTACGTACTCCATTGAAACGCGAAACGCCGTTACCGACGAAGTCGTATCGTCTGAACTGCTGTTTGAACTGGACGAGACCGACCCGGCGTCTTTAGAATGCGTTTTATCGAAAGATATGCTGCTCTTTGGTATGTCGCAGCCTCGCGACCGTTTCTTCTGGTACGTTAAATCGGACGGTCAATGGCGTAAAATTGACGTCGATTTCGGCGTCGACGAAGACGTTGTCGTTTTAGGATGGGAAATTCTCAAAGAAAAGAAATCTATTCTCTTTCTCCTGCATTCAGTCTTCAAATACCCTCTTACGCCCGATAACTTATACGCGTCAAGTTACAGTTACCAATCGTTTTCGACCGAAAAAACGGTTTTACTCCCCCACAAACTTGAATCGGGAAACGCCGAAATGAGAGTTCTGAACGGGGAAAAGCATTTCATTGTATACCGAAACTGGTACGATTATGTCAGCGAGATTTCAAGTATAAAGTGCGGCGTCTTTTCCACAGACGATTTAACGGAAGTCAAAGAGGCGACGGTTCCAAACGCTTCTTATTCGCCGTACTATGACGCGCTCGTTATGTCCCCTGATTTAGACTACATAGCTTACGGAAATTACTTCGACGACGGCAGTCTCTTTCTCTTCGACGTCAACCGTAATGAGCGTACTCTTTTGAGAACGAACAGCGCCGCCTCTTACAGACGGTTTCTCGCCGATCGACGTTATCTCGACGCCGAACATACGCTCAGTCTCGAAAGACGCGCCAAGAGACAGTCGATCGGTTTTTCCGAAGATTCTTCGCTCCTGCTCGCCGCGGACATGCTCGGAAACGTGTACGAATGGGACGTCAAAAAGAAAAAAGGCGGGCGAAAGATTGTCAAAGCGAAGAATTAACGGCGGCGCCGTGGTTTCGCGCTAACGCGAAGATCTAAACAGTACGCTCCCACCTGCGCAAGAATCGCACATTGCGTCAGGACGCTTACGCAACTGGGTTACCGATGACCGACGTTCATAATTCAGGAAAGAATAAACCACAAAAAAGGACATGCAATCTCGCCGTTCACAACGATGAAATACAGAACGTTATAGGTGTTCGCAAAAACATCGCCAACCGAAATCCGTCTTCTTAATCACATAATAGGTATCGCCGGACATTTCTACATTGAGACTTAAATTGTCCCATTTAACGGTATATACTTTTCCCTCTCCGGCAGTTAGCGGAACCATGATAGGCTTATTTGTTTTTCCCGAAGCTATCAACTCTGTATTGCAATAGACCGAAACGGACCTATTGTTACTACGATATGAAACGACAAGGGAAAGTATCATAAACACAAATGGGATTATGAACAACAACTTAAACACAATCGCGCCTGACAGATTGAAAAAGAAAAAACATAGGGCGAACAACACGGAAAGAAAAAGAACGCAACCGAAACAGCCCAAAAACGAATCCTCGTAAGGCATATAATCGTCAACGGTCAAAGAGGCTTGCGGACTGGTCATTTGAACTTCCCTCTCAAACTACAAAGATCCATACTAAGTTAAACAACATTCAAATGGTGCAAATGAACGCGCTTTGTTTCATCGACAACCAAAAAACCCGTGACACGTCAAATTGATCCTGCGTCGTCCCCCTTTGCTACATTGTAAAACGATCGAGAAGCGGAGTCAATAAAAACCTAAAACAATCGGTAAGAAATAATTCTTAGAATCTAACGACGAATCCGACGCTTATTTACTGCGTATTCCGTCCGTCCTTTGAATCGAGTTGAGGGCATATATTTATTTAACGCGTTGGAACTGCGACGCGCCAAAACGCGGTATAACGACCAACGGGAGCGGTTTTTCAGAGCAGCGCGGACCGGCAGTCCGCCTAGGACCAAGAAATAAAAAAACCGACTTTGCTTGCGCATTGGCGGTCTTATAAAAAAACCCGGCGACGCCTACGTTTCGCGGTTTCACAACTATC
>CAMNJU010000149.1 GCA_946541595.1 uncultured Planctomycetales bacterium
CGGTAGATTCCCGGCTCTTTCGCGCCCGGAAAGCGAATCTGTCGACGTTCGACGTCGGTCGGCGTCGAGATCGACTCTCCATGCGGGGTCGTAACCGTCGAGACGGCGGGGAATATCTTCAGCGGCGAGCGGAGCGTCGCGACTTCGCCCGCCGAGTAGTTGAGAATCGACGACGAGCTCGACGCGAGCCTGCGCGCAAATCCGTCGACCAGCACGACGAAGACCCACGCCGCGTCCCCGCTCGTGAGCGCGTTCCACGGCCGATTCTGCGTCGAGTCGGACGCCGGCGTCGCGAGCGTCGCGACGAGACCTCTGCCGAGCCTGTTCTCGACGATAGCGGGCGGCTCGTTCTCCTGCGTTTCTTCTTTTTCCGCAGTTCCGGCTTCAATTGGCGCGAACGTCGCGACGACGGCCGCCGTCTCGGCGATATCTTCGAGTTTCCAATATCGTCCGACGGGGAGCGCGTCCCACGGAATACCGAACCGCTCGAACTGCCGGAATTGCGCCAGAAGCGGCTCCGTATAGTCGCGCGGAAGGATTTGCGCGTTCCAATTTCTAACCCGCGTTTGAGACGCCGGCCTATATCCGAAAAGGCGAACCGCTTCCGGCGTTTGGAATCCTGCGGTCGGCGCGGCTTCCCGGCCGAGAAAGACGCCGACGCCGCCGCCGTTTTCGACGAACGCCGTTAGTTTTTCTACGACGTTTGGCTCGGGCGCGGGCGGGTCGAGCAGGAGAATCGCGCGATAGCGCTCGAGCGAGTCGGGAGACGCGGATAGGAGATCGCGCGGCGCGTTCGTACGCTTGGAAGCGCCGCCGTTAGCAGACTTAGCCGCCTGCTTGTACGGAATCGCGTCAAGTTCAAAGGGCGCGCGTCCGGTCCGCCGCAGTTCGTCCGGAGCGAGCGCCTGAGAGATAAAGAGCGCTTTTTCCGCGACAGGTTCGGGCGCGACGACGAGCAGACGCAGTTCGTCCACAACCTCAAACGCGAACCAGCGCGCGTCGTCCGCTTCGAGCGCGTCGCCTCCGACAATACGCGCGGCGCCCACGCACGGTCCCGTTGGCAGATCGGATATCTGAAAATTGAGCGAGCGTTTCGAGCGGCCTTCGCCAAACGAAACGGTCTGCGTTTCGCGGCGGATAACCGCGTCGGAATTCGTAAAGATTTGCGGATTCGAGAGATCGTCGGGGAGCTTTTTCGGGTCGAAAATAACCGTTTCGATCGGCAGGTCGAGCGCGTTTTCGCCGACGCGTTCTACGTCGACGTCGACGCGCAGCGCCCCTTGCGCCGAAACGGTCTCCGCCGAGAGCGCGACGTCGACAATCGCCGCGTCGCGATACGCGCCTTCTCCTAGATCGACGAAATAGAGCGTCGGAGGCGGCTCTGTCTGGCTCGCGTTCGGGGCGAGCAGGCGGCGTATCTTTTGGACGTCGCTCGCCGGCCACGCCTGGCGCGTCGAATCGGTAATAATGAAAATCTCGCGCGTCTGGAGCTTAGAGCGTTTAACGAGCGCGATCGCTTCGAGCGTCGATTGCGCCGCCGATCGGCCCGCAGGCTGAATATGGAGCTTGTCGAGCCGCTGTTTCGCGGCGAATCGGTCGGGCTGGAACGCGTCCCCGTCGTAAGTTCCGTCGAGAATCGCCAGTTCGCTTCCTTTCGACGTCTGATCGACGATCGTTCGCGCCGTCGCGATCGCGCGGTCGAAGAGCGTCGCGTTCTCTTTAACGCGGCCCATGCGTACGGACGTGTCGACGACAATCGCGGTCGCAATAGCGCCGTCCCGACCCGCGATTCCGACCGCTTCTCCGTTTTCAGAATTCGCGTCCTGAGCCGTTTGCGCGAGCGATGGACGCGGCGTTTCGCGCGTAAAAAACGGGCGCGCCAGAAGGAGTCCGAGCAAAATAAAGAGCGCGCAGCGAAGGCATAAAAGGAGAATTCGTTTGAGCGACAGACGACGGCGGTTGGACGCGAGCCGCTCTTGCGCGAATCGCAGCGCGGGAAAGACAATGCGTTTAGGCTTTCCTTTCGAGAGCAGGTGAATCGCGATCGGAATTAAGACGGCGGCGATTCCCGCGAGAAAGAAGAGAGGAGTTGTAAAAGTCATCGCGCCCTGCGTCCTTAGTGAAAACGTGCGCCGAAAGCGCGGCGCCGCAGGTCAGTATACCAAAGAACGCGCCGCAAGACAAGAGCGCGCGCGGCGATAAAAAACGCCCGGCCGAGGGTGTTCGGTCGGGCGTTTCGGTTAACCGTTTCAAACGCCAAAAAAGCGAATTACTTCACTTCGAAGTCGGCGTCGATAGCGTCGTCGTCGGCGTTCGACTTGCTTTCAGCTTGACCCGGCTGAGCCTGAGCCTGCGCCGCCTGATCCTGCTGCGCGCGTTCGTAGAGCGCTTTGCTCATGGCGTGAGAAGCCTGTTCGAGTTCGGAGAACGCGGACTTGATCTTGTCGGCGTCGTCCGTCTTGCACGCTTCGCGCGTCTTCTCGATCGCCGCGTCGAGCGCGGATTTATCTTCCGGACGCAGCTTGTCGGCGTTCTCTTTGAGCAGCTTTTCGAGCTCGAAGCACATCGATTCCGCCTTGTTCTTCGCTTCGACGAGTTCGCGGCGCTTCTTGTCTTCTTCCGCGTGCTCTTCCGCGTCTTTACGCATGCGTTCGATTTCCGCTTCGCTCAGTCCGGACGACTGCTCGATGCGGATCTTCTGCTCCTTCTGCGTGCCCAGATCCTTTGCGCGGACGTTCAAAATGCCGTTTGCGTCGATATCGAAGGTAACTTCGATCTGCGGCAAACCGCGCGGTGCGGGCGGAATGTCTTCCAAGTTGAACTGGCCGAGGAGCCGGTTCGCGGACGCGATTTCACGCTCGCCCTGATAGACCTTGATCGTAACCGCAGTTTGATTGTCGTCGGCGGTACTGAAGACCTGCTTCTTTTCCGTCGGAATCGTCGTGTTCTTTTCGACGAGTTTCGTCATAACGCCGCCGAGCGTCTCGATACCGAGCGAGAGCGGAGTTACGTCCAGCAGCAGGACGTCTTTGACCTCGCCCGCGAGCACGCCGCCCTGAATCGCCGCGCCGACCGCGACGACTTCGTCGGGATTGACGCCCTTGTGCGGTTCCTTGCCGAAGATCTTCTGGACCGTTTCCTGAACCTTCGGGATACGGGTCGAGCCGCCGACCAGAACGACTTCGTCGATATCGGACGGCGAAAGTTTCGCGTCGCGCAGCGCCTGCATGACGGGGCCTTTCGTGCGTTCGATAAGGTGGTCGACCATGCGTTCGAATTCGGACCGCGAAATCGACATTTGCAGGTGTTTCGGGCCGGTCGCGTCTTGCGTAATGAACGGAAGGTTGACGCTGCTCGTCTGTTGCTGGCTGAGTTCGCACTTGGCCTTTTCCGCCGCTTCCTGCAGACGCTGGAGCGCCATTGGGTCTTGACGGAGGTCGACGCCGTACTTGCCTTTGAAGTCGTCGGCCATGTAGTCGATGAGGACCTTGTCGAAGTCGTCGCCGCCAAGGTGCGTGTCGCCGTTCGTGCTGACTACTTCGAAGACGCCGTCCGCAACTTGCAGAACGGAAACGTCGAACGTGCCGCCGCCGAGGTCGAATACGACGATCTTCTGGTCGACGTCTTTGTCGAGCCCGTAAGCTAGCGCCGCAGCCGTCGGTTCGTTGACGATTCGTTCAACTTCCAAACCGGCGATCTGGCCCGCGTCTTTCGTCGCCTGACGCTGCGCGTCGTTGAAGTACGCCGGAACGGTAATGACCGCCTTGTTGACTCGGTAGCCGAGGTGCGCCTCGGCCGCTTCCTTAAGCTTGCGCAGCGTTTTCGCGGAAATCTCCGCGGGCGTGTATGTTTTGCCGTCGACTTCTACTTTGACGTAATCATCGCCGACGCCGACGACCTTGTACGGAACCGTCGTCTCTTCTGAACCTACTTCGTTTCGTTTGCGGCCCATGAATCGCTTGATCGACGCAATGGTACGCGTCGGATTCATAACGGCCTGACGTTTCGCGAGCTCGCCGACGAGCGTTTCGCCGGAGTCGGTGAACGCGACAATACTGGGGGTCGTGCGGTAGCCTTCCGGGTTCGGAATAACCTTTGCGTCCTTGCCCTCCATTACCGCGACGACAGAGTTGGTGGTCCCCAAATCGATGCCGATAATTTTTTCGCCTTGAGCCATGATCAATTCTCCTTAATCTATATGTCCTCAGCTTTGCCCTGACGGCCTTTTAATGTGGCCGCGCCGTATAGGCGCCGGGAAGCTGTGTTTTGCGTTTGGTTTGCCGCGCTCGACCGTTGCGGTCTTGCGGCTGATTTCTAATGAAGCAAGCGCGGCGCCAAATATAATTTTTACTCGATTTCGAAATTTCCGCGTTTCCATTTTTCCTATTTTTACAGCCGCCGACGTGAAGTTAGGAATAGAATCTGCAAAGAAAACGTTTGAAATCTGCCATTTTGGCGCTGAACGCGCACGCGCGCCCTGCTCGCGTCCCTTGCGAAAGCGCGGTTCGAAGGTACAATGGAAAGTCGTTTGGGGCAGGATTGCAGCGGTCTCCGCGCGACGGAAACGCGCGCGCGGACGCCGTGAAAGGAAAGAATTTATGAACTATCTTATCACAGGCGGCGCCGGTTTTATCGGCTCGCATTTGGCGGAATACTTTTTAAATCGGGGCGACGCCGTTTCGATTGTCGACGATCTTTCGACCGGAACTTGGCGTAACGTCGCGCAGCTCGACGGGAATCCGAATTTCCACGCGTACATTTCCGACGCCGCCGACGCCGTCCTCATGGAGCGCGAGATCAGGCGCGCTGATTTCGTCTTTCATCTGGCGAGTTCCGTCGGCGTCAAACTGATTGTTTCCCAGCCGGTCGAATCGATACGCCGAATTGTGCGGCCGACCGAGACGATCGTCGATCTGTGCGCGAAATACCGCAAGCCCGTCCTGCTGACGTCGACGAGCGAAACGTACGGCAAGACGGAAACGACGCCCTTCCGGGAAGATATGGACGTTACGCTTGGCCCGAGCTGTAAGAACCGCTGGGCGTACGCGATCGCGAAGCTGCTCGACGAATTCTATCTTCTGGCGATGCGAGAACAGACCGCGCTGCCCGTCTATATCGTGCGGCTCTTTAACGTCGTCGGGCCGCGTCAGACCGGCAGTTACGGCATGGTCCTGCCGCGGTTCGTCTCCGCCGCGCTCAAAGGGGCGCCGCTCAAAGTCTACGGTTCCGGCAAACAGTCGCGCTGTTTCTCTTCCGTGTACGATATTGTCGAAGGACTTGCGCGGATTTCCGCGTGCAAAGAGGCGTCGGGCGAAGTCGTCAATTTAGGAAGCGATCAGGAGATTTCCATTTTGGATCTCGCCAAGCGCGTTATTGAGCTGTGCGATTCGAAGTCGGCGGTTGAGTTCGTGAGTTATGAAGAAGCGTACGGCCCGAATTTCGACGATATGCAGAGGCGCCTCCCCGCGCTCGACAAGGCTCGCCGGCTTATCGGCTGGAATCCTAAACGATCGCTCGACGAAATCATTGTTGAAACGCGCGACTGGCTGCGCTCGAACGACCGCTTTTAGTCGTATTTAACTCGTTGCGATATTTACTGTTGTGTGATTATTATGGAAAAGATTAAAATCGCCGTTCTGGGAGCGACCGGCTATACGGCTCTCGAACTGCTCAAATTATTGCGCCGCCACCCCGCCGCAGAAGTTGTCGCCGTTACGAGCAGGGAGAACACAAGTCCGATTGCGGAAGTTCACCCGTCGCTGACGGGGCAATATTCTATCTGCTGCGAAAACCTTAAGCCGACTGATCTTCAGGCGCGCGGCGTTCAGGTCGTCTTCAGCTGCCTGCCGCATACCGCGACGGCGGCGGTCGCGCCCGAACTCCTCGAGCTTGGCATGAAGGTTATCGATTTCGGCGCCGACTACCGGCTCAACGACGCGGCCGTATTCAACAAGTGGTATAACGTCGTTCATCCGGACCCTGACAGGCTCCCGTCGACGCCCTACGGACTCCCAGAACTCTTCCGGGACCAGATTAAAAATTCCGCGCTCGTCGCCAATCCCGGGTGCTATCCGACGTCGGCTATTCTGCCGCTCGCGCCCCTCCTCAAAGGGGGCTATATCGCCGAAGACGATATCATTATCGACTCCAAGAGCGGCGTTTCCGGCGCAGGCCGTAAGCCGAGCCTGAAGAATCTGTATCCCGAATGCAACGAGGCGATTTCCGCGTACGCCGTCGGAACGCACCGACACACCCCGGAGATTGAGGAAGTACTGACGACCGCGAGCGGAAAAGCGGCGAAGATTATCTTTACCCCGCACCTGACCCCGATGGACCGCGGCATTCTGACCACGACCTATTCCAAGCGCCTCAACGACGCGTCGCAAGAGGACTTGCTCGCCTATCTGCGCAAGTTCTACGCCGGAGAGCCGTTCGTTCAGGTCGTCGACGCGCTGCCGTCCACGAAGGACGTCATTCACACGAACCGCTGCCACCTGACCGTGCGCGTCGTCGGTTCGCGCGTTATGACTATTTCCGCGATCGACAATCTTGTTAAGGGAGCCGCCGGAGCCGCCGTGCAGAATTTCAACGTGATCTGCGGATTCGACGAAACGACCGCGCTGCTGTAAATCAGAGTCCTTTCCCGCTTTGTTTGAAAGCCGTCCTGTTTGAAGCAGGGCGGCTTTTTTATTTTGTGCAGCCGGTTGCCTTTTACGGTTCCGCAGTTTGGGTCGACAAATCCGTTTGCGCGGTCGGCGGGAGCGCTCAAATACTCGCGTCTGAGTTGGACGGCGAGCTGAAAGCGCCTGTTTTTACCCACGCTCGCCGCGATATCTGGATAAACATATTGAACCGGTTGGTTTGTGCGAAATTTCCCACGCGACTCGCTTTTTTGATATTTATTCAAAGAAAAGTTAAACTTATACGATATTTTTTTATCTAAGGTACTTGTCATAAAAATTTTTTCAGGTAACTTTTTCTGGATGTGAAGCAATGAGAAACTATTTAGTGTATTATTTTATACTAAATATAATGACGGCATGCCTTAACGTTTTTTAAACTCAGGACGGTTTGAAAATCCTTGAGGCTGTTTTTTTTGTCGTTACAGACAAACACGCGTTTTAATTTCGTTTCGTATTTTTAACCTTGTGAGGAATACACACATGAAGAACTCTAACCGTTCTGGGTTTACCCTTGTCGAACTGCTCGTCGTCATCGCGATCATCGGCATCCTGATCGGGCTCCTTCTGCCCGCCGTTCAGGCCGCGCGCGAAGCGGCTCGCCGCATGCAGTGCACGAACAACGTCAAGCAGCTCAGCCTTGCCTGCCAGACGTTCCACGACGCTCACAACTTCCTTCCGAGCGCCGGTCACCAGATTCTGCTGAGAAAATACAGCGACGTCGGATCCTGGGAACGTTTCTCCGGTCTGCTCGTCATGCTTCCGTACATTGAACAGCAAGCGCTGTATACGCAGGCGATCCAGAATATCGAACAAGACCGCGGATGCCCGTGGAGCAGCGGCACGGCAGGTTCTAATGGCGATTATTACGCTTGGTGTAAAACCGTCAACGCGTTCCTTTGCCCGTCCGACGGCGGCGGGAAGCAGGCCGACGGCGCCATGGCCGCTACGAGCTATCACCTCAACCGCGGCGACATCACCCTCCTTTGGGACTGGAACGAATACCGCGGCGCGTTCTCCGACGGCAACCAGCATGAAATGAAGCTCGCCGACATCACCGACGGCACGACCAACACGGCGTTCTTCTCCGAAGCCGTTATCGGTTCGGCCAAGACCGGCGAAAAGGTCAAGGGCGGCATCGTCCTCCTCGGCGGAAGCTTCAATTCTCACTCCACTGACTGGGCCAACTTCTACTTCCAGCCTTCGACGTGCGCGGCTGCGCGCGGCTCCAACGGCGATATCGCCAAGGGCTACAACGTCGGTTCTACCGGCGACCAGCAGATCGGCCGCCGCTGGGGCGACGCTAACGGTCCTTATACGATGTTCTACACGATTCTGCCTCCGAACGCGCCGACCTGCGCGCGCGGAAGCAACGAAGAGTGCTGCATCACGACGGCTTCCAGCAACCATTCCGGCGGCGTCAACGTCGGCATGGGCGACGGTTCGGTCCGTTTCGTGAGCGACACGGTCAACTGCGGCGATCAGACGAACGACCTTTACAGCGTCGTTCGCAACCAGGCCCGTCCGCAGGACTACGGCGGGGCTTCCATCTACGGCGTCTGGGGCGCGATGGGCTCCTCGTCCGGCGGTGAAACCAATACCTCTATGTGATTGCTGTGCGATAAGTTACATTCGCGGCGTTTCGCTTGACCGAGGCGCCGCCAGCAGTTGAAGCGCCGGAATTTAGCGGGGTCCTCCCGCCGTATTCCGGCGTTTTTTTGAACAAACCTAAAGTGGCTCGAACGGGCCGTTTTTTACGAGGGCAATTTTGATAATGACGAAGATGAGAATTTGCGCCGCCGCGTTTCTAATGCTTGGCGTTCTGTGCATGGTCGGATGCGGCGAAAATAAAGACTATAAAAAAGTATCGGGTAAAGTAACGATGGGCGGCGCTCCGCTCGAAGGCGCGGACCTGATGTTCTACCCCAGCGATTCGACCGGAGAAGGGGGCGGCGGAAAGACGCTCGCCGACGGAACCTATACGATTACTTCTTCCGGCGCGACCGAGGGCGGCGTCGGACTCAAGCCGGGCGAATACAAAGTTACTATTGCGAAATACGCCGACAATAAAGATCCCGACCAGGAAGCGTTCGACAAGGGCGAGATTACGTACGACGAACTTCAGCAGCGCGTCGCCGCGAAAGGGACCTATTC
>CAMNJU010000150.1 GCA_946541595.1 uncultured Planctomycetales bacterium
CGCCGCCTTCGTCTTGCGCCTTTCGGCCCTTTCTATTATACTTCCCCGAGCGAACTCGACCGATTGCGCCGCCGCACGGCTTCGCCGGCCGGGCCGCGTTTAGACACAGTTTGGAGAAGATATGCGCACGATTGCGGTAATGAATCAAAAAGGAGGCGTCGGCAAGACGACGACTTCCGTCAATCTCAGCTCGGCGCTTGCTGCGCGTGGAAAGAAGGTCATGCTTATCGACCTTGATCCTCAGGCTCACGCGTCGCTGCACCTCGGCCTGACTTTCGAAAAGGAATTCCCTTCGGTCTACGACGTTCTCATTAACAACGAGACGCTCGCGAACGTCCGCAAAGAAGCCTCCGAAAATCTTTGGCTCGTTCCCGCGCACCTCGATCTCGCCGCCGCCGATTTTGAGCTTGCGAGCGTGGTTGGGCGCGAGCTCATCCTTCGCGACAAGATTGCCAACGACTCAATGGAGTTCGATTATATCGTCGTCGACTGTCCGCCGTCGCTTGGCGTTCTCACGCTCAACGCGCTCGCGGCCGTGGAAGAGGTCTTTATTCCGCTCCAGCCGCATTTCCTGGCGCTGCACGGCCTGAGCAAACTCCTTCAGACGATCGATCTTGTCTCACGCCGTCTGAATCCTCAGCTTTGCGTCTCCGGCGTCGTGCTGTGCATGTTCGAGCGCACGACCCTTTCGAACGACGTTAAGCAAGACGTCGAAGCGTTTTTCAGCGAACATGAAGGGCGCCCGAAAGCGTGGCGCGACGTCAAAGTGTTCGAAACGAATATCAGGCGCAACGTGCGGCTCGCGGAAGCGCCGAGCTACGGAAAATCGATTTTCGACTACGATCCAAAGTCGAACGGCGCGGAAGATTATCTTGCCTTTGCCGAAGAAGTTATGCGTATGAGAGACTGAAACGCCCGCGCGTTTTAATTAGACCGACTATACAGAAAGAGTAGAAAAATGCCAGACGTCATTGCCAAGAAACCGACGCCCGAAATTCTGGAATGCTTCGACAACCCGTATCCGGGCCGCGATTATCTCATAACGCACGTATGTCCTGAGTTTACGTCCCTCTGTCCTAAGACGGGTCAGCCGGACTACGGTACGATCACGTTCGAATATATCGCGGACAAGCTTTGCGTCGAGCTCAAGAGCCTGAAGTTCTATCTCCAAGCGTACCGCAACGAAGGGGTCTTTTACGAACGGCTGACGAATCAGATTCTCGACGATCTTACGGGCGTTCTGAAACCTCGCTTTATGCGCGTAACCGCCGACTTTACTCCCCGCGGAGGACTTCATTCGAAGATCGTCGTCGAGTACGTTTCGCCCGACCGGGAACACAGCTGCGGATGCGGTTGCGGCTGCGGTGAAAAACACGGCTGCCAACAGTAAGAGAATAACGCGGCTTTTTACGCGTCGACATGGCGCCGGAACGGAGAGAATTCGTTCCGGCGCCTTTTTTCTTCTCAGATTACTCGTAGACGAACGTCGCTGAGAGCGTCGCGTCGCCGAGCGCGACGGTTCGGAACCAGTACGCCTGAAGCGCGTTCGGCAGCGCGCGTTCGAGCTTTTGGCCCGGCGGAACTTGCACGCGCAGAACTTCGCGCCATTCTCCGTCGCAGGTAAAGTCTGCTTCGAGCGCGACGTCGACCGGCCTGTCCGAGCGATTCTCCAGTATGAGCGTTTTGCGGTCGAATCCGGTCGCGAGCATCGGATCGGACGCCTCGCCCGCATGAACGGCGGTATTCTGCCATACGGCGCCGCGCCCGATCGGCTTGCCGAACGACCAGAGGTCGTCGACGGCGCCGAGCCAGAGCGCGCACTTGCCGTCTTCCGAACGCACGACGCGGTCGGAATCGGACGACGCGTCGGGAAGAAGCCCGGAAAGGACGAGCATGCCGCGATATGAGGCGTAGTCGGCAATCAGGGCGCCGTCGGTCGCGATCGGTCTAATTTTGGGGAGTCCGCCCGCGTTTTCCGCGGGGAGTTCGTAAAACGTTCCGGCGCAATGGAACAGATCGCGTTCCGTAGCGACTTCGCGATCGAGCCGGCAGATTAGCGGCGGGGTCATGCGCGCGGCCGCTTCGGAGCCGATCGGGAGCCGCCATCTCTTACCGCCGTAATGAACGAGGACGCTCATCGCGTCGACCGTACAGACTTCCGGATCGATCTCTTTGGGCGCGACCATATCTTTAACGCGCTTTACCGTTCCCGGTTCGCCCCCTTCGAACCGGCACGGAACGCGTTCCAGCCGCGCGTCTTCCGTCAGCTCGTAATAGCGCTCTTCCGCAACTTTCCCATTCTCAACGATCTCCGACACGACGGCGAGCCGGCGGTTGTCGGCGCGCGCCCACAGCCGGGCGCCGAGGAACCGGTCGGCGTTTTCCGGCCGCGCGAGTCCACCGAAAATAGCGCTTGGAGCGGCGGCGCGGTCGTCTGCGTCTTTGTAGTGGAAGAAGAACGTTGCGTTTTGGAGCGGAACGGTCGAGGAAACGCGAATCCATTCAAAGGAATCCTGAGTTGCGAAATCGAGATCGATCCAGCCGGAATTATTGCGCTCGCGGACGGGAATCGCGACGATTCGCTCCCACGTTCCCGAGCCGTCGCGATCACCTTCCAGAACGACTTCGCCGTCCGCGTCTCCGGCGTATTCGAACGCGTACGCCGCTGATTTACGGTCGTAGCCCGCGAAGAGATACGGATCGGACGGCGCGTTTGCGGCGACGTTTTCGTGCAGCCATACCGCGCCGCGGCCGAGCGACGGCCCGAATCCGTCGAGCGCGTCGGGGTCGACGAACCACAAGTTGGAATTCGACTTGCCCGGCCCGGCGGTTCCGGACTTAAAGGGGCTCTTATTGAGGAATTCGCTTTTCGCGGAATCGTCGCAGCCGAAAACGACCGAGCCGTTCCAGTACGCGAAATCGCCAATTACTTTCAGGTAGGTCGAGCGGGGCCGAATACCCGCGGCGCGCGTCGCGCTGAATTCGCGCGGAAAGCGCCAGAACTGGCCGTGCATCGTCGCGAGGAAGTCGTTATCGTCGTTTATTTTGCGAATACGGGGCCATTCGGTGTTCCATCCGTGCGCGCCGTCGTAGCAGTGCGACGCTTTCGGGAGCCGGAACGCGCGCCATTCGCCGTCTTGCAGAACGTAGAGCAAAACCGATTTAACGTCCCATCCGAGCGACCAGAGGACCTCGTTTCCCGTCTTGCCGCCGTAAATACCGTCCGGACCGGTCGCTTCGGTAAACTGATTGCGGCGCACGACATGCCAGCCTTTCTCTTCGCCAAACCATTCCGCGAGACATCCGGACGGAACGGTCGGATCCTTCTGGGCTTCCTGAGTTTGCTCGCCGTTGTTCGTATAGACGACGCGCCCCTGCGCCGTATAGCCTCCTTTGCCGTGATAGCCGGGCAGGACGTCGTCTTCCGGCTTGCGCGGCCGGTTTCCGTCGGTATAGATTTCTCGCGCCTGCAGAGAGTGGACGTCGACTTCGTAGAGCCCCTCTTCCATCGTGAGGAAGTAGACTTTATTTTCCGGGTCGGTCAGACAGCGCGCGACCGCCGTTTCCCGTCCGAACATCTGTTTGTGGGGGATGGTTCGCACGTTGCGCTGGGCGTCGATAACGTGGTTCCCGATAAAGAGCTGATTCGATTCGCGGTGAATCATGCGGTTGGCGTTTGTTCCTCCGACGCTTTCGGGCCGAACGGTCAGATTGAAATCGGCGTCGAGCTCGTAGAGCTTATCGGACGAGCCGTTCGGAAGGTGCGGGCCGTAGGTAACAAACCAGAGACGGTCGGCCCACGGAACGACCGCGCCTGTTCCGCATTCGTTTTCGTCGTTAAAGTACGCGATCGCGGGCTTAATTCCGCCGAACGATCGCGACGTATCGAGCTTATTTGCCTGCTGGTCGGTTGCGTCGAGCAGTTTCGCGAGCGCCTGCGCGGCGGACCGCCCGAATTCGCGCGCGGAGTCCGGCGTAACTTCGGCGCCCCCCGCGTTGGCGTACGGCAGTTCAAATCCGCACGAGAAAAAGATATTCGGGAGCGTCTCCGCCCAATGTTTCGACGAGAGCGTAACCGGCTCGCCCTCGGCGCGTTCGTAGTTCGACGCGGTGTTCCATTCTTTGCCGAACGGGAGATTGTTCGACGCGAGGTAAGGGAGCGCCTTGCCCGACTGCGCCTCTTCCAGATATGTGGAATATTGGCTCAGCAGCTTCGTCATGCCCTCGTTTGCCGTTTCGGGCGAATAGATATTCTCGTTGTATTTACCGCCGCGAATCCACGGGCAGTGCCAGTCCATAAAGACGACCCGTTTGTCGGCGAACCGTTCCGCGGTATAGCGCTTCAGCTCGCGAACAGACGGATAGATCGCCTGCGCGTAATCGCGGTTATGGTCGTGCGGTTCGCGGTTTTTCCCCTGATCGCCCGCCTCGACGCCCGGCGCGTCGACGAACGGAACGACGAAAAACTCGCACTTTTCGCGGAGCGTTCGGCCAGCCGCGCCGTCGGACATGATCTCGTCGATCAATCCTTCGAGCAGAAAACTGGCCATTGCTTCGCACGCGTGATGGCGCGCGGTGAGCGTAACGCCGTATTTTGCGTCGGCGCCGGTTGGCGCGATAGCGAGCGCGCGAACGTCGGACCCGTCCCGCGCTTTGCACAGCGTAAAGGGCGTAAATCCTTCGCGGCCTTGATATTTCGCGATAAAATTATCCCAGTTCGCGCCGGTATACAGCGGCGAGAGCGCGAAAAGGACTTCCGTTTCATTTTCGCCGAACGCGTATTCAAACCTCTGTGAGTCGGCGTCGGGCGTCGGGGAGAGCCAGCGCCAGGTTGCGCCGCCGTCTGAACTTACCGCGGGGCCGCGCGCGCCGACGCGATTGGGCGCGTCGAACTCGAACCGCAGCGTTTGCCCTTGCGCGCCGCGCACGCGAAACGCCGTATAGAACCAGTCGCCGCGCGTGTCCCGCAGGTCGGGCCGAAGTTTAACGAGCCCGTCGGACGAAATGGAGTCGACAATAACGTTTCCGCCGGGGAAATCGACGTCGAGCGCCGGATCCGAAGCGCGCGCCGCCGAGGCGAGCGCAAGAGAAAGGAGAAACGCCAGAACAGATTGTATTCTCATTAGAAACCGTTTCTTATTGCGAGGAGGACGGCCGTTCGCCAACCGCCGCCGTCGACGGCCGCGAACGCTGAGATTATACCAGATTTTCCAGTCGAGTTGAACGTTTCACAAAACGTTTACGGAAATTAAAGAAGTCCGAAAAAGGCTCGCTGCAAAAAACGTCCCGACACGCTCGGCGCGCCGGGACGTTTTCGAAATTCGCGGCTTCAAGAGCGTCGGGCGCTAAACGCCGATCACGGCGGGCGCCGTCTCCTTACTGGAATCGAACTCAAAGTTCGCTTCTTTCGTTCCCTTTTCGGGCACGTCGAAGCGCAATTCTCCGCTATTGGCGCGGGGCGGCAGTTTGTAGGGCGGTTCCTTAGCGACGGTTTGGCCTTCGATCGGGTTCTCTTCCGCGTCGGGATCGCGCCACGTCAAATAGACGACGTAGGGCCCCGGCACGGCCCCTTTCTTTTTCTTCTCGGCGAGTTCGAGCGCATATTCTCCGTTCTCGTCCGTCAGTCCGATCGCGACGGGCGGAACGGTCGCGGCGCTCGACGCCGACTGAAAGACGACCCGAATATCCTTTGCCGGAACGCCGTCGACGACGATCTTGCCGGACACGCCGACCGTTTGCGGTCCGCATCCAACGCAAAACGCGGTCAATAGGAGCGTCGCGAGCGCGCCGAGCAGCGCGTGTTTCTTTCTATTGAAAAACGTCATGATGCTGTCGTTCTCCTTGTTTTCTGCGAGTGGAAGGACGTTACGGCGTCTGAATCGCCTGACCGTCGGCAATAGCGCAAAGATTGCCCCAGACTCCAATATTGAACGGCGGATTTCCCGAGCCGATCCAGCCCGTCCCGACGTTAATCGTATCGGAGATGAAACGGACCGAGCCGTCGCCGAAGGTTACGTTCATACCGCCCGAATGGTACGCGCCCGAAGAACGGCCGCAGAAGTATGTGCTCTGCGGAGACGCAAGGCCGCACGTGTCGATGCACAGCTGCCATTGGTGCGATTTGAGCGTCGCCGCTTTCGGACTGCACGTATAGATGTGATTCGCGGCGACGCCGGACCAGAACGTCGTTCGGCGCGGCATTTCGCGCGGAAGGTGATGTTCCGTAAAGATCGCCGTATTGGACGTGCCGTCGGTAAGCGCCGAGAGCGTGTCGAATTTCAGCGCGTAAGTCACGCCGTCGGCGCCTCTGACGGTTCCAAGGTGAACGGTGTGAATCGCGCCGCGCAGATTCTGGCGGTTCGACGCGCCGTTGTCGTCCCACCACCATGTCCCGCCCGTATTCGCGCCCCCGACGGCGCGGTACGAAGTCGCGTAAACCTCGAATTTCGTGTAGTTGCTGTGCCCGTCGTCGGTCGACGGAATCATCTGCTGGCCGGAGCCGGGATCGCTCGGACATTCGTAAATCGGCATACGCAGCCGCGCAAGCGTCTTATTAAGGCCTTGGTTCGACGAGTTTACCGAGCCTTTTGTTTCGTTCGCGAGCCCCGCGGCGCCAAAGTACATATTGAAGGCCTGCTGCTGTTCAAGGAAGGGCAGAAGAGACACGCCCCACATTGAGAACCAGCGCCACAGACTGGCGGTCGAGTCGCCCGTATTGCGCATGACGGCTCCTGCCGGCAAGGCTTTGTTAATGTCCGCGTAGTTGAGTACGGCAAGCCCGAGCTGCTTCATCTTATTGGAGCATTCCATACGTCTGGCCGCTTCGCGCGCCGCCTGTACCGCCGGTAAGAGGAGACCGATTAGAATCCCTATAATGGCGATAACGACGAGAAGTTCGACGAGTGTGAAGCCGCGCCGTTTTCCCGTGTGAGAAGTGTGATGAGATAGCGTCATAGACAGTCTCCTTTGCAGGGTTGCCGCCGATTAACAAGCAGCTTCGCGGCCGCTTCGCCCCGCCGCTGATAAAAGCGCCTGTTTTCGGAGGTTTTGTGAATTGTATCATGCGGGAATTGACTTTGTCAAGAAAAACGCGCGTTTTATTAAGAAATATTTTAACTTAGCGCAGGCCCGCTTTGGCGTTTTGCCGACCGGAGCTTTTGGGGGCGCCGGTCGGCGCGGCTTCGGCCGCGCTTTTTGGGCAAAGACTTATTGCGCGGATTTTAGAAAATCGCTATGATGCCGGAGACCGTTAAAGGTTGCGTTTTTTACGCAGTCGGTCGTCTGGCCGGCGCGTAAGATTCCCTGTTAGAGCAATAATCGCGACAGAAATGCAAGCGCTTTTGATCTTATCGCTTTGCGCGACGTCCCTGGGCGGAACCGGGGCGTTGACCGCTTTGTATTACTACTTTTCGAAACCTTCGCGCGAGCCGGCCTTAATTTCGAAGACGGGTCGCGCGCGGCGAGACGCCCAAGTCGAATTAGGCGCGGCCGAACGCGCGGAGACGAACTGCGGCGCTGAGTTTGATTCGCGAGCGCAGGAAGCTTTTTCCGCATTAGCGGCCGCCGACGCGCTGGGCCGCGCGCTCGACGCGGCTTCTCGCCGCTTTGACGCGCCCGAGCCGTCGGAACGCGTTCTTGTACAGGCGCGGCCGTTTGAATTCAGCGCGTTCGACGAATAGCGCCGCGCAGACTAAGATAGAAATCATTGGAGAACGGCGATGTTTTCCGTTAAATTGGACGCTTTTTGCGGTCCGCTTGATTTGCTGCTGTATCTTGTTCGCAAGCGCGAGCTGAATATATTCGACGTGGCGCTCGCGGAGGTAACCGATCAGTTTCTGCTCTTTATCGACACGCTGAAGGAATTGAATCTCGAAACGATCGGGGATTTCCTCACGCTGGCGAGCTCGCTCATTGAGATTAAGTCGTTTCAGGCGCTCCCGAACGAGGACGAGAATCCGTCTGAAGAGATTGAGGATCCGCGTAAAGATCTTGTCGTTCAGCTGCTCGCGTACCGGAAATTCTGCGAGAACGCCGGCCTTTTGGAGGAGCGCGGCCGGCTCTGGCAGCGTCGGTTCCCGAGATTGGCCAACGACGCGCCGGTCCGCACGCGGAACGTTGCCGAAGAGCCGATTCAGAACGTCGAGCTGTGGGATCTTGTCGGCGCGTTCGGCCGGATTCTGCGCGAAAAAGCGCCGGTCTTTCGGCATGCGATGAAGCGCGAGGACACGCCCCTTGCGGTCCACGTCGAACGGCTTTACCGTCGTCTCAAACGCGAACGCTCGGTCCGGTTTACGACGCTGTTCGACGGCGCCGACCGCAAATCGACGCTTGTCGGCGTCTTTCTGGCGATTCTGGAACTCGCGCGCCACGGTTACGCTTACGTCGAGCAGGAGACCGCTTTCGGAGATATTAGAGTTTCCTTCCGGGAGAACGAGACGCCGTTCGATTTAGTGAATTTGGATTTTGAAGAGGCGTACCAGCCGACCGCGCAGGCGAGCTGACGCCGCCGGTAAGCGCGCGCCAGGGGAAAAGAGAAAAAGGAGTTTTTCGGGCGATTCCTCTTGCGGGAAGCGAAATAGCGCCTATAATAGAAATGTCGTTGGACTTGCTGAGAGTTCGGCGAAGACGCGCCTGTGGCTCAATTGGATAGCGCATCGGTCTTCGGAACCGAGGGTTGGGGGTTCGAATCCCTTCAGGCGTGCATAAGGGGCTTTGACGGTTTGGCGTCAGAGCCCTTTTTTATTTGGCTTGTCGGTTTAGATTATTCATGCTGAGCGTTAAAGACGGTTCCCATACTCCGACGCGTAAAATCC
>CAMNJU010000151.1 GCA_946541595.1 uncultured Planctomycetales bacterium
CAGCAGGTTCTTCCGCAGCAGGTTCTTCCGCAGCAGGTTCTTCCGCAGCAGGTTCAGTCGTCGCAGGTTCGGCCGCAGCAGGTTCAGTCGTCGCAGCCTCCTCATCGACGTCGGCGTCGTCAGGCTGTTCTTTGGGGTATTCCTCGGCGTCCAAGAAGCCGCTGTCCCGCTGATACTGCTCCTTCTGAATTTCATTTTTGATTTCGGTATAGGCTTCCGTGACGATCGGAATCGCGGGCAAAACCGTCCCGATTATCAGCATGATCCAGGTGAGAAATCCCAAAAGCAGGGCCGCCCAAAAGCAGTATTTCGCGTATCGCGCGTTCTTTTGCGCCGCCGTCCAGTCGCCCCGGTCGCGCGCGCTCCCGGCGTTAATCGAGAAAACGATCCCCACCACGCCCAAGGGCATGCAGCAGCAGAACGTCGAAAGGACGTTCTGTACTAAATAATCGTTAAGGCTCTGAGGGTTCGCGATCAGATCGACGGGGGGCGCGGCCGTCGTGAGATTCGGCTGTTGATCGCCCTGCGGATAACCGCACTGCGTGCAGAAAGAGGCGCCGTCGGGAACTTGCGCGCCGCACTGTTTGCAAAACATATCTATTCTCCTATTCGGCTTGATTTTTAAATTCACGCGCCGCGTTGGCGCGAGCCTTACATATTCGCGGCGAGGAGCTCGGGGAACGTCCACACCGTCCTGGCGAAAACGGCGGCGATCCCGACCGCGGCGCTCGTCCAGAACGCGGTCGACGCCCAGTCCGCCTTATCGTACGCACGGTCGTAACGTCCTTCGTTCCATGCGGTTCGCGCCTGATACGAAAAGAAAATCCCCACGGCGCCAAGGGGCGCAAAGCACAGAACCGTCGCGATAATATTCCACACGAGATACGAGCGGAACGGGCGGTATTCTTCGCACGCGCCGCTCCATTGGTCGGCGTACGGCTCCGCAGTCGGGGCGCCGCACGATTCGCAAAAGCGCGCCGTCTCGGCGACGGGCGACCCGCAATATCGGCAATACACTAGTCTTATCTCCTAACGGTTCTCGGGAAATTCCCAAAGGGCAAACGCATTCTACCACAGGCGCGCGCAAATTGCAACGTCGCGCCGAGTCCGCGCGTCAGCCGGGCGGACGCAGCCAGTCGAAACCGCTCCACGGAATATTGCGCAGAACCATCGACGCGATAAACGCCAGCAGAAAGACGAGCCCGCCGAACGCAGTTAACCGCCCGCTGGAAAGACGGCCCGTCCAGAGCTCGCGAAGGCGGACGTAAAAGAGGAGCCCGACAAAAAGGAGCGTCGGAACCGCGAGCGGATTGTACCGAAACGCGCCCGCCACGTCCCCGTGAACGAGCCGCGTGAGCGCGCGCGTCGAGCCGCACCCGGGACAGTACAGACCCGTTACGCGGCGAAACGTACACGACGGCAGCTTCAGCGACGCCGGCTTGAACGCCAGGAACGCCGCCGCGCCCGCGACGAGCAGCGCCGCAAACGCGAGCCGGAGCCAGAACGCGCGCCGATTCGGAGCCATATCCTCTTCTCCAATATAAAATAAGCCCGAATCTGGCGGAGAGAATCCGCCAAGTTCGGGCGCTGACCGCAATGTGAAACGGCCGTCCGAAGACTCAGACGAGCTGCTTCATGGCTTCGACGTTCTTGCGAACCGCTTCGCAGGACTTCGCGAACATGGCCTGTTCGTCGGCCGTCATATCGACCTTGACGATCTTCTTGACGCCGCCGTCGCCGAGGACGACCGGAACGCCGACGTAATATCCGCCGACTCCGTATTCGCTGTCGCAGTATGCGACGCACGCCAGAACGCGGTTCTCGTCGCGGACGATCGCCTGAACCATCTTCGCGGACGACGCGGCCGGCGCATAGTACGCGGATCCGGTTCCGAGCAGATTGACGATTTCGCCGCCGCCGACGCGCGCGCGCTGGACGATTTCCGCCAGACGGTCGGCCGGAATGAGCTGGGTCACGGGAATACCGCCGACGGACGCGCAGCTCGCGAGCGGGACCATGGAGTCGCCGTGGCCGCCGAGCAGCATGGCGTGAACGTCTTCAACGCTCACGTTGAGTTCCATCGCGATAAAGGCGCAGAAACGCGCGGCGTCGAGAACGCCCGCCTGACCGATAACGCGTTCCTTCGGGAAACCGGTAACGTCGAGCATGCGCTGAACCATCGTGTCGACCGGATTGCTGACGACGATAACGACGGCGTTCGGGCTCGTCTTAGCGATCTGTTCGCCGACGGAACCGACGATTCCGGCGTTCACTTTGAGCAGGTCGTCGCGGCTCATGCCCGGCTTGCGCGGAATGCCCGCGGTTACGACGATGACGTCAGAATTCGCGGTGTCGGCGTAATCGGTCGTGCCGGTAACGTTCGCGGTAAAGCCAAGGACCGGGGACGCCTCGAAAATATCGAGCGCTTTCCCTTTCGGCATGTCTTTCGTCGCCGGAATATCGAGAAGGACGACGTCGCCCAAGCCCGCAATCGCGCAATACTGCGCGCAAGTCGCTCCTACGTTGCCCGCGCCAATAACGCTAATCTTCGCACGTTTCATTTAAATAATCTCCCTATGACTGTAATAACGCGGCGAATCGCTCGCCAAATCGAACCGCTCGAGAGCGGTCGAGAATAAGTTTTGAGGTAATCGCTCCACGCAAGGAGCGCGTTACGAGCCGCCCGAAAGCCGCGCAACCCGTTAACGCGTTATTCTAACTTCTTTCCCCCGGTTGCGCAATAGGGCGCCGCGGATTTTTCCGATTGGGAGATTTCGGCAAGAAAAAGCGAAAAAGGGCGCAAAAAAAATCGTATAAAACTTGCATTTCCGAATTTGACCGGGTATCATAAACGGAAATACCGTTCCTTTCCCACACCTACAACCGCGCAGGAGGAATCTCTTCATGTCCAACGCTAATCAATTTCCGAAATTACACAACGCGACCTGGCCCGGCGTCGTCGGCAAAGGGGTCGGAGACGCGGAGCCGTGCCTGTCGCTCGAAGAGATGCTCGAACTGACCGCGGGCGCGAACGTCGACGGCCGACGGTTCGACGGGTTCGATCTGTTCCTGTGCCCCCCGCACTTCGACTGCTCCGAAATGGACTCCGAAGTCGATAAGATCGTCAACTACTGCCATAAGTACAACTTCGAAGTCGGCTCGTTCGTCGCGAACGTCTGGGCCGGCTCGGCGATCGGCGAAGATACCGCGCGCGCGACCTTCCTGCAGGAAGTCGAACGCGGCTGTATCGCGGCTCAGAAGCTTCGCGACGCGGGCGTGCGGCCGAGCGGCTGCGTGCGCATCGACTCCTCCTGCTCCGTCGACGCGTGGAGCGCCGACCCGGACGCGAACACCGCGATGATCGTCGACACGTTCAAAAAGGCGGCGGAAATCGCCTCGAAGTACGGCGAAACGCTCGCCATCGAAGGGGAAGTCTGCTGGGGCGGCATGCACAGCTGGAAGCGCTGCCAGCAGGTCCTCGAATCGGTCGACCGTCCCGACGCGCTCGGGCTGCAGGCCGACATGTCGCACACGAACCTGTTCCTGCTCGGCGCGAACGCTCCGGAAGACCGGCTCCTGCCCGACGATTTCGAGTGGGGCCAGACGGAAGTCTACGACGAAGCGTATAAGAAGATGACCGACGCGCTCCGGCCGTGGCTCGTCGATTTCCACGTCGCGCAGAACGACGGAACCGTCTTTGGGTCCGGCGCGCACGACAAGACGGGCCGGCACTGCCTCCCGAACGATCCCAACGGCAAGCTCGACATTCCGAAATACGCGAGCTTCTGGCTCACGGAAAACGGCGTTCCGACGAAAAAACTGCGCCATCTCTGCTGGGACGGATGCATGTTCCCCAACAGCGCCATGAAGGATCCGCAGACGTGGAACGACGTGCTCGCCGCCATGCTCGCCGTGCGCGACGCGTGCGGGTGGTAATCGCGCCCGCCCTTGCGGTTACGCCGTTTCTAACGTATACTGTGCGTCCCGACGCGCCGCGCGCGCGGTCGGGCTTTCAAATAGAATTGTTTTTCCGCGTTCTCCGGCGCCATTTGGCCGCTCCTTCGGTCCGCGCCGGCGAATCGGCTTTTTATTAACCCCCTATCGAAAGGTAATCGATGAAGAAGTCGTTACTTTTGGGAGCGTTCGCGCTCCTGGCCGCGGCCGCGTGCGTTACGCAGGGCGTCGCGGCGGACTGGAAACCGGTCGACGGTATCCTCCTCTCGAAGTTCGCGAAAGACGTCGATCCGGCGCAGCCGCTTCCGGAATATCCGCGTCCGCAAATGGTCCGCGCCGACTGGGTCAATTTGAACGGTCTGTGGGACTACGCGATTCTGCCCGTGGGCGAAAAATTCGAAGCGACCCAAGGCGAAATTCTCGTTCCGTTCTGCGCGGAATCCGCGCTCGGCGGCGTCGGCAAGACGGTCGGCAAAGAGAATAACCTGTGGTACAAAAAGACGTTCGAGATTCCGAAAGAATGGGCCGGCAAGTCCGTACTGCTCAACTTCGGCGCCGTCGACTGGCGCTGCGACGTCTGGCTCAACGACGTTAAAGTCGGCTCGCACCAGGGCGGATACTGCCCCTTCACGGTCGACTTGACCGCCGCGCTCAAGCCGGAAGGCAAGCAGATGCTGATCGTTAAAGTCTGGGACCCGACCAACGACGGCGTCCAGGCGATCGGCAAGCAGATTAAGAACCCGCACGGAATTTGGTACACGCCCGTTACCGGCATCTGGCAGACCGTCTGGATGGAACCGGTCGCTAAGGCGCACATTACGAAGGTTCGGCCCGTCTCCGATATCGACGACATGACCGTTGCCGTATTCGTGGAAGCGGAAGACGCCGAAGGCGCGACCGTCGCGATCGGCGACAAGACCGCCAAGGTCGTCTCCGGAAAAGCGACAATTACGCTCGACGTCAAAGGTCAGGAACTCTGGACTCCGGACAATCCGAAGCTCTACGAGTTCAGCGTCGCGCTCGCCAAAGACGGCGAAACGGTCGATAAAGTCGACTCCTACTACGCCAACCGCAAGACGTCGCTCGGCAAGACCCCGGACGGGATTACCCGCATGATGCTCAATAACGAGTTCGTCTTCCAGCACGGCCCGCTCGATCAGGGCTGGTGGCCGGACGGACTCTATACCCCGCCGACCGACGCCGGCATGCGCTACGACATTGAAGTCCTCAAGTCGTTCGGTTTCAATATGCTGCGCAAGCACATTAAAGTTGAGCCGGCGCGCTACTACTACGCGTGCGACCAGCTCGGCATGCTCGTCTGGCAGGATATGCCCAGCGGCGACACCGCGCACTATATCCGCCCGAGCGATCCCGACGCCGAACGTTCGCCGGAATCCGTCTCCTACTACGAAACGGAACTCCGCCAGATGTTCTACTCGC
Organism: uncultured Planctomycetales bacterium; assembly: GCA_946541595.1. Taxonomy (GTDB): domain Bacteria; phylum Planctomycetota; class Planctomycetia; order Pirellulales; family Thermoguttaceae; genus RUG369. Next base: position 5,395 of record CAMNJU010000151.1, read on the forward strand.
TCGACTTCTTCCCGTGCATTGTCATGTGGGTCCCCTTCAACGAAGGCTGGGGCCAATTTGACACCCCGCGCATCGTCGCGCTCTGCCGCACCCTCGATCCGACCCGCCTCGTCGACTGCACGAGCGGATGGTCCGACCGGCCCTGCGGCGACGTCCACGATATGCACAACTATCCCGGACCGGGCATGTTCCCGCCTGAGGACAACCGCGCGACCGTACTCGGAGAATACGGCGGACTCGGACTCCCCGTCAAAGGCCATTCGTGGAAAGAAGACGGAAACTGGGGTTACGTGAAGTTCGAAGATCAGAACGCCCTCTTCGCGCGCTATAACGCGCTCAACCGCGCGATGCGCCCGCTCATTACGAAGGGCCTGTCCGCGGCCGTCTATACCCAGACGACCGACGTCGAAATTGAGGTCAACGGCTTTATGTCCTACGACCGCGAAGTCATTAAGTTCCCGGTCGATAAGATGCGCAAGTCGAACGAAGCGCTCCGCGGACCGGAAATGAAGACGGAAATCGTTATCGGATGCTCCCGTCATGAAGCGAAGGTCTGGAAGTACACGTTCGATAAGCCCGCCGACGCCTGGAACGCCGCCGATTTCGACGACTCCGCCTGGAAAGAAGGCGAAGGCGGATTCGGAACCAAGGGCACGCCGGGCGCCGTCGTTCGCACGAACTGGGACGGATCCGATATCTGGATTCGCCGCGCCGTCGAACTGACCGCCGACCAGATCGCCAATCCGGAAGACATGCTCGCGTACGTCTATCATGACGAAGACGCGGAAGTCTATATCAACGGCGTCAAAATCGCCGAATTCAAAGGCTATCAGGAATACTACTACGCCGACGTCGACGTTGACGCGCTCAAATCCGCGCTCAAAGAAGGCAAAAACGTAGTCGCGGTCCACTGCCATCAGTCGACCGGCGGTCAGTACATTGACTTCGGACTCGTTAAAGAGGTCCCCGCCAAATGATTGATTCGCTTCCGGCGCGGCCAACGCGCCAAGCGTAAGTAACGGCCGGCCCGGTTCGCGCAAAAGACGCGGCCGGGCCGGTTTGCATTTAACGCCGCTCCCGCCGGCTCCCGGCGTAACCCCAAAAGGAACACACTGTCATGAAGAAACTAACCGCCGCCCTGCTCGCGCTCTGCTGTCTCGCCTTCTTCTCCGCCGCGCCGCGTGCGAACGCGTCCGACGAAGGTCAATACGACGTCGTAATTTACGGCGGAACGAGCGCGGCCGTAACCTGCGCCGTACAAGTCAAAAAGATGGGCAAATCGGTCGTAATCGTCTCGCCCGACCGTCGGCTCGGCGGCCTCTCGAGCGGCGGGCTCGGCCATACCGATTCCGGCAACCGCGCCGTCGTGGGCGGACTTGCGCGCGAATTCTATCATCGGCTCTGGCTCTACTATCAGCGCGAGGACGCGTGGACCGTCCAACCCATGCCGCGCGAAAACGGACGGCTCAGTCCGAACGTGCGCGGAAACGACAATCAGACGCAGACGATGTGGGCGTTTGAACCGAGCGCCGCCGAAAAGACGTTCGAAGCTTTTATCGACGAATACGAAATCCCCGTCTACCGCGCCGAACGGCTCGATCGGAAAAAGGGCGTTAAAAAGTCGGGCGCGAAAATCGAATCGATTACGACCCTCTCTAATAAAACGTTCCGCGGCAAGACGTTTATCGACGCTGCCTACGAGGGCGATCTCATGGCCGCCGCCGGCGTCGGCTATCGGACCGGGCGCGAGGCCAACTCGGAATACGGGGAGACTCTCGACGGAATCCAAGTAAAACACGCGATTTATCATCAGTTCGAAGGATTCGTCGACCCGTACGTCGAAAAAGGCAAGCCCGAAAGCGGACTTCTGCCCAGAATAAACGAAAAGCTCAACGGAAAAGACGGGGACGGAGACGCGCTCATTCAGGCGTACAATATCCGCATGTGCCTCACGAACGATCCGAAGAATATGGTAAAGATCGAAAAACCTGAGAATTACGACCCGCTCGACTATGAAATTCTCATTCGCTCGATCGAGGCGGGCCAAAACGTCTTTATGTCCTTTACCTCTATGCCCAACTATAAGACCGACTCCAATAACGACTTAGCGGTTTCAACCGACTATATCGGCGGGAATTACGACTATCCCGACGCGAGTTACGCACGCCGCGACGAAATCTACGAACAGCACCGCGCATGGCAGCAGGGGCTCCTCTGGACGCTCCAGAACGATCCGCGCGTACCTGAAAATATCCGCGCCGAAATCTCGAAGTGGGGACTCGCAAAGGACGAATTCACGGAAAACGGAAACTGGTCGCCCCAGCTGTACGTTCGGGAAGCAAGACGCATGAAGAGCGATTTCGTCGTTTCCGAACGTCATTTGCGCTATCTCGACGAGACGGCCCGATCGGTCGGCATGGGGTCCTATAATATGGACTCGCACCATTGCCAGCGGTACGTCGCCGTCGACGAAGAGGGCCGCGCGACCGTGCGAAACGAAGGGGACGTCGAAGTCAATCCCGGGGCGCCCTATCCGATCGACTACGGCGCGATCGTGCCGAAAAAGAACGAATGCGACAATCTGCTCGTTCCCGTCTGCGTCAGCTGCACGCACATCGCGTTCGGTTCGATTCGCATGGAGCCCGTCTTTATGATTCTCGGACAGAGCGCCGGAACCGCCGCGTGCCTCGCGCAAGACGCGGGCGTGTCCCCGCAGGAGCTCGACTACGCCGTTCTGCGCAAGCGCCTGCTCGACGACGGTCAAGTTCTCGAATACGGAGTCGAACGCCCGAGCGTCCCCGCCGAAAAGCTCGCGGGCGTCGTTATGGACGACAAAGACGCGCAAGTCAAAGGCCCGTGGTCGAGCAATAACGTCTGCTCGAAATTCGTCGATTCCGACTACCTGCACGACGACAACGCCGATAAGGACGGCAAAAGCGTCTCGTTTCCGTTCAAAGGGCTCAAGCCCGGCAGGTACGAATGCCGAATCTCGTACCCGCCGCATGCCAATCGCGCAACGAACGTGCCGGTAACCGCGAAATCGTCAAAAGGCGAAATTCAAATTGAAGTCAATCAGAAAAACGCGCCCGAAATCGACGCCCTGTTTACGAAAATCGGGGAGCTGGAAGTCGGAGAAGACGGAGAACTGACCGTAACCGTCGACGCCAAAGGATCAAACGGATACGTAACCGTCGACGCCGCGCAGCTGATTCCGTTGGAGTAAGCCCGCGACGCGCCCCCCGCCGTAGGCGGTGAGCCGCCGCCGATGGCAGCGGACGCCGCGCCCCTGACGCCGCAACGCGGGAAACAATACCAGCGATGCGGCAAA
>CAMNJU010000152.1 GCA_946541595.1 uncultured Planctomycetales bacterium
CAAGGCGACCGTCCCCGCGGTCAGCGCGGTCCGCGCCCGCAAGGCGACCGTCCGCAAGGGAACTGACACGCCCGTTAACGGTTAGAACGCCCGGCGCGCACGCGCTGGGTTAGAACTCGCGCGCGATTCGAGCGAAAACCGCCGGATCGCGCGTTTTTTATTCGCGTCGCCGAGCCGCCTTTCTAAGAGCGTTCACTTTAACGAAAAGACTGCGGTTATTCCGCCCTTTCCTAAGATTCTCTTGAGCTCAGACTCCGAAACGCCCTGAATTTTTCCGAGCCGAGTAAAGCTCCATGTATTTGCGGCGTAATAGATTGTAATTTGATTCCCCTGATAAAGAATCACGTCGCCCGGTTCCGTCGTAATCGGTTCGTCGTTCGTCGGCAGCGTCGTACCAAGCGCGCCTACTTTTTCAAATCCGCCATAATCGCGCATTGCGACCCTTACGTCGCCTTGGGCGAGCAGATTCATAAACGCCTGCGCCGTAGAATTATCGGCAGGTTGTATTTCCAATACGTCTTTACCTATGCGGGCGTAGATCATGGGCTTTGCCTCGTCAAAGAATAGCCAAAGTGGGTAGAAAAACAACGACGGGAACGCGCAAACCGAAAAAGATTGGCCGCGTCTGGGATAAAATCGGACGCGGCCTGAGATCGGCTATTCTTTTCGGACGGTCTTTACGCGTTCCTATCGCTTTATTTCAGATTCTGCTTGAAGAAAGATTCAAGCTTATCGAATGGAATCGCGCCTTTGCCGCCGCCGTCGTACAGGTCGGTATGAGACGCGCCGGGAATAAGATACAGCTCTTTGTTGTCCGTATACTTGCTTCCTTTAATCATATTGGCGTACGCGTCTTTACCAAAGTAGCACGAGTGCGCCTTGTCGCCGTGAACGATCAGTACGGCGGAGCGAATTTCGTTCGAATAACGCAGAATCGGCTGATTAAAGAAGGATTCGCACCCGATTACGTTCCAACCGCCGTTTGAATTCAAAGAACGCGAATGGTAACCGCGCGGCGTTCTGTAATAGTTGTGGTAATCCTTAACGAAGTCGGGCGCGTCCGCAGGCACAGGATCGACTACGCCGCCGCCAAGTTTATACTCGCCGCTTTTAAGGTCGGCCAAACGCTGCGCGCACATTGCGGCCTTTTTCGTATATCGCGCCTCTTCGCTGTCTTCGGAATCAAAGTATCCGTTCGCGCTCACGCGCGTCATGTCGTACATGGTCGACGCGACGGTCGCTTTGACGCGCGTGTCGAGCGCCGCGGCGTTAATCGCCAAGCCGCCCCAGCCGCAAATCCCGATAATCCCGATGCGTTCGGAATCGACTCTCTCGTGCAGAGACAGGAAATCGACCGCCGCCATGAAATCTTCGGTATTGATATCGGGGGACGCCATGTAGCGGACGGCGCCGCCGCTCTCGCCCGTAAAGGAAGGATCAAAGGCGACTGTCAGAAAACCGCGTTCCGCCATCGTTTGCGCGTATAGACCGGAACATTGCTCCTTGACCGCGCCGAAAGGACCGCAAACCGCGAGCGCGGAGAGTTTTCCGTCGACGCCTTTCGGAACGTAAACGTCCGCCGCGAGCGTTATGCCGTAACGGTTGATAAAGGTCGCTTTGCAGTGATCGATCTTATCGCTCTTCGGGAACGTCTTATCCCACCCCTGCGTCAATTTCAGTTCCAAAGGTTTCATTCAAACAGCCTCCGTTATAAACTGCATTGTTTAAAAAGATACGAATCCACACGATTTACCGCGCTGGAATTCGACTTCGAGGAAAATGTATTGCAAACAAATATTTTTCAGTACGGTAAGATTCGCCCTAACCGAAATTTTCGCCGTTTTTATACTTAATTTGGTTCCGTTTTGCTGAAGTCGCGTTCACGGTTCCGAGCACAGATTGACGAACGCCTCTCCGACGCGGATCCGCGCGTCTGCGTCGACGAGAAAAGCGCGGCGGGTTCCGTTTTCGCACGGCGTAAAGAGCGTCGCGCCGTTGGCGTCGAAATCGACGTCGCCCGGCTCCGAAAGCGTAAAGTATCCGCGCCCTTCTTCCGGGCGCAATACAAAGAGGACGCTCGTGAGATCCCACGTCGGTCGGCGATGATTCAAGCCTTCTTTCGGCGCGGCTTTCGAGGCCCAGCGTTCGTACGAATCGCGCAGGAATTTAGCGCGCGGCGAACGGTAATCGCGTTTTAAATTGACCGGCGACATGCGAATTCGGTCGCCGATCTCATATCCGCTAAAAACAATCGGGGTCGGCCACTGAGCGGCAAGTTTTTTAGCCGAAGGAACGTCGTTGAGAATATTCCATTCGCAATGCTTGCGATACTTTTCCGCCTCCGGATCGATCGCAAACGCGCCGCCCATAACGGACAGAATCCGCGCTTTCTTCGCGACGAGTTCCGCGCCGGTCAGCGGAGAAACCGCGTCGGCCGGAGAATCGAGGAGCGCGGCAAGATTCGTGGAGAAACCGATTTGGATAAAGACGACGGATCGGTCTCGCGCGCTCGCGAGCGTACGGCGCAGCAGCGCGATCGGCTCCTGAACTTCGAACTTATCGGGAACGGGGTAGCGCGCGGTTCCGTCGGCGTTCTTTAACGCAAGTATCGCGGACGGATAATTATCCGTATCGCGAGCGGCCTCTTGCGGCTGACCGACGGGAATATCCGGCCGGCCGTAGAGCGCGTTCTCCGCGGCGACGTAACGCGCAGCGTCGGGCCGCTTATTCGTGAGCGTAACGGCGAGCAATTCGCACGCGCCGACGTCGGCAAACCGATGAATGAGCGCGAGCGCAAACGCGTCGTCGATATCGCCGCCGATATCCGTGTCGAGAATAATCGGAATTGGCGCGTCCTGCGAATCGCGCGCGTCAAGCAGATCGCCTTCCGCGCCGACCGCCGCCTGACAAAGCGCGAAAACAGCCGCAAAGAGAACCGTTTTAAATGTTTTCATGACAACTCTTTTCAATTAGGGTTCCGCGCACAGATTGACAAACGCTTCCCGGACGCGAATCGCGGCGTCGCGGTCGACGAGAAAGACGCGCCGTTTGCCGTTCGGATCGGGCGTAAACGACGCTATGCCCTCCTCGCTGAACGAGACGGCGCCCGGTTCCGAGAGCCGGTAATATCCGCGCTCTTTCTCCGGCCGAACGACAAAAAGGACGCTTGTGAGATCCCATGTCGGCCGTTCGTGATTAAACCCCAGACCGGGCACGTCCGACTCCGCCCACCAGTAATACGCGTCGTGTAAAAATTTCGCGCGCGGCGTGCGGTAGTCGCGATTTAAACTCACGGTCGACATAAGGATCCGATTCCCGATTTCCGAACCGCTGTAAACGATCTCGCCAGGCCACTCGCGGGCGAGCTTCTGCGCCGCAGGAATATCGCTGACAATATTCCACTCGCGCATTTTGCCATATTCCGCCAGCGACGGATCGACGGCAAATCCGCCCCCCATAATCGAAAGGAGCCGGACTTTTTTCGCGGCAAGCTCCCTGCCTGTCAGCGGCGAAACGCCGTCGCCAGGGGAATCGAGAAGATGCGCAAGATTCGTCGAATACCCGACTTGCACGATAACGACCGAACGGTCGTCCGCGTCGGCAAGCAACCGGCGCAAGAGCGCGACGGGGTCTTCCGTTTTATATCCGTCGGGAACGGGATACTCGAGCGTTCCGTCCGCGTTCGTTTGCTCTAAAACTTTGGTCGGATAGGAATCGTAAACGGTTCCTTTTGTCGGAAGACCGATAGGAATCTCAGGACGTCCAAAGACGGCGTTTTCCGCCGCGACAAACTTCGCCGCATGCTCGTTTGCCGTTGTAAGCGTTACGCCAAGGAGTTCGCACTGTCCGCGATCTGCAAACCGATGAATCAGCGCGAGCGCGAACGCGTCGTCGATATCGCCGCCAATGTCCGTGTCAAAAATCAATTTAATGGGCGCGTCCTGCGAATCGCGAACGTCGAGAAGATCGCCGTCGGCGCTCGACCCCCTCTGGCAGAACGCAAGGACCGCCGTGAGAACAATCGCTGTAAATAATTTCATTACAGTTATATATCTAATTAAGGTTCCGAACAAAGATTGACGAACGCTTCCCGAACGCGAACCGCGTTGGTCCCGTCGATGAGAAATACGCGGCGCTTTCCGTTAGCGTCCGGGGTAAACTCAGCGGCGCCCTCGTCGTCAAACGACACAAGACCCGGCTCGGAAAGCTGAAAATAACCGCGCCCTTCCTCCGGACGAACGACGAAAAATACGCTCGTGAGATCCCACGCCGGCCTTTCGTGATTCAATCCTTCGTCGGGCGCGTTTTTAGACGCCCACCATGAAAAGGCGTCGCGCAAGAATTTTGCGCGGCGCGAGCGGTAGTCGCGCTTCAAACTCACGGACGACAAACGAATACGTTCGCCAATTTCCGAGCCGCCAAATACGATTTCGCCGGGCCATTCGCGCGCGACCTTCTGCGCGGCGGGAATATCGTTGATAATATTCCATTCGCGCATTCCGGCGTATTGCTTCAGTTCAGGATCGAGCGCGAACGCGCCGCCCATAATGGAGACGAGCCGGACTTTCTTGGCCGCGAGTTCTTTGCCGGTTAGCGGCGAAACGGCGTCGCCCGGAGTATCGAGCAAATTGGCAAGATTAGTCGAATAACCGACCTGCACGATTACAACCGAGCGGTCGTCCGCCTGAGCGAGAAGACGGCGCAGAAGCGCGACCGGATCTTCCGGCTTATAGCTGTCGGGAACGGGATATTCGGGCGTTCCGTCCGCGTTCGTTTGCCCTAACGTATCGGAAGGATAGAAGTTATAGTCGGTTCCCTTCTCGGGCAGCCCAATCGGGATATCGGGCCTGCCGTAGACGGCGTTCTCCGCCGCAACGAATTTCGCCGCCCATTCGCTCGCGGTCGTAAGCGTTACGCCGAGCAGCTCGCACTGTCCGCGATCGGCCAGGCTGTGAATGAGCCCGAGCGCAAACGCGTCGTCGATATCGCCGCCGATATCGGTGTCGAAGATCAACTTAACGGGCGAGTCCTGCGTATCGCGCACGTCGAGCAGATCGCCCTCCGCCGCATACGCGGTCAGAGAAACGCTAACGCCGATCAAAAAAGCAAAGAACGCGGATTTCATCGTGCTTTTCTCCTTTTGGATTTGAGTAAACGCCGTCGGCTTAACTCAGGTCAGAATTCAACGACGACAGGCGCGGCGCTGAAGGAATAGAACGTCGCGACGCCCGACGTCAGTTTGAAGATCTCGGTGTTCCCGTCGCCGGGCTTATAGAGCGCCTTAAGTTCCGGATAGGCTTCGAGCATCTTTTCCTGAGACTCAATTCGAGGATCTTCGATCGCGTCCGCCTGAATGCGAACCCATGTGTCGCCGTCGCAGGCGCAAATCTCAACTTTCGGATTCGCGTGAATCTGTTTCGAAACATGCTTCGAGCGGCCCGTCTGGAAGCAGAGCCGGCCGTCGATGAGTTCGATAGTCCCGAACGGACGGACGCGAGGCTGATCGCCGTCGACCGTCGCGAGGTAATACGTCTTGCATTTCTTCAAATAGTCGTAAACGCGTTGCATTTTAGAGTTCCTTTCTACTTGCATAACCGCGCCGCGAAAAAGGACGGCGCGGTTTCATCATACAGGTTTTAGAGAAACGGCGCAATAAAAATAGCGCGCAAATCGCGATTAAAAGCCGATTTTTCAGCGTCTTTATCCGCAGTTCTTTTATCTTCGCCGGCAAAAAAAAACGCCATAGCGCCGCAACGGCGTTATGGCGTTTCGCTTAGCGAAAGATCAAACGGGGGTTACCGCGCGCGATTTCAGCGATAGATCAGGTAATTCTGACGCGCTTCCTTGAATCGCGCGAGATCGGCGTCCCACAGCGGAGCGATTTCGCCGACGCTCTTGCCGGCGCGAATCGCGGCGAGCGTCGCGTCGTTGAGAAGAAGCGTATTGGCGTTCTTAGTCTCCCAGTTATCCGGATAATCGGCCGCCAGGCGCGACATGAGCGCGACGCCGACTTTGACCGCGTCGAGCTTATCGCGATCGACGATCTTCATGCGCAGTCCGGAAATCTCCTCGTCCTTGTACTTAGAGCCGGTCGGCGTGAACTTGATCGGTTCAAACTCAATGCCGGGCAGCTTTTCGCCGTTCATCTTCTTCGCGAGATCTTCGGCGTTAATCCACGGGGCGCCAATAACCTCGAACGGCGTGTCGGTTCCGCGGCCTACCGAAATATTCGTGAATTCAGGAATACCGAACCCGGGATAGAGGAGCGCTTCGGTAAGGGAGCGCATATTCGGAGAAGGATTGACCCACGTCAGGCCCGTCTGATCGAAGTACTGATCGCGCGTCCAGTTCTCGCACGGAATAACCGTAAGATCAAGATTCAGCTTATACTGATTCGCGAACATAAGCGCGATCTCGCCGACCGTCATGCCATGCTGAATCGGCATGGGGAAGAACGCGACGTACGATTCGCGCCCGGCGTCGAGCCACGGGCCGTCGACTTTTACGCCGCCGATCGGATTCGGACGGTCAAACACAAAGAACGCTTTGCCCTGATCCGCGCACGCCTGCATAGCGGAGCACATCGCACTGATATAGGTGTAGAATCGCACGCCGACGTCTTGAATGTCAAAGACGAAAGCGTCGACGTTTTTGAGCATTTCGGGAGTCGGACGGCGCGTTTCGCCATAAAGGCTGAAGACGGGCAGACCGGTTTCTTCGTCCTTCGCGTCGTCAATATTGCTCTGGTCAAGGGCGCCGTAAAGCCCATGTTCCGGGCTGAAGAGCGTCGTCAGATTGACGCCGGCGTCCTGCATCGCTTTGGGAATACGGCGGCCGTCGCGAAGAAGGCCCGTCTGGTTCGTGAGGAGCCCGACTCGGCGATTGCGCAATTTTAGCGGCGCGAAGCCGTCGCGTTCCATAACGTCGACGCCCGCGAGCGTTTCAGAGCTTTTACCGGCGTTCGGCGAAACGTAAACCGACTTCTTAACGAACGCGGCCGTTTCGTCCGCGGCGGTCTTTTCGCGAATCGAATCGAGCGCGATTTGCCCGATCTTGCCGCACATGCCGACGTAATCGCCCTTCCCGTCCGGATGGAGACGGTTGCCGAGGAAGATTACGTACAAGTCCATATCCGGATCGATCCAATAAGACGTGCCCGTAAACCCGCTGTGCCCGATCGCGGAGGGGCTCATGAGAACGGCGCGGTTGCCGGAATAAGGCGAACGCTTATCCCAGCCGCGGGAACGAATACCGCGAGGAATCGTAACCGATTCGGTCATCTGCTTGAACGTCGCTTCCGACATGATCTGAACCGGATGTTCCGGATCGTTGGCGGGCGTATACGTGCCGTGCCCGACGAGCATCGACGCGAGAATCGCGAGATTCGGCGCCGTGGAGAAATTGCCCGCGTGACCCGCGATTCCCTTCATGGCGAACGCGCGGGGATCGTGCACTTCGCCTTTAATCCAGTCGGAATCTTCCGGAACGCGCTTTTCCGCCGCGGCCGCGCGCTTCTTCTGCTCGTCCGTCGGGTTATAGCCCGTATCCGTCATGCCTAACGGAAGATAAATGTTCTGACGGACGAATTCGTCCTGCGACATGCCGGTTACTTTTTCGACGACAAGCCCCATCGTTATGAATCCGACGTCGCTGTACGCGAACGCCTCGCCCGGCGCGGTGCGAAGACCGAGTTCACAGATATGCTGCAGAATTTCTTCGCGGGTATAAAACTTTTCAGGGTCGTACTTAACGCTATTGTCTTCTTCGGGACGGATATAGTCGCGAATACTGTTGTCGGGCGTAAGACCGGAGACGTGCGTCAGGCAGTCGCGAACCGTAACGTTCTCTTTTCCGTTCTGGCCGAATTCAGGAAAGAATCGCGTAATGCGGTCGTCGTATTCAATTTTGCCCTGTTCGACGAGAATCGCGACGGCGATCGCGGTCGACGTCACCTTGGAGACCGACGCCAAATCGTACAGCGTGTCGGGCGTAACCGGCTCAACGGTCGGTTCCGTCTGACGGTTCCCGTAGCAGCGCAAAAAGCCGATCTTATTTCCGCGGCCAATGCAGACGACGCCGCCCGGGAAATTGCCCGCTTCGATATTCTCTTCAATAATCGCGTCGATCCGGTCGAGGGACGCCGCGTCCATATTGAGCTCCGCCGGCGCCACAACCGGCTCCGCCATCTTGGCCGGATCCGGATATTCCGCCGCGTAGAGAGCGACGCTCGCAAACGCGACGAATAACGACAAAACGAAAGTCGATGTCTTTTTCATAGTTTTCCTTTGGGAAACGTTATAAACAATGGAAACAACCGCCAAACCGTCTACAAAAGACGGCCGCAATATCCCTCGAATTCTACTCCCTTCCCGGTATAAAAACAAGAGAATCGAACGAAATAATTTCGCCGGCGCCGCGCCAATAGAAAAACCGCCGAGCGTCGGCCCGGCGGTTCCCTTTAGCTTTACTTATTTACTAACGTCTACTTAGCCTTCTTCGCGCGCACGGCGTCGGCTTTCGCGCGCATACGCTCGGTCGTCAGTCCCATCGGTTCGTCGGTCAAGGACTTATACCCTTGCGCAATAAGCT
>CAMNJU010000153.1 GCA_946541595.1 uncultured Planctomycetales bacterium
GCGGCCGGTCCCGCTTCCTATGGTATGACCGACACGATGGGGCGCATGCACTCCGACGCTCAGTTCGCCGGTTCGTCTTCCGTTCCTGCGCACGTCGAAATGATGGGGCTCATCGGTATGGGCAACAATCCTATGGTTGGCGCCACCGTCGCTGTCGCCGTTGCGGTTGAAGAATCCTTCAAATGATTTTTTGATTCGATACCGACGGTAGTAATCGAAAGCCTTTCGGATTTCTCAGAAGAGTCCGGAAGGCTTTTTTGTTTTGTGTAAAGCAAAACATAAACCGCCGTTCCCTTACCTGAGGAAAGAGAACGGCGGTTTTCTGTCAAACCAACTTTCGAATTACGAACGAATTACTTCAATTCGGTCGTAATCTCATAAATACCGGAGCCAAGCTCGAATTCAACGCGTCCGTCGGCGGCTTTCTTTTCGAGCTGCCCTACGTCGAAAGCGTCGGTTTTCTTGTTGTACTTGACCATTCTGATTTCGCCGGGTTCCGGAGGTACGATAACCAGGCGCGCGGTGTTGATTGCAAGCGAGTCGGGATTTGACGTCGGCACGGAAACCGTCGCGGTCGTGTTCGCCGGGATAACGACGGTCCAAGTAAACTTGCCCGCTTCTTTGTCGAGATTCCAAGAACTGCTAATGAAGCCGCGAACAGAATCGTACTGAGCCTTCGCGGAGGTCAGGTCGCCGACAACGTTTGGATGCATAATGAAATGCTTGAATCCGGGCGTTTTCGGATCGGCTTTGATACCGCCAAGATATTCGAAGAACCAGATTCCAAGATCGCCGACGAGCATGACGTGATTGCCGCTGTTCATCGCCGGATCTGCGGTGTCGCCGTTCCAGAGTTCCCAAATGGTCGTCGCGCCTTTTTCAATCATGTATCCCCAACTCGGGAAATCACGGTTCGTCGCGAATGCGTAAGGCAGATCGATGCGTCCTTCGTCGCTCAAAAGACGGTTGATCCATTGCGCTCCGATCAATCCCGTTCCAATATGCTTGTTCGTAACGTTTTCAATATTGTTGACAAGCGTGTTGAAAACTCTGGGACGTTCCTTTTCGGGGACGAGACCAAACGCCAAAGGAAGTACGCAGGAGGTTTGCGAACCGTTGTCGTACTGGCCTTTTTCAGCATTGTAGAAACGCTTATTGAAGGCGTCTTGCATCGCGTCGGCCGTTTCACGGAACGACTTAGCGTCGTCGGATTTGCCGAGGTAGTCCGCAAAGTCGGCAGATTGGCGAAGATCATAGATCATATAGACCGTCGCGAGGAGCGTGCGGTCAGTTTGACGCATGGGATCTTGCGAATGAATCAATTCGGGACGCTCCGGCGGGACGCACCAGTCGCCGTAGTTGTCCTTCGACACGGTGCCGTCTTCGTTACGAAGCGAAAGAATGAATTCAATCCACTTTTTACGGGACTCATAGTGTTTGACAATCGCGTCGTCGTCCCCGAACATTGTGTACAGGCTTTGCGGGATAATAATGTGAGCCGAAGGCCAAGTAACGTTCGGAGAATAGAGCCGCCAGTAGGCGGGCGCGACGTCGGATACGTTGCCGTCGTCACGCTGCGATTCTTCTACGTCTTGCATCCATTTGTTGTAGAGAGTTACATTATCGAAAATGTACATCTCGCCCATGGAACCGATTGCGCGGTCTCCCTGCCATCCCATACGTTCGTCGCGCTGCGGACAGTCGGTCGGCATACTAAGGTAGTTGCCCCGCGTTCCCCAAACGATATTCTTAAAGATTTGGGAAATCGTAGGATTCGAAGTTTCGAAGAATCCAATTTGCGGAAGGTCTGTGGTAACGGTGTATCCCGTAACGGTATCGAGAGTCGGAACGCCGGGGAAACCGATTAATTCAGCGTAACGTCCGCCGTGCTGCGTGAATCGGGGCTGATAAATTTCACCGTCAGGATCGCCGTAGAGTGTGTAAATATCGCGCGCCTTCGCCGTGCGGAGGTTGTCGACATAAAGTTCGCCCTTTTTCGGACCGTCAGGAATTAAGCTTTCAGCGAAACGAATTTGAATTTGAGTCCCCGCCTCGCCTTTAACTTTGATCTTCGGAACGCCTACGAAGTTCTGACCGAAATCAATGATCCACCGTCCGGGCTCCATTTCCTTAATGGAAATAGGTTTAATTTCAAAGTTGTTCCGCATCGGAGGAATGAGCTGCGAAACCATTTTCCCCTTCGGCCCTTCGACAACGTCGACGTCATAGGGAAGATCGACAACGAAAGCCTTGCCGAAACGAAGTTCCGCATAGCGAGGGGCGGAACCTTTGACGAACTTGCATTCTTCGGAATCGGGCGCGAGCAGTTTGGCTTTACGTCCGTCGGCGACTTCGCCGTCATAGTCGTTGTTTTCCGAGATAGGTCCGGCGTCGTTTCCTTTCCAAGTCTCGTCGCTTACGAATACGTCTTTCGTGCCGTCTTCATACTCGACCTGCATTTGAAACAAGAGACAGGGATCGCCGTAATGGACGCATTTGTCCATGCGAAGCGCGTAATAACGTCCGTTTCCGAGAATAACGCTGATTTCAACGTCGTCAAAGCCTTGAGCTTTGGCTTCTTTTAGGTAATCGGTCGCGTCGTAGGTGTTATAAGGAACGCTCTTGTCGTATTCGGTATACATCGGTCCGCAGACTTGCGAACCGAGTTTGTTCCCATTGAGATAGCATTCGTTATAGCCGAGTCCGGAAATAAAGACAACCGCTCGTTTAACGCCGACGTCCTTTTTCATCCAGTACACGTTTCCGAGGTAGCGCGCAGGGGACGGTTTTTCCAACGCCGCCGTTGCAATTTCACCCCAAGGTTCCTCGCCAAATTTGCGAATGACTGTGGCGTTATTCCAGTTAGAATCGTCGAAGTCAGGAGAAATGGCCGATTCTACGTCGCTTTCGGAAAGCGCTTCGAGGGATTTCCACGTGTCGTCAGTCGGATATGCGATTTTATTGCCGTCTTTATATTCGACGTAGAATGCGCCGATAGCTCCGCCTGGATTTGGACTGCCGCCTACGTTGTCTACTCGAAGAGTAATAACGTTTTTACCCTCACGGAGCGCGGGTTTAAGGTCGCGTGTCGCGGCGCGCTGGTATTCGTCAGAACCGCCCATATTTGTTCCGTTGAGATAGACGACTCCGCGATTATCGAGCGAGAAGTTGCCGATAGCGTTGACGACGCCGTCAATGTCTTTAACTTCAAACGTCTTGCGATAAATCGAGGTTCCGACCGGAAGACTCATGCTGTCTTTGAACGCAATCCAATTTCCTTTAGAGATATCGGCGGGAACCGGCGGCTCAGTTTTCGGATTAAGCCCGATCCATTTTCCTTTCCAAGGGTTCGGATCCGCTTCAGTCGCAAAGAGTCCCGTAGAGAAAGGCGCGAAAACTTGCGAAGAGTTTTTGCCGTCCTTATTCCAAACGTTCAGTTCAACCATGTATTCGGTTGCCGGTTCAAGCGCCTTGCCTTCGTACTTGACATAAAGCTGCTTGTCCGATTCAACTTTGCCCGAATCCCAAACGACCTCGTCGGAATCAAACGCTTTGCTGACTTTAATCTGGTAAGCGCTTTGCGATTCATTCAGGTCTTGCGAGGAGAGTTTCCAACTAAACCGAGGATTGGGGACGTCGATTCCCTCCGGCGCGATCAGATTCTCCGTTCTGAAATCAACAACATGAAAACCGTTAGCGCTCCACGCATAGGAGTACTCGGGCTCGTTTACGACCTTGGAGATATTATCTTGAGCGTTGACAAGAGACTGGAACGCTCCGAGAGCCAAGGCGTACGCGAGCGCGGCGGTTGTGAGACGCCAAACTGACGTCTTGCTTTTGCTCAGCATGATTAGCTCCTTAAATGTAATAAAGGCGCCGGCGGCTCGAACTTGTGTTCCCAGTCGTCGTGGACAAACTGGACAAAGCCGCGCGGCGCAGAATTAAAATACTGATTTACAGACGAGACTCAGGGGAAGGACTCAAAAGGTTTTCTTCCCAGAATTTCATCGTTTTTTTGCGCAAATGCAAAGTCGTTCCGGGACCTTCAAAGATACCGTGCGACCTAAACGGATAGACAAAGGCGTCAAAGTCCTTTCCAAACCGTATCAGCCTATTAATCAAGTTTTCCGTCGTTTGGAAGTGGCAGTTGTCGTCGCCAGAGCCGTGAATAATAAGCAACTTCCCTTTCAGACCTTCTGCGAATCCGATGGGCGAACCGAGCGAATAGCTGTCAGGAGCTTCGGTAATAAGGCCGGAATACCGCTCTTGATAGATCGTATCGTAATTCCGATAGTCAGGAACGGGCGCGATAGAGATTCCGCAGGAGTACAGGTCCGGATAATTAAACATCAAATTCAAAGTGGAAGTTCCTCCTCCACTCCATCCCCAGACGCCAATTCGCGTCTGGTCGATCTTGGCGGCATAAGGGCTCGTCGCCAAGAATTCGCGCAAGGCGTTTGCTTGATCGCTTCTGCCAACCGCGCCAAACTTTTGATAAATGCACTTGCGCCATTTACGTCCCTTAGGCGCTGGCGTACCGCGGCTGTCGACGCTCAAAACAACGCATCCGCGTTCCGCGATAGCGCGATGATAGAGGTAGGTTGAACCTCCCCACGAATCAAGAACCGTTTGACTGGCCGGTTCGCCGTAAACGTAGACAAGAACCGGATATTTTTTCGGGTCGTTAGGATCCCAATCTCTCGGGAGCATAATCCAACCGTCCAAAGAAACTTTTGGAGCAGGTTCGGCGCTTTCCCCGTCGTCTTCGAAATCAAATTTAGAGTTTATTTCCACGCTGAAGAATTCGCTTTTGCCGAATTGCTCGTTCGCTAAGCGATCTTTCAAGGCTTTATTGTCCTTGAGGCGTTTTACGACGGACGCAGAAACTCCGTTAAGTTTAACTAAATCGATTCGATTAGGAACGCCAAAAGAGGAACGGCGGCAAATTGCCCAATTGGAATCCGCTGAAATACTCCATCGTTCGAATCCGAACTCCTCGGGCGCAACCGAATTATTTTCGTCGTCTGTTTCGGTAATTAGAACGCGGGAATTCTCGCCTTCGAGAGACGCGCGATAAAGATACTGACGGGCTGCGTTTTCAGGAGAAGCGTAGTAATAGACTCCGTTAACTTTACCGTTGACGTCGTAGTCGAAAGAAACAAATTCTATCGCGTCGGCATTCTCAAGTGTAATTGGCTTTAACGAGGAAATGTCTGAAAAGGAAGAAAGATAGTATCGTCGCCAGCCGTCGCGTTCCGAGACGCGTATGAAGGAATCTCCGTCGCCCAACACATAAATTGGATAAACCGTTTGCCATGCTCCGTCCGGATCGGACTCGCTGAACATGAGGGTAGGTTTGCCTGTTTCCGGATCTATCGAATAGGTGGAACAATCGCGTTGCGAGCGCGGAGTCTTTTGGACGACAAGACCGCCTTCTCCCTTAAACCAGTCCATACCGGGCAAATAATACTCGTCGGGATCGTTGAAGTCGACGAATACCGTATGCTCTTTCGCAGCGTACGACTCGTCTCCAACTTCGGGAAGAGAGACTATTCCAATGGAGACCTCCGCGTTTGCGCATCCGACGCGCGGGTACTTGAACGCGACAAGAGTTGGATACGACTCAAGTCGCTCCTTGGCGACGTCGTTAGTTTTATCGCCGTTAGACGTCTTTTCCTTAATAGCTGCGTCTTCTTTGACCAAATTTTGAAAATCTCCGTTTACTTGAGCAACGTCAATTCGCGAAGCGCCTGATACTGTGGAAAGACCTACTCCATCAAGCATAACGAATTCAGGTTCTCGAGACGAATCAAGACGCCAAAACGCTATTTTCTTGCCGTCGGGAGACCAGCGAAACCCGTCGCGGCAGTCAAATTCTTCCTCATAGACCCAATCGAATGTCCCGTTGATGATATTAGAATCGCCGTCGAAGGTTAGTTGAACAATTTTGCCTGAGACAATGTCTTCGGCGTATAGATTGTTTTTAAAGACGTAAGCAACGCGCTTATTGTCTGGCGAAATCTTTGCAAATTGCAACGAGGAAGGCGTCGCAAAATCTCCCCCCAGTTTACGGAATATCTTGTTGGCGCGATCCAAAATCCAATAATCGCCACGAGTGTTCCTGCGCCAAATGCGTCGGGAATTAGTGTAGATCAAGACCAAGTTGGAATCTTCTGAGATTGTGAAACTTTCTGCGGAAACAGGTCTTGTCTGTTCATTTGAACCGTTCTGATTTTTAGGGATTAGTTCGGAGGCGCTAACAAGCGTAGTTTGCTCGCCTTCGGGCGTTGATAAAACAATGTCTTGCCCGCCGGCAGCTTCATGAGACGCGACCTTGGTTACAAACGCGCCTCCAGTCGGAGCCCACGTTAAACCGACGTCTTCGGCAGAAAAATAACCTGAACCAAAGATTTGCTCCATTGAAAGCGGAGGAGCCAGCTGGGAATCCGATGTATTCTGAGCCGAGACTGCGTTGCCAAGCAGGAGGACAAGGATACTCAACGTAAATACGGCTATCTGAAAAAGGACCGTCTGGGAATGCAGATGAGCCGTCGCTTTGTTTCGCGCTTTCACTTTGATCTCCTGTGTCTCTTTTAAACAAATGTTTTACGCTTCAACAACGTCGTTCTGCCGCCAGTGTTGTTCGGAAACGTTTCAAATAACAGAACCAAATTTACGACATGCAGCGACCGAGGATTTCATCGCCGATTACGAAAAGAACAGCGCGAAAGTCCTTTGAAGTTTACACCCACAATTATCAATAAAAAAAAGGCGTTTTCAATATCCGGAACAGAGAAAATAGAAAACCGAAAAAAGGAAACAGCCTTTTTCAGAGCGATTCGACGTCTTTGAAAATATAGACGCCATTATTCTCGCCGGCAAGTTGCCGAAACGTTTTTTTCTTAGGATCCGTCGCTTTTCCAAATTCAACGACGCAAATCTGTTTGACCTTGTATGCTCGGCGCCAATCTCTGATTTGTTCTAACGTCTGAGGCGTTAGTTCTTCGTCGGCGTCCGTAAGGAAAAAAACAACGTCTGGGCGCATTTTCATGGCTTTTGCCAACGCGTTTTCCGGTTTAGTGCCTCCTGTACCCACAAGAGATCTCAAATATCGTATGGCTCTTGTTTTATTTGCCGGGGTAACGTCAATTAGCGCCTCTGCGCCGTCAAATGTTTCAACGTCGTGATTATAGATCACAATTTGAAATTTAGTGGCGCCGAGTTTAGGATCGAGGCTGTTGATGCTTGCGATCGCGTCTGCCACGGCTTTACGCATAGGCGCTCCGCCCTTCCATCTCATGCTGTCGGAGCGGTCTAATACGTATACAAATTTTTTTCCAGAGCCTTTGACGTCTCCAAACCCTACTGTTTGCCCATCGTTACCGGCGGAGGAACTCGAATTGGGAGCTACTCCAAGTTTAGTGGTTAAACTTGCCGTTTCGCTAGACGCGCCGATTTCATTCGACGGAAGCAGACGCTGAGCGACGTTCTCCAAGTTGGAAGTTTGATCTGGCTGTTCCAGTTCGTTCGGTTGTACTTCTTCGACTCGCGAATTGTCTTCTTCTACGACTTTTTTATCCTGTTCCAATTTTTGAGAATCGGATAAGACGATTCCTACGTCGTCCGTTTGACGGGTTCCGCGAGCCGTGCCTGATCCCATGCCGGAACGTAACGCGAGGAAGATAAGGAGGAGAACTATCGCGTGAAAGACGACGGAACCCGCGCCGGACGTAAACCAAGATTTCAGCGCTTGAAAGCGACGCCTCTGAGCAGCGGGAGACTGAAATGCCGCGGAAGGTCTGGAACGGTCGGACCCAATCTTCTCGCTTCTGGAAAGCGTCTCAGGCAACTCTGTATTTGTTCTTTGTTTTTGCACGGTTGAATCCTCTTGTGCGGCTTCCATTAGAGTCGAGACTTGGCGCTTTCCTGTTTTTTCGTATAATAAAACGCGGTGAGACCGTTGAACGGCGTCAGTCGTGATTATACAGAATGCTCGGAGAAATGCTAGAATGCGCATCGTAAAATATCCGCACCCCATGCTCGCTTACGAGAGCAAACCCCTTCGCAAAATCGATCAAAAAGTTCGCGATATTGTCGCCGAGATGTTTGACCTAATGTATGAGAACGCCGGCGTCGGACTGGCCGCAAATCAGGTCGATCTGCCCTATCAGCTTATCGTTATGAATCAAACTGGCGACCGTGAACGCAAAGACGAGGAGTATGTGCTCATTAATCCGACGATCCACAAGCTTAAGGGCGGCGTCGAAGAAGGCGAAGAAGGATGCTTGAGTTATCCGGGCCTTCGAATGATTGTTCCGCGCGCAAAGGAAATTAAGTTTCAAGCTGTCGATCTTCAGGGACAGCCGCACACTTACTTCTGGAAAGGATTTCAGGCGCGTATCGTTCAGCATGAAACCGATCATCTTTATGGCAAGGGATTTTGGGAACGCGCCGTCGCTACGATTACCCCTAATTACGAGCTTTTTCTTCT
>CAMNJU010000154.1 GCA_946541595.1 uncultured Planctomycetales bacterium
GGACTCCGACGGCGGTTCGGCGGCATTCTTTGAATCTGGATCGGGCGTTTTCTCAAAATTCAAAGGCTTCTGTCCGGCGGTGTTATCAATACCGGGGACGGCGCCCATATCAAGAATAGACGAGTATCCAACCAGCGGGGAGACGTCGAAAGGCGAGGAGTCCGTCGAAGCCGGGGCCCCGTCGGCGCCGCCGTCCGCGCGGTCGGTCTTCGATTCCGGGTCGGGTTCGCTCGGAAACGGATTCTCAGGAGCGCAGCCGCTTTCGGCAAACTCCTTATCCAACGAAAAGCCAGGCAGATATGCGCCGATTCTCTCCGCGCTGAATTTCGTTCCCAATTCCGTCTCAAGAACGGTCGCGCGCGTTATCTCGCCCTTCCTCGCCAGCTCTTTGAGTTTGACGGACGGGACGGGCCCCTTTCGTGTCGAACCTTCGTAATAATAGAACTTCATGCCGATTCTCCAACGGGACGCGGGATTAACATGGGACCTGCGTTAAGGCTTGCCGTCTTTCTTTTTCTTGCCGGACGAAAAGGCAAACAACAGGATCAGCGCCAGGCCGACAAGAACCGCGCCGATCGGAATTCCGTCGGAAACCGCGTATGCGGCGATCGCGACCGTCACTATGACATAAAATATTACCGGCCCGCCATATAAACGCAGCAAAGGGGACTCCGGCGGCGCGTCGGCCGATTCTGATTCGTTTCCGGCCGCGCTTCCGTTTGACTGCCAATCGTTCCCGTCGTTTTTAATCAGCTTGACAATGAACAAAACAATCAGAATAAACGGAATGCAACAGGCAAAAAAGAATAGAATCGCCGAAAAGCTTATGTCAAAAGACATTGCGATTAAGGCTATTAGAGCCGCCGCAAAGATAACGGCGTTCAGCCGCGAACCTTTCGATTTCGCCGGCGCCGGCGGTTCCGGTTCCTTTCGGTTCGCGGTCAATACCGTCTGACGCGGGGCCGTATCTGCCGCGCGGCGCGGCCGTTCCGCAGGCCGTTCAAAGCGCGGCGCGGCGTTCAGACCGTTCGTCAAGGCTTCGAACGGGTCGTACGCCGTCTCCGCCTGCGGCGTTCCGCCGCCGACGTCGATCAGTTCCAGCTCCTTCCATTCGATAGCGTCTTCCGGGGCGTCTTTGGGAGGCGTCTTTTCTTCCAGAGGACGCTTTGCCGCGGAAACAGAACTGCCGCTAACCGTCTTGCGCGGCTCGGGTTCCGCGCTTACCGACGCCGGCTGGGATTCGACCGCGGAAGCGGGCTCCGCCTCGGCGTCCGCTTTCGGTTCCGCCGGTCCGGCGTCGAATTCGGCCTCTAATTCGGGCGCCGGCACGACGGCCGCGCCGGCTTTCGGCTTGATTTCCGGCTTAATTTCCCGCTCCTGAGAAGGTTCCGGCGGGACGGCGCGCAAGTTCGCAAATTCCTTTTCGAGCGATAAGCCCGAAACGTAACTGCCAGCCTCGTCCGCGCGAAACCGCATTCCCAAAACCGTCTCAATCAGGGTCTCGGGCGCAACCTCTCCCTTCCGCGCCATCTCCCGCAGCCGCACGGAGGGGATCGGGCCTTTTCGCGTCGAACCTTCGTAGTAATAGAGTTTCATGCCGTTTCTCCGCGCATGGAGAGGGATTACGGGTCAGCGCGCGTTCGGAATCAGAAGATTTCGTTCGCGATTAAATGCTCAAACGACTGCTTTTTGCGCGTCAGGCGCGCGGCGCCGTTTTCGACGAGAACTTCGGGCGCGAGGAATTTTGTATTGTAATTCGAGTTCATCGCCGCGCCGTACGCGCCCGCGACTTCGAGAATGAGGTAATCGCCCGGTTTCGCGACGGGCAGTTCCCGCTTAAGAACGATCCCCCCCTCCTTCTGCGTAAAGACGTCGCCCGACTCGCACAGCGGCCCGCCCACGACGACGTCCTGTGTTCCGGGCTCCGGCGTTCCGTTTTCCGGCGCGTAGGCGATCGAGATCGGATGATAGCTCCCGTAGAACATGGGGCGTCCCAGATGGGTAAACCCGGCGTCGACGAGATAGAAGATATTGTCCGCCTGGCGCTTAACGGCGCAAATCTTCGTAACGAGGTATCCGGAGTCCGCGACGATAAACCGGCCCGGTTCCGTTTCAAGCTCGACTTTATGCCCAAACGCCGCTTCCAGTTCCGCGACGGCGCCATGCCATACTTCCGTATAGCGCGGAACGTCGAAATATTCTTCGCCCGTCCGATACGGCGTGGGAATCCCGCCCCCGCAGCTGACCGATTTGATCTGCGGGCCGACCGAGAGCGCGAACCGCCGCATTGAATCGCTTACTTGCGCAAGGTGCGCAAAGTCGCTCCCCGATCCGATATGCATGTGCAGTCCGGTAACCGTCATGCCGTAACGCGCCGCTCTGGCGACCGCCTCGCCGAGCTGTTCGTGCCAAATTCCGTGCTTCGAGAGAGGACCGCCCGTGTTCGTCTTATTGCCGTGCCCGTGACCGAAGCCGGGATTGACGCGGACCGTCAGCTCAAATCCTTTGGCGCGCTCGCCCAGCCGTTCCGCGAGCTGGTCGATCATATCGAGCGAGCCGACGTTCACGACGCATCCAAACGCGTCGCCGCAGACGAGCTCGAGCGCGTCGGCGTCGAAAATATCGCACGTATACGCGATCTCTTCGGGCTTATATCCGACGGCGAACGCGCGCATGATTTCTCCGGCGCTCACCGCGTCGACCTTTAATCCCTGCTCGCGCGCCAATTTGAGAATCGCCTGACTCGGACACGCTTTCTGCGCGAACCGAACGGTTCCGAAATCCTTGAGCTGCGCGCAGCGCTCCTTAATGACGGCGGCGTCATAGACAAAGAGCGGCGTGCCGCCAAATTCGCGAGCCAACTGAGATACGGGAATACCCGCAATATTATCGCGTAACGCGTTATAAACAGCCTGTGTCATTTATCTCTTCCTCCAGAACCTGAGCGCGGCGTCCGACCGCGCATATTATCATACCTGATTGCCAACGCTATTTCAATAAGTCCAAAAACAGAAACCCCGTAATACGAGCGTCTGCCGCGTTACGGGGTCGGTCGAATCCAACAGAAACTCGCGCCTACTTGTCTCTCTTAACGACAAACCGCGCCAGGTCGGCGAGCGAGTCAAAGGCGGCGAGCGATTCGGTTCTCCCTTCCCCTTCCGCGCGCTTGCGCAATTCTGCGAGCCTCGCGACGGCTGCGTCGACGAGCCGCTTTGCCTCGGCGAGCGCGGCGTCGATCGCGCCGGCCTCTTTGAGCAGGGCCGCAAGTTCCGCGCGTTCGTCGGCGCGCACGCCGCCGCCGAGCCGTTTAAGGAGCGCGTCTTTCTCCTCTTGCGACGCGTTCTGCAAATAGAAGATAACGGGGAGCGTCTCTTTCTGATTTTCAAGATCGGTTCCGAGCGTCTTGCCGACGACGTCCTCGTCGCCGACCAAATCGAGCACGTCGTCGACGATCTGAAAGGCGACGCCGAGCGATCTGCCGAGCGCGCCGTAGACGTCGAGATCCGCTTCCGACGCGCCGCCGAGATAGGCGCCGAGCGCCGCGGAACATTCGATCAGGGACGCCGTCTTGCCCCCTACGATGCGCCGGTAGTCGTCGACCGAAAGCGCGAAGTTGCCGACCGATTCCGTCTGATAGAGCTCCCCTTCCACGGTCGCCTGACAGCACTGCGAGATCTTCCGAAAGACTTTGAAATCTTCGCAGTCGCACACCAGCTCGAACGCGCGCGTTATGAGCATGTCGCCGATGAGCACGGCGCGCTGAGAGTCCCACTTCGCGTTGACCGTCTGAAGCTGGCGGCGGAAAGAGGCCCCGTCGAGAACGTCGTCGTGAACGAGAGAGCCAGTATGAATCATTTCCAGCGCCGCGCCAATATAGAAATGACGCCGTTCTATTTTGCCCGCCGCCTTGCCGCAAAGGAGCGTCAGGGCCGGACGGAGACGTTTGCCGCCAAGTTGGAACGAATATTCCAGATACGCGTCAAAGAGAGGGTCGAGATGACGGAGCCGCTCTTTGAGGAGCGACGTCATGTCCGCCAATTCGCGTTCGATCGGCCGATAGAAGGACGCCATGGCGTTCGAGGCGGGCTGGTTGGCGGACTGAGTCATACTTAATTATCCCTGAGCGGATTCGTAAACGGGCAAGGCGCGGCGGCGCGGTTAGTTCTTCATAACCAAATTCAAAAATTCCGAACGCGTCGACGCGTCGTCCATAAAAACGCCGGTCATGGCCGACGTTATGCAGCGCGAATTGGGCTTCTTAATCCCACGCAGCGTCATACACGAGTGCGTCGCCTCGATTACGACCCCGACGCCCAGCGCGTTGAGCTCGTTCATGAGGAGATGCGCGACCGTCTCGGTCATGCGCTCCTGGAGCTGCGGCCGGCGCGCGACCGTTTCGACGACGCGCGCTAATTTGCTCAGACCGACGACTTTGCCCTGCGGGATATACCCTATATGCGCCTTCCCGACGAACGGAAGGAGATGGTGCTCGCACATCGAATGGAACTCGATATCGCGAACGACGACCATAGAATCGTACTTTTCCGTAAAGAACTTCTTGAGATGAACCGCGGGATCCTGACCGAGCCCCTGAAAGAGCTCTTCGTACATTCTCGCGACGCGCGCGGGCGTCTCAACGAGCCCTTCGCGGTCCGGATTCTCGCCGATGGCGAGCAGGATTTCGCGGACGGCGCGTTCGATGCGGGGTTTGTCGACGGCAAAGCCGGACGCGGAAGACAAGTTTGAATCAAGTTGAACGTCGGACATTACTTTTTCCCAAAATTCTGCTCGATAAAGGTAACCAGCGCGGCGGGGTCGTCTTTCGCGACGAGCGCGGCGATCCTTGCTTCCGCGACGTTCAAATTCCCGAGCGCGAGCGCGGCGCGTTTCCAGAGCTGCGCGCGCTTCTTCGGCGTTTCCGCAAGATAGAGTTCCGTCGCCAGCTCGCTAAGCTTCTGGAGCATGATCTCCGGCTTATTCTCGTAGTAGCGCTTAATAATGTTTTCCTGATAAGGGGTGCGGTCCATACCTTCCGATCCTTTCGCGTCGACTCGAACGGGCTCGCGCCCAGAATTCGACTCGATTTCATTCCGGGTATTATACGCGCGCGCGCCCAATCGACTAGGGGGGTAAAATTGCCGGCAGAGCCTGAAAATACGGCGAAAAAACGCGCAATTCGCGCTTTACTCTGTTTTTAGGGGTTGCTCTATAGACAAATTGCGATATAATTTCGGCATAGCGTTTTTAGTTGCTGGAAGAGCGGCGGTCAACGCGCCGTCCAAAGCCTCGGGGCGCGTGCGGCGAACCGCTCGAAAAAAAGGAGTTTTATCTTGGCTGAAAGAGAACAGAAAGCAAAAGAAGAAGCGATTCAGCTGACCGGAACCGTAACCGAAGAGGTTCGCGGCGCGTTTCGCGTTAAGATCGACGACATGGAACACACCGTACTGTGCCGCTTGGCCGGCAAGATGCGCAAGTTCCGCATCCGCGTCGTACCCGGCGATCACGTCGCCGTTGAAATCAGTCCCTACGATATGGATCACGGGCGTATTATCTACCGCGAGCGCTAGCCGTCTTTTCGCGTCCGAGGGTCTTGGTCTCGAACGCACCTTCTGCAAATTGACCCGCGCGACCTTCTTTTCCGACCGCGCGGACGGTCTGGCGTCTTACCGGATTTCTGCCGTCTCTCTGAGCTGCGACGCGTAAAACGCGCCGCCCTTTTCTCTCTTGACGCGTTCCGCGTTATTGGTTATAGAGTACGACGCCGCGTTCGGACAGAACGCGGAGAGACAACTCAAATCACGAGGACGGCAATGCGCGTCATTACGACATTACTCATAGCGCTCGTCGCGCTTACTGGCTGGGGATGCGCCAAAAAAGTTCCTAACGATCCCTACAAGCAAGAGATGGCAAAAGTGCTCATGAACAAGGGACGCTTGGTTCAAGACCTGGCGCGCCCTGAGAATGTGCACCTCTCTAAAATAGAGGGAATCGCGCTTATTCGCGGGCTTCACGGAACGGGCGCGGACGAACCTCCGTCGACCTACCAACAGCTTCTCCTGCAGGATATGCTGCGCGATCAGGATCAGAAGCGCACGGCAAAATCGCAAATTGCGTCGCTCGACACCGCAATCGCGCTCCTCGAGACCGTCGTGCCGCCAGGCGCGCGAAAAGGGGACCGGCTCGACGTCAACGTCAAGCTGCTTCCGAAATCCGAAGCGACAAGCATTCAGAACGGATACGTCGAAAACGCAGAACTGTATCGGTATATGGCCGCCGATATTATTCGCCGCGGTTATACGCTCGGCGTCGTCAACGGGTATATTACGCTTGATCCCGATCTCGTAGAAAAGAAGAGCCCCGTCGCCTTCAAGCAGGGCAAGATCATCGGCGGCGCGGTCGTTTCGCGGTCGCGCAAAATCTGGCTCGAACTCAAAGAGGACGAGCGGTCGGCCGGGGTCGCGCAGCGCGTCGAAGACGTCATTAACAAGCGCTTCAGCTATACGAAAGCGGGCTACGCGGGCAAACGCAAAGTCGCGGAAGCGAAAGCGGGCGCCGTGCGCATCAATTTGGAAGTTCCCGAAGAATACCGCGACAACGTCGTGCGTTACGTCAACGTGATCGGCGCGATCGCGTTCTATGAAACGGACGACGAACTCGACGAGCGAATCAATCGGCTCTCCACCCAGCTGCTCAATCCCGAGACGTCCGAATTCGCCTCCATTCAGCTCGAAGCGATCGGTTCGAACAATGAGAAAGTGGTCGACGCAATCCGGCGCGGGCTCGATTCGCCGAACGACGCCGTTCGATTTAATTCGGCGATTACCTCGTCGTACTTCGATATCCGCGCGGACCGCCAGAAGACCGCCAAAATTCTCGCTGAGTTTGCGCGTGAAAACCCGACGTACCGGCCAGCCGCTATTGCGACGCTCGGCGTCTGCATGAAGCGGTCCTTCGACGTCGACAACGCGCTGCGCGAACTGCTCGCCGCCGACAATATCGAGACGCGCTACGGCGCCTTCCGCGCTCTGTGGACGCGCAATCCGAACGACTACATGATCCAAGGGGAGAATATGTCCCAGCAGTTCAGTTACCACTGCCTGAACTGCGGAGGGACTCCGTACGTCCACATCGCCCAGAGCAACCGTCCGGAAATCGTACTCTTCAATTCCGAACAGATCTATCTGCAGGGAATCGTCGATCTGGAAGCGAATCCGCGACTGACCGTTCGAAGCGACGAAGACGGCGTCGTCGTTAAGAAGTACGAGACGGGCGACGGCGTCGACGAACAGCGCCGCGTCGGATACAAGGTCGACGACGTTATTCGCGCCATCGTCGAAGTCGGCGGGACGTATCCCGACGTCGTATCCTTCCTGACGCAGGCGAAATCGAAGAAACTGCTCCACGTCGCCTCGGAGACCGGCGCCGACGCGGAATGCCCGCTCGCGATCGACGCGCTGCCCGGCTCAAAAGCGTCGCACTTCAAGACGGTTCGCGACGTCGAAGAGATCGCGCGGCGCGAAGAGATTCGCGACAGGATCGAACGCGAGGCGAACGAGCCGTCCGTGTGGTCGAAGATGAATCCGGCAAACTGGTTCTCGAAAGACGACAAATCGGTTCCCGACGAATTCAATCTCGAAGAATTCGACGCCGTGAACGGCGCCTCCGAAGATTCCGTCGATCCTGAGTCCGAATTCAGCGAGGAATAGCGCGGCGGCCGCGGAGTCAGAAGAAAAACGCCCCGAAAAAGAAACGGGGCGCGCGTAAATACAGAAACGGCGCGACGGTCAGATCGCGCCGTTTTTGTATTTCGGGGGAAAAAACGCCGTTATTTGAGCAGAATTATCTCGCGAAAACATTCTCCGCGAAGGGGGCCGCTCCAGCCTTCCTCAAATTCAGAAGCGGGCGTAAAACGGTCAATCAGATTATACCCCTTTCCCACCGTGATATCTTCTGAAAACCAGATATTCTTCTCAAAAGAAAGCTCATAACCCTCTTCAAATTTGAAGACGATTCCTCTCGTCAACCTCGTTTCATAGGTTTGCACGCCGTTCTCAAAAAGCTTTTGAAGTTCGTTAACGACAATAACTTCTGTTACGACGCTCTCTATCGGGGTTTCAATCGTCGTCTGATCCCGAACAAAAGAGCAAATACTCGAGAAAGGCGTCTGTTGCATTTTGAATAAAGCTACGTCCTCCTGTACGCCAAAGTAATCCATAACTTCGACAAGGTTTGTAAACGCGTAGGACGCGTCCTCGAAAGCGACGCCAACAATTCCGTATACGGACGTTGAGAATTCAAATGGGTCGCATTTAAATTTGACCATTCTCTTTCCCACCATACTTTGAATCGCCGCCATATCGGAGTCAGAAAATCGTACGTCAGTCTTCTTCATTTAGTCGTCCTCCTGAACGAAGTGAATCTTTTGACTTTTAACGCCG
>CAMNJU010000155.1 GCA_946541595.1 uncultured Planctomycetales bacterium
CGCAGGACGGACCGCCAATGAGCTGGGCCCCGTCGCAAAGAACGAGATCGAATCCGTTCTTCAGGCGCTCGCCGACCGTCGGAATCGGCGTGTCGAAAAAGTCCGACAGGTCGATCAGGGGCGCAAATTCAAGATCGCCGATTATAGAGAACGACCGTCCGTCGATTCCCTTGAGCCGCGCCACGTCCGACGCGAGCGGGCTCCGGCCGTCCTGAGACCAGCGGCCGAACGCGCGCCAGACCAAGCCCGTCTCCGCGTCGATCGCGCGCTCATAGTCGCGAAGCGTAACCGAGTTGCAGGCGCCGATTTCGCGCCGCTGGAGCGACGGAAAGAACGAAAACGCGTCTTCGAGCCGGGAACCGTCCTCCTTCTCGAACAGATCCCGGCGCGCGACGACAAGCTTGCGGCCCGACAGCGCGAGCGCGTGCAGAATCGCGACCCGGGCCGATTCGCAATTCGCGAAGACGGCCGCCGACTCGCACCCCGCCAGACGCGTGAGACGAAGCCGAACGTCGCGCTCGCGCGCCGCGTCCTGACGGCGAGAGTAGTCCGACTGCGGCTCCGATAGAATCCACGTGCCCTCCTGAACGGCGAGCTGAGCGAGCCGCTCGTAACCGTTCGGAAAGACGCGGCCGCACGCGTCAAGCACGAGCGGTTCCGCGACTTCAAGGAGATTCTCGAGCCGCGCGCGTATCCGTTCGATTAAATCGTTGACGTCGGGCAGACGCTGCTCGCCGAACGCCGCGCCGAGCTCGATGACCATATCGTCAAACGTACTTTTGAGCGCGCCGAGAACCGCCGACGGATGCAGGCGCTGAGCAAGCGGCTTAATTGCCGGCGACGAAAGGATTTCTGAAAGGTACGCGAAGGAAAACGGAGTTGCTTTAGCCATGAAACGCTCCCAGAGCCAATGGGGGAACAGGAACAGCGTCAAAACGAATTCTAACCGCCGATAAAACTCAGTCTCCTAATATAACCTATTATTTTTCTAATACAATCGGCAGACAGAACGAAACGGCGGATCAACGTCGGGCCGATTTGGGCGCGTTTCGGTCAAAAAAAAGGCCAAAGCCGTTGTCATAAAACGTCGATAAAGTACAATTAGCGGCCAATCCGGCTCGAGCTTGCGGCGCTTAACCCCGAGCGCTTTTCCGCAGCCCGGCCGCGCCGGCTAACGGCGTTTTTCACTGAGGAAAAAAACATGAGTCAATTTGAAGAGCCAAAGCAAGAGGACGAACGTATCGAATCGACGGAAAACCTTGTCAACGTTTCCTTGGAAGCGGTCGCCGCGAACAGGGAATCGCTCGAAGCGACCGACGACGCGCCGGACGACGCGCGCCCGTTTGAGATCAACGTCGCCGACCGTATTAAGAAACTGCCCCCCTACCTCTTCGCCGAACTCAACGCGCTCAAATACGCGAAACGCCGCGAGGGCGCCGACGTCGTCGACCTCGGCATGGGCAGCCCGACCGATCCGCCCGCTCAGAGCGTTATCGACAAGTTGGCCGAAGCGGTCAAAAATCCGAAAGTCCACCGTTACGGCGCCGCGCGCGGCATTAAGAATCTGCGCGCGGAGATGGCGGCGCGGTATCTGAAATATTACGGCGTGCGCCTCAATCCGGACACAGAAGTCATGGCGACGCTCGGCTCGAAAGACGCGCTCAGTCACACGATTCTCGCGCTCTGCGGGCCTGGCGATCTGGCGATCGTGCCGTCCCCGTACTTCCCGGCGCACCTCTACGCCGTTATGCTCGCGGGCGGCGAAACGCTCGCGATCGACGTTCGCAATCCCGAACGGCTCCTGTCGGAAGTCGCGTACGCGTGCGAACGGTTCCTGCCGCGCCCTAAACTCATGATCGTCAACTTTCCGCATAATCCGACGGCGACCGTCGTGGAGAAGGATTTTTACGTCGATCTTGTCCGCCTGGCGAAGAAGTACGGCTTTATGGTTCTGAGCGACTTGGCGTACGCGGATATCGTTTTCGACGGCTACGTTACGCCGAGTTTCCTCGCGGTTCCGGGCGCGAAAGACGTCGGGGTCGAAATGACGACCATGTCGAAGAGCTACAGTATGGCGGGCTGGCGCATCGGATACTGCTGCGGGAATTCGGAAATCGTGCGCGCGCTCGCGACGATTAAGACGTACTACGACTACGGCGCGTTCATGCCCCTTCAGATCGCGGGCATCGTCGCGCTGCGCGAGCAGGACGCGTACGTCTCGGACATAGCGAAGGTCTACGAGCATCGTCGGAACGTCTTATGCGACGCGCTCGAGCGGATCGGCTGGGAAGTCGTACGGCCCAAGGCGTCCATGTTCGTCTGGCAGAAGATTCCGGAAAAATACCTCAAAGGGAGCACGACCTTCGACTTCGCTATGAAGCTGCTCGCGGAAGCGAACGTCGTCGTGAGCCCCGGCTCGGCGTTCGGGCCGCTCGGAGAAGGCTATCTCCGGCTCGCGGTCGTCGAAAAGGAAGAGCGGCTCCGGCAGGCGGTGCGCCAGATCGCGCACGCGCTCGACTGAAAACGCGAAGAAAGGCGGGAGCGGATAATGTCGGACGCCAAAAAGACAGGCGCGCCCATACTTGCGGTTACTATGGGCGACCCCGCCGGAGTCGGCCCGGAGATTATCGCCGGAGCTTGGCCGGCGTTCTTTTCGAACGGCGCGTCCGGAACTGCGTTCGCGCTCCCGAACTCGCGGCCTATCGTCTTCGGCGATCCGCAATGCGTCGCCGCCGCGGCCAAATTGCGCGGGCTCGACGCGCGCGTCGTTCCCGTCGACTCGCCCGACGACGCGGCGCGCGGCTACGAGCGAAAGTTCGGGCCAAACGCGATCCCCGTCCTGCCCTGCTGCGACGCAAGCGCGGCCCGCGTGCAGTACGGCGCGATCTGCGCGGAAGGGGGCGAAGCGGCGTTTCGCGCGCTCAGCTACGCGATCGACGCGGCGCTTGACGGCTCCGTCGACGCGATTGTTACCGCGCCGCTGCACAAAGAAGCGCTCCGGCTTGCGGGCCACAACTATCCGGGCCACACGGAAATTCTCGCGGAGCGGTGCGGCGTCTCCGATTTCGGCATGGCGCTCTATCTTGGGCCGTGTCAAGCGATCGCGTCTCCGACCGGGCTGGGCGTCGTGCACGTTACGCTGCACGAATCGATGCGAAGCGCCGTCGAACGCGTAAGTTACGAATCTGTTCTCGAAAAGATCGGGCTTCTGCGCCGGTTCATGACCGCAATTCTCGGCCGCGAGCCCCGGCTCGGCGTCTGCGCGCTCAACTGCCACGCGAGCGACGGCGGGCTCTTTGGCGGCGAAGAGCGGGAATATATCGCGCCCGCGGTAGAAACGGCGCGTAAGCAGGGCGCGGACGTCCGCGGCCCCTTCCCGTCCGACACGCTCTTTCTCGACGCGAAAAACGGCCTCTACGACGGCGTTGTCGCGATCTATCACGACCAAGGGCATATCGCGATTAAACTTATGGATATGTTCGCGGCGGTCAACGTCTCGCTCGGGCTTCCGATTATTCGCACGAGCGTCGCGCACGGAACCGCGTTCAATATAGCGGGCTTGGGAATTGCGAAGACGCAAAGTTTAATCGAAGCGGCGCGCGTCGCCGCGCTCTTTGCGCTCCGCCGAGAGACTCCGTAGCCGCGCGCTGTTCTGTTTTGCTTGACCCGCGTCCTTCTCTGTTTTATAATTCTTTCTAAACGGCGGCTAAAGCGGGATATTTCTTTCCGCGGCGCCTTTAACTTTTAGGAACTTTATTATGAAACAGACGCTATTCTCTCTGGCGGCGTTCCTGTGCGCGCTTCTCGCGCCCGGTCTGGCCTCCTCTCAAAATCTCGACGAAAACGGGGCGCTCCCGCGCGCGACGCCCGAATCGGTCGGGCTCGATTCCAATGTGATTACCGAAACGATCCGTCAGCTCGACGAGAAATTCGCCCGGGTCGACGCGGTAATGATTCTGCGCGACGGCAAGGTCGTCTCGGAAGCGTGGCGCGCGCCGAACGGGCCCGATATTCCGCACGCGCTCTATTCGCTCAGTAAGAGCTTCTGCTCGACCGCGGTCGGATTCGCGATTCAGGAAGGAAAGATGTCGCTCGATCAGAAACTTGTCGATATCTTCCCGGACGACGTGCCGGAAAATCCGTCGGAGAATCTTAAAAAGATCGATATTGAATCGCTGCTCTCGATGTCCTGCGGGCACGAGAAGGAAATCGAGCTCCCGAATAAGGGTATTTTGGGCGCGACCTACGGCCTTCCGCACGTCGAGACGGGCGATAATCCGACGTGGGTTCACGCCTTTATGGGGCACCCGGTTCCGTTCGAACCGAAGACGCATTTCCTCTATAATACGGCCGGAACCTATATGGTCTCCGCCGCGCTGCAGAAGTCGGTCGGGGAAACGGCGCGCGACTATCTGATTCCGCGCCTGTTCGAGCCCCTTCATATCGACGTTCCGTTCTGGGAAGAATCCCCGGAAGGGATTTCTAAAGGCGGAACGGGGCTCTATTTAAAGACGGAAGATATCGCGAAGTTCGGTCAGTTCTATCTCCAGAAGGGAATGTGGAACGGCAAGCAGCTCCTCAACGCCGAATGGATCGAGAACGCGACGAGCAAGCATATCTCGAACGGAACCGATCCGAACAGCGACTGGGCGCAGGGCTACTGCTTCCAGTTCTGGCGATGCCGATATAACGTCTATCGCGGCGACGGCGCCTACTGTCAGTTCTGCGTCGTTATGCCCGATCAGAATATGGTCGTCGCAATTAACTCCGACTGCGGAAATTATCAGGGGATCTTGAACGTCCTGTTCGACAATCTCATTCCGGCGGCGAAAGACGCGCCGCTCGCGGAGAATCCGGACGCGCTTAAGACGCTGCGGGAAACGGAAAAGTCGCTCGCGCCGAAAGAGCCGAGCGGAGGCGCGCGGCTGGAACTGCGCTCACTTCAGAGCAAGGCGCTCGGACGCGAAGTTAAGTATCGCGTCTATGTCCCGAACGAATATCAGACGACCTCGTTCTCCTATCCGGTTCTGTATTTACTGCACGGCATGGGCGGGAACGAAACGAACTGGAGCGACGAAAAGCAAGGGAATATGGTCAATATCTGCAACGCGTATTTCGCGGAGCATCCGGACCAGAAGCGCATTATTGTTATGCCGGACGCGCGCAGCGACTGGTATCGCGATTCCGCCGACAATTCGTGCAAGTATGAGACGTTCTTCTTCGACGAACTCATGCCGGAAATCGAACGGTCGTTCCGCTGTAAGACGGACAAAAAGGACCGCGCGATCGCCGGACTCTCAATGGGCGGCTACGGGTGCATGCTCTACGCGCTGCGCCATCCGGACAAGTTCGAGTCCTGCTACGCGATGAGCGCGGCGATTCGCACAAAAGACGAAGTCGAAACGCATTCGTTCAACGAGTTCCTCAAGCGCTATAAGTCGCGCGACGATATGACCGAGAACGACAATCGGTTCGACGACTACTACTTCGCCAACGATCCGCACACGCTCGTTAAGAAGCTCGAAGATAAGAAAGCCGTTCGCTTTATGCTCGACTGCGGAGACGACGACAGTCTGCTCGCGGGCAACTGGGCGTTCTTTAACGAAGCGCGCGCCGAAAAGGTCCCGTGCGAACTCCGCGTGCGCAACGGCGGGCACGTCTGGCAGTATTGGCGCGAGGCGCTCCCATTGTGCCTGGAATTCATCGCCAAATAGCCGCGGCCGCGACGGCGCGGCCCCCGGTTCGCGCTGCCGCGCGGAACTGCGACAATCGCTCCCGTTGGTCGCTTCCCTCATACGGCGCTCCGCGCTTTTGGCGGAGAATCCGGCAGACGGTTCCGTTGGCCGCTTGCACAAAACGAAGGTCTCGGCGCCGAATAGGTTATCTTAGCAAAAACGAAACCGCGCCCGCGCTTCATTTGAAACGCGGGCGCGTTCTTATTTCCGGAGCGGCGCGCCTAACGCGGACCCGCGGCGTCCTCCAGCGCGCTCTCCCAATCCTGATACTTCGGGTTCCCGGCAATCTCCGGCGTTTCTCCGACAAACGCCCTCGACGCTTCGGCGTCGTCCTGCAGGAGCCAGGCGAACCACGCCGCGACGTAACCGTCCGCCGCGTAAAGTATTCCGTAATGATCGACGCCTTTTTTACGAACGAGCGCTTTGGGCGCCCGAATCTCTCCGTACGTCTCCTGCAAATGCGTCCACGGGACGTTTTTGTCCTCGGTTCCGGAAATAATCAGTATGGGAACCGTAACGTCGGACGGCCTGAGCAGATCCGAGAACCGCTCTCCCGACGGCGAGGGAGAGAGAGTTGCGGCGCAGCGGTAAAGGTCTTTCCGCGGCTGAGACGTAAGCGCCTTAAAGATCGCCGCGCCCCCGAGCGAGCAGCCGCAAAGCCCTATTCGGCCGGGGTCGATTCGGCGGAAAAAAACGCTCGACGGGTCGTCGTTTTGCGTTAGAAGAAACGCCGCCGTCGCGTCGGTCGACGCGCCGCTGAGCGGCCCGGAGTCGTCGTTTCCGATCGCGACGATTCCGCGCGACGCCATGCGTTTGAAAACCGCGGCGTAGTCGGACGCTTTGACGCCCGCCCCATTGACGAAAACGACGGCCGGAAACTTATTCGCGCCCTTTTCCAGAACTTTCGGATAATACGCGACGAAGCGTCCCATGCCGCTCGGCGCGGGCGACTCGAAACGCGCGACTCGAAACGCCCCTTTCGCCAGATACTTCGCCTCCAGCGCCCCGCCCGGCTCGACCGTCTGCGCGTAATTGTCGGGTACGGCGGACGTCGGGCTCAAACGGAAGACGAGCGCGGCGAGGGCCGACCCGAAAAGAACGGCGATAAGCGCCGGAACCGCCAGCCGTCGAATCTTTCTTTTCATCCCCGTTAATTCCCGCAAATAACCGTTTCACTCTTTTAAAACGTTGCCCGCAAACTTCAAAGCGGCTTGAATTCGATTTCGTTTTTCGCGGCGTATTCTTCGGCGTACGACGATTTTGAGCCGCGTATGACGAGTATTCGGCAGTCGTCGAACGCGCGGTATCCGATCGATTCGATTCCGTCCGGAATAACGATCTCCTTCAGACTGAAACAGGACTGAAACGCCCTATGACCGATCGTCTTAACCGTATTTGGCACGTCGATTTGCGTCATCATGAAGCATTCGGAAAACGCGTCTTTTTCAATCGTTTCCAGCCCGTCGGGCAAAGAGACGGTCTCTACGAACGAGTGTCCGAACGCGAACGCGCCGATCTTGGCAACGCCGGCGGGAACGGCGTATTGGCGAACCGGATGAAGAGGGGCGCGCCATAGGAGCGTCTTGCCCCCGTCGCCGAATAGAATTCCGTCGCGCATACGGTAGAAGCCGGCGCCGTCGGGCAAGTCGATCTTCTCCAGCGATGCGCAGTTGCCAAACGCGCCCTCGGCAATCGATTTAATTCCGCGCGGCAGAGAGACCGATTCCAATTTGGGGCAGAACTGAAACGCGTTCTTGCCAATTTTCGTTAAGTTCTTCGGTAACTCGAGCGATTTAAATCTGTTGTATCTGAACGCGTAAGGGCCGATCGTCCGTAAGCTTTCGGGAAAAGTTACCGATTCCAGAAGGCAGTTGTCAAAAGCGCGGCTTTCGATCGACACGACGCCTTCCGGAATGGAAATCCGGCCCAGTCCGTGACAGTAATCGAACGCGCCAGCGCCGATCTTTTTGAGCGCCTTTGAAAAGACGACCGACTTCAGGCGAAAACATTCGTTAAACGCCTGCTTGCCAATCGTTTCGACGCCGGCGCCGAGATTGACGGACTGCAGGCTGGGGCACATAAAAAACGCCTTGTCTTCGATCCTCGTTACGGAGTCGGGCAGAACGATACTCGTAAAGATACAGTTTTTGCACGCCGACGGCCCGACCGTCTCGACGCCCGGCGGAACCGTTACTTCTTTTTGACGCCGGCAGGGAACGCGAACGAGCGTCTTAACGTCTTTTGTGTACAGGACGCCGTCGATCGAACAGAAATGGGGATTTTGGGGATCGACTTCAATCCGCCTCAGCTTCCATTCGGACGGGTCAAGTTTGATCGTATAAAGAAAAGGGTTCGCGCGATTGGCCTCGATGTGTTTCAGGTTCCAATCGGGCGAATCGGGATCGATCGAATCGACGTCCGCGGTAAGAAACGCAACTCGCTCTTCAAGATTTACTTCTATTGGCATGCCTGCTCCTGTCCGAAAAAAAACGGCTCAACGCGCCGGATTATAGACGAAACGCACGCGACCGTCAACTTCCAAAGCCATGACGCTTGCTTTTTAAACCGCGGGAACTTATAATGGCCGCGACGGGCCGCGATGGCGCGGCTCCCGGTTCGCGCTCCCGCGCGGAACTACGGTAACCGCTCCCGTTGGTCGCTTGCCGGGAACTGCCGTCCCGGCGCACGCCCC
>CAMNJU010000156.1 GCA_946541595.1 uncultured Planctomycetales bacterium
CCGCGCTTGCAGACGACTCGTGAAAATATACCCGTCTTTTTCATTCCGTCAAGCGACGAAATGAAAAATTTTTTCATTTTTTATCCGAGTCCCCGTATTAGCGCCGTCTGTGAGCATACCGTAAGGGACGGCAGAAGGGCTCGTGAGGAACGTCGTTTTTCGCGCAAAACGACGCGGCCAACGCGTTTGCGCGCATTGGCCGCGGTATTCGTCGGCGCTTAACAGCCAACAGAAAATCTTTCGCAAAAACGTCCGAAAACAGGGCGGCGCATTATTTCTCAAAGACAAAGAGTTTGCCGTGTCCGGGAATAATCCAGAATCCCTCTTTGAGACTCTCTTCAGAAACGGGGGTTTCGGAACCGTCGAGCTGCGAAACGACCTTGACGGTTTTATATCCGTCCGGAATCTCAAAGTTGATTTTAACGGATCGGCTAAAACTCAAATCGACCGCCAACGCCGCGACGCGGTCGCCGTCTTTCTGCGCGAACTCGCCGACCATAATTTTGGGCTCGGCGTTTTCATATTCGCCCGCGCTGGTCGATAAACGGCAAGTCAGGTTCTTGAGTACGTTCTTCGGAACTTCCGGGAACTGAGGCAGATTCGGCGCTTCCTCTTTAGAATAAATCGGCGTCATTCCCAATTCTGTCGAACGGTACGCGAGGAGATATTTCCCAAGCGCTTGAACCTGCTGATTAATATCCCGCATGTAGATCCACGAAAGCGTCTTATTCCCGTTTTCGTCGATAGGACTCTCTTTCCAGCCGAGCGGATAGTAGAGGAACCACGTCATGCCTTCGGCGCCCGCGGCAAGCGCGGTATAGGCCTGATACGCATAGCGCGCGGGCGTAGGAGGCGTCGAGTCCTCCATAATGCATAAACTGCTGCCGATAAACCAGAAAGGCAGCTTATACTTTTGAGCGACGTCGCGAACTTCAAAGAGATCGGAGAAGTAAACGCTGGCGCGGTTCAGCTGAAGCATATCCTCGGAGTATTCGACCATGTAGTTGTCGTAACTGAGGAATTGCGGTTTGACTTCCTGAACGTACCGTTCCAGATATTCGCGGTAGGAGTACGTGCCAAGCTGCGAATCGACGTCGGCGCCGATCGTTGAGGCGTAGCCCGGGAAAAGATTGATATAGGCCAGTTTGCCGGGCGCGTACTTTTTGACTGCGGCGACGGCGGCGGCGAGCGATCTGAAGAGGTAGACGCCGGGCTCGTCGCGGAGATTATATCCGATAACGGCGGGGTCGTCTTTGGTCGACTGGACGCGCTCTTTAACGTGCGCGTCGATCGCTTCGAGTTTCTTCTGAATCTCTTCTTCGGAAAGATTGCGTTCGTCAAACGTTTCTAGATCCAATTCGTAGATGCAGCGGAGGCCGTTCTCTTTCGCCAGCTTAACGCCGCGGTCGTCGGCGACAAACGCCGAAAGCGTACAGCCGCATTCCGCCATCGACTTAATTCCGTCTTCAATCGACTGGTATTTATCGCCCCAGCTTGCGAGATGATCCCACGGAAAGACAGGAAACAGCCCATCCGGCGCGGCGTACGGCTCGAGCCCAAGCGATTCGGCGGTGGCGTTTTCGTCATACGTCGCCGGGCGCTCTTCCCCATCCTGCGCCAACGCGCATGGGGACGCGACAAGAAGAAGAGCGAATGTAAATAACGCAATATCGTAAAATCGTTTCATATGGTAAATCTCGCTTCCCTAAGAGGCGCCGCAACCGAAATTCGGCATGCAGAAAACTGCCTGTCCGCGCGCTGGCGAAAACCGAGTTTCGTCCAGCGCGGCTTCAACGCGTCGAACCGCCGCTAAGCGCCGAAAAAGCGCAGGGTTCGCGCGCTGCTTTTCAGCGCGCCGCGTCCGACTTCCGACGCTATTGTACGCGCGCGCAGACTGGATTTCAATTTGTAAAGGAAAAATTTTTTGAAAAAAAATAACGACGCCCCTCGACGTCAGCCGGCGGCGCGTTATAATCAACGACGTTGTTTGACGCGGCGCGCCGCGGCGGCAACGTTTCATGACCGCGGGGTGGAGCAGCTGGTAGCTCGCGAGGCTCATAACCTTGAGGTCGTAGGTTCAAGTCCTGCCCCCGCCACTTAAAACCGCTTCCTTCTGGGAGCGGTTTTTTTGTTTCTTGCTTGGATTTCTGCCAAATCTGCCGATCCCGGCCGCCGCCCAAGGGTTTGGCCCTATTCGATCATAAAAAACGGGGTAAAATAGACTCCATTACCAGCTCGAACATTTCGTTCGACTCGATTCGCAAGACAGAAAGATTCAGGAGACGCGCGCATGACCGACGCAAATTCGACTCGCGATTATTTCAAATCGTTTGACGTCCTCGACGTAAACGGCAAAAGATACGGCTATTACCGGCTCGGCGCTTTGGAAGAGCAGGGCCTGACCGAACTCTCGGCGCTCCCGTACTCGATTCGCGTGCTCCTTGAAGCGACGCTGCGCAACTGCGACGGCTTTGCCGTTTCCGAAAAGGACGTTACAAGTCTCGCGGCCTGGAGCCCGACGCTCGCGTCGTCGGTCGAAATTCCGTTTAAGCCCGCGCGCGTTATCCTGCAAGACTTTACGGGCGTACCCGCGGTCGTCGATCTCGCCGCGATGCGTTCGGCCATGAAGCGGCTCGGCGGCGATCCGAAAAAGATTAACCCGCTCATTCCGGTCGACGCGGTCGTCGACCACTCGGTCCAGACCGACTATTTCGGTTCCGCCGACGCGCTCCAGAAGAACGTCGACCGCGAATTCGAACGCAACGCCGAACGCTACTCGCTGCTCCGCTGGGCGCAGCGTTCGCTCGATAATTTCAGCGTCGTTCCGCCGGCGGTCGGGATTATCCACCAGATCAATCTTGAATATCTCGGACGGGTCGTGTGCGAAGGCTCGAACGCGGCGTCGCAAGCGGCGGGCCTGGACGGGCTCGTCTATCCGGACAGCGTCGTGGGCACCGACAGCCACACCGTTATGATCAACGGGCTCGGCGTTCTCGGCTGGGGCGTCGGCGGTATTGAAGCGGAAGCGGTCATGCTCGGCCAGCCGTACTACATGCTCGCGCCGCAAGTCGTCGGATTTGAGCTCAAAGGAAAGCTGCCGGGCGGCGTGACGGGCACGGATCTCGCGCTGACGATCGTTCAGATTCTTCGCAAAGAGGGCGTCGTGGGCAAATTCGTCGAATACTTCGGGGACGGCGCGACGAATCTCGACGTCGCCGATCGCGCGGTGCTCGCGAATATGGGTCCGGAATACGGCGCGACGACGGGCTTCTTCCCGATCGACGCCAAGACGCTCCAATTCCTGCGCGAGACCGGCCGTCCGGAAGAGAAAGTCGCGCTCGTCGAAAAATACGCCAAGGCGCAAGGGCTCTTCCGTTCGGAAGACGCGCCGACGCCTAAATATACCAAAGTTCTCACGCTCGATCTTTCGACGGTCGAGCCGAGTCTTGCGGGCCCGAAGCGTCCGCAAGACCGCGTTCCGCTCCGCGAGATGAAGAACGCGTTCCAGAAGTCGCTCCGCGCGCCTATCGCCGAACGCGGATTCGCGCTCTCCGAAGAGGAAGCGAATAAGAAAGCGGTCGTCGACTGGAACGGTTACGAAGGCGCGGAATCGCCCCGTCTCCCGAAAGAGGGCGCGGAGGAGATCGGACAGGGCGCCGTCGTTATCGCCTCGATTACCAGCTGCACCAATACGAGCGCGCCGCGTCTCATGATCGCCGCGGGCCTTCTTGCGAAAAAGGCGGTCGCGCGCGGCCTTCGTCCCAAATCCTACGTTAAGACGAGTTTCGGGCCCGGCTCGCGCGTCGTCGTCGATTACCTTAAAAAAGCGGATCTTTTCAAACCGCTTGAAGAACTTGGCTTTAACGTCGTCGGATACGGATGCCTGACGTGTATTGGGAACAGCGGTCCGCTCCCCGGTCCGGTCGCGAAAGCGGTTTCCGACGCCGACTTGGTCGCGTCCGCCGTTCTCAGCGGAAACCGAAACTTCGAAGGGCGCGTCAATCCGCTCGTTAAGGCGAACTATCTCGCCAGCCCGCCGCTCGTCGTCGCGTTCGCGCTCGCCGGAACGACCGATATCGACATGACGTCTGAACCGATCGGAACCGACAAAGACGGCAAGCCGGTCATGCTCTCGGAAATCTTCCCGACGAACGAAGAGATCGACGCGATCGCCGAACACGCGCTCAACGCGGAAGTGTACGCGGCTAATTATCGCGGCGTCTTCGACTCGAATCCCCTTTGGAACGCGATTCCGTCGCAGCCGAGCGAACTTTACGACTGGGACGTCAAGAGCACGTATATTCAGGAGCCGCCGTTCCTTGCCGAAATGACGCGCGAACCTGCCGCGCAAGAGCCGATCGAAGGCGCGCGCGCACTTTTGTGCCTTGGCGATTCCGTTACGACCGACCACATCTCCCCGGCGGGCGCGATTAAGCAAGATTCCCCGGCGGGCACGTTCCTTCTCGACTCCGGCGTCGAAATCCGCGACTTCAACAGCTACGGTTCGCGGCGCGGAAACGACCGCGTTATGACGCGCGGCACCTTTGCGAATATCCGCATCCGCAATCAGCTTGCGCCGGGTACCGAAGGAGGCGTTACCAAGTACCTTGGAGCGACGGCGAGCGACGGGCCCGTCATGAGCGTCTACGACGCGGCGGTTAAGTACCGCGCGGAAAAGACGCCCCTCGTCGTTCTTGCGGGCGCGGAATACGGCACGGGCTCGAGCCGCGACTGGGCCGCGAAAGGCACGACGCTGCTCGGCGTTCGCGCGGTTCTCGCGTCGAGCTTCGAACGAATTCACCGCGGCAATCTCGTCGGCATGGGCGTTCTGCCGCTCGAATTCGTCGACGGAGCAAGCTGGAAATCGCTCGGCCTCACGGGCACGGAGCTCTTTACGATCCCGACGCTCGGCAAAGACTTCCAGCCGCGCTCGGAAATCGAGGTCGTCGCGACGTCGACCGATCCTGAAACGATCGGCAGAGTAACGAAATTCAACGTTCGCGTGCGCATAGACGCGAAAGTCGAGTTGGATTATTACCTCAACGGCGGCGTACTGCAAACCGTTCTGCGCCAGCTGTTAAAGTAAAGCGCGGATACTTTTGTTTGAAAGACGTTAAAAAAAGCGTTAACGGTCAAATGCGAACGTTAACGCTTTTTTCATTTCTCTTTCGGGAGGGGCGCCGGTTATTCCGCCGTCGGCTTGAAGAGGTAATTCCGAACCGCGTCGGCCGCCTTATCCGCGTACTCGCCCTTGAACTCGAAAAGCCTCTTCTGCCGGTTTTCAGAATCCTGCCCCTCCGCCGCGCCCAACGGAGACGGAACAAGCGGCGGATAGGAAAACGCGGCAAAAGACGCGCCCGTCGTCTGATTGGCGACAATTCCTTCGACGAGATCTTTAAACCATAGGATTTTCGCGAGTTCTTCAAGGGACGCGAATTCAGGCCAGCTTTCAACGGACATTTCAAACTCTTTAAGGAGTTCAGACTGCGTTAGCGGCTTTTTCTTCGCGGCTTCCCGAATTCCGTTGTAAAAGCCCTGAACGTTCGAGAGTTCGGCGGCGATCGCGTCGAGCTTCGCCTTTTTCTGATCGTCGGGCGCCGCGTCGTAGGATTTGCACCTTGTCGCAAACCACTGCATCATGAGGAGCTGAACGTTCTTTTCCGCCAGCGTTTTCTTCGCGCCTTTTCCGCCCTTGGCGAGCTGTTCGCGTTGCGCGTTCCAGCGCTTTTCCAGAGACGGTCCCGGCGCAACGTCGCTCGAAAGGATATATTGGCTCGTTCGCGTCTTTTGCGGCTTAATTACATAATCGACGCGCAGATACGGGGGACGGCGATACGACTTTTCCCACTCGTCGACCTTTTTCTCCCTTCCGGCAAGGAACAAACCGGAGAACTTTTTAACCGGTTCAGGCAGTTTATACGTCGTTTTCTTCGCGTCCTCGGCGCTCGGAACGGAAACGCTCCCCAGATATAGGTCAAACAGTTTCTCCTGATTGTCCGCCGATTCTTCGCTCAGATCGCGCAATACGAGCCACCCTACGGCTTTATCCGGGGTCGCCTCTTCGACGACGATCGGGGCCATATAGCGCCGCGCGAAAAGCGCGACGCAGCCGCCGACGAGCAAAATCAAGATCACAAAGACGGTAAACCGCCGCCAGAACCGACGTTTAGCGCCCGAGATTTGCGCTTCTTCCAGTTCGTCGCCGTATGCGGTAAATTGCGTCTGGGCCATAAACAACATTCCTTTTTCGAGTCCGTTTCACCGGGCGCTAACGCGCAAACCAAAAACAAATTACAACCAGTTATACCGCATAAACCGATTATTTCTACCACATTCTTTTTTTTTCGGCAAAAAGTCCCAGAAAAGGGTCAAAAGTCAGGCCAAAAGATTTTCATTTTTAGCCTTCCAGATTATAATAGAGGATTGGTTAATTGGCTTTAGATCGCGGCGCAGCGGAGGCGCGATCTAGCCCCTCGACCTAGCGGGCGCGCCGAAACGCGGCCGTCCGCAACGTCGCAAGTTTTATTATTCAAACGCAATTATTATCCTCCGCCGTCAGATTCCTCGGTAAACGGGCGTAAAAAGCGCGTCCTATTTCCGCGGAACTTGGGAGCATGTCATGAAATTCGTCGCCGCGCCCGTAAACGCACAGCCACGCTCAAACCGTCTCGCGTTTTCGCGCACGATTATCCCGTCGACGCTTCTGCCAGCCGCGTTTTTCAGCGTCGCGCTCTTTCTCGCCGCAACCGCGCAAGGGCAAGACGCCGACGTCGCCATAGAACTTCCCGACGCAGCTCCGGCGGCGCCTGCGGATACGCCCGCGCCGGCCGCCCAGCCGCAAAATCAGCCCCCCGCTCAACCGCAAAGCCAGCCCGCGGCCCAGTCGCAGCGGACGCAAGTCCCGACCGTTCAAAAGCCGGCGGCCGACGACGTCGCCGGCCGACAGCTCGCGGCGTTCTTTCCAGTTCCCGCTAACTCGGCGCTCGACGGCGAAC
Organism: uncultured Planctomycetales bacterium; assembly: GCA_946541595.1. Lineage (GTDB taxonomy): Bacteria > Planctomycetota > Planctomycetia > Pirellulales > Thermoguttaceae > RUG369. Next base: position 6,996 of record CAMNJU010000156.1, read on the forward strand.
CCCTTTCAATCGATCGCGTCCTGTACGGAGTCTATTATCCGGCCGACCGTTTTCAGCGTCTGGCCGCCTACTGGGACTTGGCGGGCAAATACGCGATCTACCACCTCTGCTTGACTTACCAGAATTACGTTAACGAATGCTACGGGCAAGTTGGGCGAAAGTACCCGACGCAAGCGCCGCCCGACGTCGCCACACTCGCCAACTCCGTTAAAAACAACGCCAAACAGCGTCTTGATTCCGCGCGTCTGTGTTTCCAGCAGGCGCAATACGATTTCGACGCGGCGTTCTCGACCGCCGCCGGTCGGCAAGCCGCCATGGTCCGCGCGAACGCCTCCGGAAAGAAGACCGTCAAACTCTTCGGCAATAGCGTCGTCGCGCTCTACATTCCTTCGGCGGCCCCCTCGACGGAAGTCTATCAGACGCGCTTCGAAGAGATCGCGCGCTCGCGCCAGGTCTCGGAAGAGGCCGGTCGACTCAACGTCCTGCTGCCTCTGCTCTACGAGACGCTGCAGTCTCGCGCCAATCAGGCGAACGCCGACCTTGCGCTTCTCAAGAGCGAATTTACGTCCACGTCGGGAACTCCGGCTTCCCTCTTCTCCGCAGCCGAACGCTATTACGCCTCGCAAAGAGAGGCGATTGTCGCCGCAATCCGCTATAACGTCGCGATAGCCGCGTTCAGTGCAGAGACGACGCCCAGCTTCGTTCAGGGCGAAACGCTGCTCAAAACGCTCAATCGCCGCGTCGACGTCGACGCACGTCGGCAGTCTCAGGAACGTCAAACGCAGCCGACTCAAGGGCGTCCTGCCCCTGCCCCGGCCCCCGCTCAGGCGGACAATCAATTTTCATGGCGTTTCGTCCTGCCCGGATTAGCGGACGAATCGGAAACGCGCCAAGCCGCGTTCGCGCCCGCCCCGCAGTTCTACTCGCCGTATTCTCAGGTCTACCCGCAACCGAACGCGTCGCCGTACGCGCTCGTTCTGCCGGGCCTCGGCTACGACGGCGCCGGTTCCGCGCGGCGTCCGACGACGTTTGCGACCGATCCGGTAAGAACGGTCGCCTATGAGGAACCGACACGGTATCAGGTCGATTCTCTGGACTCCGGCGCGCTCAGCCCCGCCGCCGATTCGGGCGTTCTCATGAAAGTCTCGCTCCCGTCGCAGAACGCGCCGCGGCTGGTTCCGCCCGTCGAAGTTCCCGAACCGCAGCCGCTCGCGACAGCGTCGGCCGAACCCGCCGCCCCGGTAACGTCGCTTACGCCTGCGGCAGATCCCGGCCCTTCGGCGCCTGAAGCGTTAAAAGAAGCGCAGCCCGCCGAGAAACCGGCGCCAAGC
>CAMNJU010000157.1 GCA_946541595.1 uncultured Planctomycetales bacterium
TTGCTCTTTCTGGCGGTGTTGACAGCGGAGTTTCTGCTTCCTTGCTTCTTGAACGCGGCGATTCGGTTCGCGGCTTATTTATGAGGCACCGGTATCAGAACACATTGTGCGAGGATGAAACGCGCGCCGTTCTAGCCAAGGTAGGCGCTGAAGCCCGTCTGAGTTTTTTTCGAATTGAAGAATCCGGCTCGTTGTCACGGTTGGAGTGGTCCCCGGATCGGATTCCTTTTTTACTTCCCAAAGACGCCTCGTCGGCAATTGAAGTTGCTAATTATCTTGGCATTGAACTCATGATTCTTGACCTCGACGCGGCATTCTCTTCTATTGTCGATAATTTTGTAGACGAATACTTCTTAGGGCATACGCCGAATCCTTGTGTTTTATGTAATCGGAATATAAAATTCGGACTGCTTTTAGACGTTGTCAAACGTCTTGGCGCCGATTGTCTTGCAACAGGACACTATGTTCGTAAGCTTACGGAAAAGGATTGGTTAGATAAAGAACGTGCGGAGAACGGGGACGTCGACGCTTTTTGGGGATTTAATCAGAAGTCTGAATATGCCCAAACGCCAGAGTGGCTGACAAATAATCCAAACGCTTTCTTTTTTGCCCGAGCGCTATCAAAGAAGGATCAGAGTTATTTCCTATACGGCGTGAAGTCTCAAAATCTAGATATTGTTGAATTTCCCGTAGGCGGGTATACAAAGGAACATGTGCGCGGCATTGCTTCAAAAAAAGGATTGCCGATCGCCGAGCGGAAAGACAGTCAGGAGATATGTTTTGTTGCCGACAAGAATCATGTAGATTTTATACGAAAGGTCAGAGAAAACTCTCCGGACCGTTGGACTGATTTTCCTCAAGACACTTCTGGGCCTTTTCTTTCGATGGATGGAGAAATAATTGGCCGGCATCATGGATACGAAAAATATACAATAGGCCAGAGAAAAGGTTTGGGGATGGGATTTGGCGAAAGAATTTTCGTCCAAAAGATATTGCCGGAAAAGTGCGGGGTTGTATTAGGACCGTACGACGCTTTGAGCGTTGACAGCATTCGTGCAGTCGATTCTAATTGGCACGTTGACACGCCTATAGACGAGGATTTTCGTTGTGAAGTTAAGGCACGTTACCGAAACGAATCGACTTTTGCTACCGTACGGATATCTCGCGACGGTTCTTTTGAAGCGAGACTTGATTTGCCGCGCTTTGGAGTTGCGCCTGGACAGTCTTTAGTGTGCTACTGGCGAGACCGTCTTCTCGGGGGAGGGCGGATTGTCGAATGAGACCCTAATGTTTTAAACGAATCAGTTTGGGGGCAGACCGTTCTGCCTCTGGATGACAAGCGCCCCTCAAAAATTGTTTTACATATTTAACAGGAGTTTCTTTCTCTTTGCAGGCGTTGACATAACATGGCAGAACGATGTTTTTGTACTTCGGCGTCCTGCTCAAAGAATTGAGGATATGAATTTTTATGGGATTAAGCACTGCAATTAAGGCTTTTTGGTTTGCTTTAACAGACCAAGAAAAATCGGAACGCATAAACGCCGCTCTTTCGACGGGCCAATCAACCTTAGCGTTAGAGAAAAAGGAACCGGTAAAGAATATCAAACAGGCGGTTGGGTCAAACGCGTCGAGCGTGCTGGGAAGATCTGACGCAATTGAGTTATTGGCAACGCTGCAACGCGAGGCGCGTTTTGTCGATTTTGTCAAAGAACCGTTGGATACGGTCGCCGACGACGCGATTGGCGCAGCCGCAAGGACTCTGCATGACCGTTGCGCCACGATTATTGAAAGATGCTTTGAAATACGTCCTTTAGTAGACGCTCAAGAAGGAGAGTCTATTACGCTTCCGGGAGAAACCGCTCGAAATAGTTCACGTGTTCAACTGCTTCAAGGTTCCGTCGACTCAACTGACGACGTGAAGGGGCGCCTTCTGCATGCGGGGTGGACCGCTCGGAAGTGCGCGTTGCCAAAGTGGTCGGGCAATAAAGACGACGCTCTTATACTTGCGCCTATGGAAATCGACAATTAAGACCTCGTCAACTCAGGGAAGTGTTAGAATAAAACGGTTGCATAGATTTTAGCGATAATAACCCTATTGTTAGTTGTAGATATTTTTCGTGAAGTAAAGGGACTTTCCCTTTGGGGTTGGGGGGTTGGCTTTTTATCGATTTTTTGTAAAATAACCTCAAGTTCTTTAGGTCTTTTACCCGTTTGACTCAGGCGTTCGTCCTGTTCGACGTATATGAAGACGGTTGGCGTGTGTATTCAGACGTTCGACCCGCGCTTTTGCGAGCGAGGGTCGCGCTTTTGTCTGTCGCGCCGCTCACGGAAGAATGTGTGTTGGGGAGCTGTTTAGCTCTCTTTTTTGCTATATTAAAATTACGTTCCCTCAGATTTTTGAGAGTGTCGTTTTTACGTCGTTTTCGGTTATGACAAATCAAGAGCAATTGATCAACGATCTTCCCACCCAATATGATCACATCGCCGCGCAAGAGCGTCAGATGAAGTTTTGGGAAGAAAAAGGTTTTTTTCATAGCGACGTCAATCCTAACAAGCGTCCTTACGCCGTTGTGATTCCCCCGCCGAACGTCACCGGTATGCTTCATATGGGGCACGCGTTGAATGATTCTTTGCAGGACGCGCTTGTTCGCATGAAGCGCATGCAGGGGTTTGAGACGTTGTGGGTTCCCGGCGTTGACCATGCGGGCATTGCCACGCAAGCTATCGTAGAAAAACGCTTGCTCGAACAAGAAGGAAAGACGCGGTGGGATCTTGGTCGCGAGGCTCTTGTCCAACGTATTTGGGATTGGAAAGATCAGTACCAAGCGCGCATTTTGAGTCAGCTTAAAGCGATGGGGTGCAGTTGCGACTGGCGTAGGCTTCGCTTTACCCTTGACGACGTATGCGCAAAAGCTGTACGTGCCTTTTTCTTTAAGTTATTTGCCGACGGTTTGATTTATCGCGGCAAGCGCTTGGTGAATTGGGACGTCAAATTGCAGACGGCTGTGAGCGACGACGAAGTTTTTCACGAAACGACAGCCGGTCATTTTTGGTATCTTAATTATCCGGTTGTTAATCCGCAGGAAGGCGAACCGAAGTTTGTTACGGTGGCGACAACTCGTCCTGAAACGATGCTGGGCGACGTGGCCGTTGCTGTCCATCCGGATCCAGCAGGCGAGTTCGATCGAATTGAAGCCGCTTTGCGTGAGAAAATTGAGACGGGGTCCGAACGGGACAGGGATGAAGCTAAGGCTGAACTGGACGCATTGATGGAACGCCGTTCCAAGATTCTTCCCGAACTCATTAAACTTGCCGAAATGGCGAAGATGGGGCGAAAGGTTATTCTTCCGATTCAACAACGTGAGATTCCGCTTATTGCCGACGTCTGGGCTAAACCGGACAAAGGCACCGGTTGTGTAAAGATTACTCCTGCCCACGATCCTAACGACTATGAAGTTGGTCTGCGTCAAAAACTTCCGATGATCAATCTTTTGAATCGTGACGGGACCTATAATGAAAACGCCGGCAAATATCAAGGCATGCCGATTAAGAAGGTTAGAACCGAGATTTTGTCAGAGTTGGAAAACGAGGGCGTTCTCATTAAGACGGAAGATCGAACGATTGAAATCGCGACTTCCGATCGTTCGAAGACGCCGATTGAGCCCTATCTGAACGACCAATGGTTTGTGAAAATGGATAAGTTGGCTCAGACCGCTATGGACGCCGTTACGAGCGGAGAAGTCGAGATTAAACCTTCGCGTTATGCAAAGGGATATCTTGATTGGCTTTCTGAAAAGCGCGATTGGCCGATTGGTCGCCAACTTTGGTGGGGACATCAGATTCCGATTTGGTACTGCCCGGATGTTGAAGAAAGCGTTTTGCAAAGTGCGTTTGCCGGTCGTAGCGACGTATTATGGCGGCGCAATGAAGCTAACGACGGGTGGCTTCTTTGCTCTCAGACGGAGAATTTAAAAGAAGACGCGGTTCCCGGTTGTACGTTAAAACGAGAAGAAGACGTTCTGGATACGTGGTTTAGTTCAGCGCTGTGGCCTCATTCGACTCTTGGCTGGCCTGATAAGACTCCTGAGCTTGAGTATTATTATCCGACGAGCGCGCTTATTACGAGCCGAGATATTATCAGCCTTTGGGTAGCGCGTATGGTTCTTGCCGGCTACTTCAACACCGGTAAGAAACCGTTCCAGCAAGTCTTCATTCATCCAAAGATTTTGGATAAGTACGGCGAAGGCATGTCGAAGTCGAAGGGCAACGGGGTCGATCCTGTCGCCGTTATGGAGAAATTCGGCGCCGACGCTCTTCGTTTTGCGCTTGTGTACCTGACTACGGAAAGTCAAGACGTTCGTTTGACTCTTGATTTTGAGTGTCCGCACTGCGGCTCAGTAATCGAGCAAACCAAGAAGAATCGGACACAGCATGTCATCGCGTGTCCAAAATGCAAAAAGAGTTTTTCGACTCAATGGGCCGATACACCCGAAGAGAAGGCTTTTCCTCTTGGTCCGGTGGTAGGCGAGCGCTTTGAAGTTGCGCGCAATTTCTGCAATAAGCTGTGGAACGCTTCCCGTTTTGTGATGATAAATCTGGACGGATTCACTCCGCGATCTGTTTCTGCCGATGAGCTGTGCGTGGAAGATCGTTGGATTATCAGCCGCCTGACAAGCGTGGCCAAACGCGTTACCGAATCCCTTGAACAGTACAAGTTTTCGGACGCCGCGCGTACGTTGTATGATTTCGCGTGGGACGAATTTTGCAGTTTCTATGTCGAGATTTCCAAGGCGCGCCTTTATGACGACAAACGTCGTGAACTTGTACAGAACGTCTTGTTGGGCGTTTTGGACGCGCTATTGCGACTGCTTCATCCGATCACTCCCTTTGTTACGGAAGAAGTTTGGCGCCGTCTTGCTGACTTTGCGCCTGTTCGCGGTTTAAACGAACCCATTCAAGCTGCGGAAAGCATTACAATTGCGCCTTGGCCTGTCCTTGACGAATCGAATATTGATCCTGAAATCGAGAAGCAGTTTTCGTACTTCCAAGAGGCTTTGCGTTGCGTTCGCGACGCTCGCGCGCGCCAGAACGTGCCGCCCAGAACAGAAGTGGAATTCGTAGTTAAGTGTTCCTCTGAAATTGCAGATTTGTTGCGCCCTATGGGCGAATACTTCAAATCAATGGCGGCGTCAGTCGTAACGCAGATGGGGCCCGACGTAGAGCCGCCGGCTCTTTCGTCGAACGCAACGACGACTGCAATGGAAATATACGTCGACGTTGCAGACTTAATCGATATTTCCGCCGAAATTCAAAAGAAAGAGAAGGAAGTTGAAAGACTCAACGGCTTTATTAAGTCGAAAGAGGCAAAACTTTCCGGAAGTTTCGTAGAAAAAGCTCCTGCGCAAGTAGTGGCAAAAGAACGTGAGTCCCTCGACGATCTTCGTATGCAACGAGACGTTAATTTACAGACGATCGAAAGGTTGCGAGCTGCCGCTAACGCTCGAAAATGATATTGTTTAATTAGTTAATATGACCAGATACGAATACTGCGTCATGAACGTTATTAACAGAAGAAAAGATTGATAAGATGAGCGAATCCTGCAATTGCTGCAATGGTAAGACGCGCCCCAATTTTGCAAAAGGCGACGGACTTGTTCCTGTTATCGCGCAAGATTACAAAACTGGGCAAGTTTTGATGATGGCCTATATGAACGAGGAAAGCTATAATGAAACGCTGAAACTCGGTTACGCCGTGTATTACAGCCGGAGCCGTAAAAAGCTTTGGCGTAAGGGCGAGGAAAGCGGCAACGTCCAAAAAGTTCACGAGATTTACATCGACTGCGACTGCGACACGCTTTTGTTAAAAGTCGATCAGGTCGGCGGTTCTGCTTGCCACGAAGGTTATCCCAGTTGCTTTTTCCGTAAGCTGGAAGGCGACGACTATGTCGTCGTCGGGGAGCGAGTTTTTGACCCTAAAGAGGTTTATAAGAAGTAGTTCTTCCGTTTGTGAAGGATGCGGCTATCTTCGGCTAAGTTGGCATAAGATAATAGTAGTTTAGGAGCGTCATGGCTGATCAAAAGTTAAAGTTGGGAATTCCCGCCGGAAGTCTTCAAGAAGCGACGGTCGATCTCTTCCGTAAAAGCGGATACAATATTACCATTGAAAAGCGTAGCTATTTTCCTACGATCGACGACGAACAGATTGAATGCATGTTAATTCGCGCACAGGAAATGGCGCGTTACGTTGCGAACGGCGTTCTGGACGCCGGTCTTACTGGACATGATTGGATTATTGAGACGGGCGCAGACGTTCAGGAAATTGCGGAACTTACGTTTTCCAAGGTAAGCCGTCGGCCTGTCCGCTGGGTTCTTTGTGTTCCTGAGAATTCGCCGGTTCAGTCCGTTAAGGACTTGGAGGGGAAAACAATTGCTACTGAGGCGGTCGGTTTGGCTAAGTCGTATCTTGCCAAACATGGCGTAAACGCGAACGTAGAATTCAGTTGGGGCGCGACTGAAGTTAAACCTCCGAAGCTTGCGGACGCGATTGTCGAGGTTACCGAAACTGGAAGTTCCTTGCGCGCCAATAATCTCCGTATCGTCGACGAGATTTTGCAAAGTACGACGAGATTTATCGTTAATAAGAATTCCTACGCCGATCCCTGGAAGAAGGAAAAGATTGACGATATCGTTATGCTTCTCAAGGCGACTTTGGAAGCTGAAGGGAAAGTTTCGTTAATGATGAACGTTCCTCAGGACAAGCTGGAAGCCGTACTGAATGTTTTACCCGCGATGCTCAAACCGACGGTTTCGCCCTTGGCCGAGGATGGGTGGGTCGACGTATCGACGATTGTCGACGAAAAGTGCGTTCGTTCACTTATTCCTCAGTTGAAAAAAGAAGGCGCAGTAGGAATCGTTGAATTTCAAGTCGCAAAGATTATTGACTGACGCAGCTTGATCTTTCCGGTTACGGGGGGATTTTATTACATTGAAAAGACGCTCTCAATATGACGTCGTTAAGACGCTTTGGGAGCGTTTTTGATTATGTTTTATGACTTTGCTGCGTTGGCGTTTAGCGACGTAGAACTACGTTTTTTGTTTTCGTCCTTGAAGCGCTCGGCTGAGTGTGCGATTGTTCGATTGATTGGAGTTCCTTATGAATTGCCGAAGAGGATTGCGAGTTTGGGCGTTGGGGGCCGGAATACTAGTTCTTCTGACGTCGCTTTGTGGCGTTGCGAGCGTGAACGCGCAAACAGAAGAATCTAACTTTGTAACGTCGTGGTCTAAGTTTGTAGACGATGGGAGCATGCCAGGCGCCGTTCTTATCGTTGCGACTCCCACAGAGATTCTCTCTGTTGACGCGCTCGGGTGGGCCGATATTGACTCTAAAACGCCGATGAAGGACGACTCTTTCTTTTGGATCGCATCCAATTCAAAAGCAGTAATTGCCGTTGCTGTTATGATCTGCGTAGACGAAGGTCTGCTTGATCTTGACGTTCCTGTTGAGAACTATCTCCCTCAATTGAAAGATCTTAAAGTTGCTCATAAACAGGAGAACGGTTCTGTTTTGCTGACTTCCGCCCAAACGAAACCTACGCTTCGACAAGCGTTGAGCCACACTGCCGGTTTTCCGTTTATTACTCCATTCCAAGAAAAATATGGCATAGATTCTCTTCCTGTCCAGCGACTTATGACGATTGTCGGAACAACTCCTTTAATAGATGAACCAGGCGCTCGTTACTCCTATTCTAATCTTGGTATAGACGTGGGGCAGGCCGCAGTGGAAGCTGTAACAGGCAAGTCGTTTGAGGAATTTTTGCAAGAGCGCGTCTTTGAACCCTTGGAAATGTCTGACACGACTTTTTATCCAAATGAAGATCAAATGAAACGTTTAGCCACTCCCTATGCGTGGGATTCTCAAAATGAATGCCTCAAGCCGATTCGATTCAGTCAGACTCCGTCTCTTGACGACGGCTCGCCGCGTTTTGCCGAAGGGGGAGGTGGCCTGTTTTCGTCGGCCAAGGATTTTATTAAATTCTATCAAATGCTTGGTAATAAAGGAATTGGCGCAAACGGACGTCGCATAGTTTCGGAAAAGGCAATTGAAGAAATTTCCCGTAAGCAAACAGGCGATACGCTTTCCTCGCAATACGGGTTTGGCGTTACGGTGAGCGACGATTCTTTTGGACATGGCGGCGCTTATGGCACTCAGGGAATCGCGTATCGCGACGGTTCGGTTGTAGCCGTATATATGGTGGCCGTAGCTGGTTTGCCGAAACAGGCTGAGGCCGACTCGGTTTTTCGCAAATATGTTGAAT
>CAMNJU010000158.1 GCA_946541595.1 uncultured Planctomycetales bacterium
ATACGGCGGCGTTATTAGAGTCGACGGGATCGAAAAATTCACCGATCATGAACTCAACGGAAAATTCGCGGGAAGAACGCGCGACCTGCGTCAGTCGTTCTGGCGCGAGCCGATCTATGAACTTCACTTAACGAGCCCGAAAGCAGAGACGCTGTCCAGCGCGGTCGATTACGGCGGAAACGAAGTTGCGAAAACGATCTTGGGTATTTATGAAAATCCGCTTGGCGGCCGCGTTTGCCTCAACGGATATTTCCCTTGGTCAAATTTCTATAACTATCCTAAACAGTCGCAAATTCGCAGAATTATGCGCTGGCTTTCGAAAGACACGTTGCCGGGATACGTTGATTCGTTTGGGAAAATTCATTTCTGGATGCGCAAACAGGCGGAAGACGGTTCCTTTGCCGCCGTCGCGATCAACGCGAATTTCGATCCCGCGGAAGAGGCCGCCTTTATGATTAAGACCGAGCTTTCGGAAATTACGGTCTATGATTTCGACTGCAACGAGACGTCCGTAAAAGGTTCGGAACCGGATTCCGACGGCTACCGCCGCTTTGTCGTTCCGGAAATTGCCCCCTGGCAGCCGATTCTTATTGTCGGCAAAGGGAAATAAAAAAAGGGAATTTGAACCGATTCGCTCAAATTCCCCCAAATGATAATTGCCGCTGCGCGCCGCTTCTTCATGAAACGGCGCGTTTTTTAACGCGGCGCTCATTCAATACTAAATTCAAATTCCTGACGTTCGTTGTGCCACCAGGCGTGCTCCTGCGTCGTCGGAGAAATCGCAAAGAGAGGCGAGAACGTTCGAAGCTTAACGGTTTTCATATCTTTGGAGAATTCCAAAATTTGAAGCCAGCCGTCGCCGCCGTTCCCTTCCCAACCGCCGCCCATCGCCTGCATATCGCAGAGGAGCTGCGAGACAGTCTTGTCGGCGGCGTTTTTATCGACGCGAAATCCGGTGCAGCCATCCATGTTGTCTGCGGTTGAGTGGTGACCGCAAAGAACCATACGAATATTGGCTGTCGGATATACTAGTTTTTCCCAAATCGCTTGGCCTGCGTTGCCGCCCTCTTTATTAACGCCATAGCTCTCGGACTTATCGCGTTCGCAGTTGGCCGTATAGGGTCGCATGTAAGAATGCGTTACTACAATCCCAAACGCGTCGGCGTTTTCCGGACGTTCAAAAACGCTTTTAGCCCAAGCGAGCGCTTCGTCGCGCGGCGCAAATTCAAGGACGACAATAACGACGCGCTGACCTTCGGTTCCTTCGATCTGATACGCAGCGTTTTCGAGCGTCTTAATGCCGTACGCGTTCTCAAAGGTTTCAAACAGAACGCCTTTATTCGCGGGATTGCCGTCGATTGGAAAATACTGAGAAAACTGCGTTTCACGGTTCAGAGAAGAACGAGTACCGTAATGGTTCCCGTCGGGATAGATAAACGGCCCGTAATCGTGATTGCCCGTCGCAACGAAGCATGGGCAAATCCCGTTAAGGCGCGCAAACGCGCCGGCCGTGCATTCCCACATCTCTTTGCTCGTCTGATTGGCAAACTTTCCGTCCCCTTGCTGTAAATTATTCGATTCAACCATATCGCCGACGCAAACGACGCCTTTGACGTTGAGCTTTCCAGCGTTTTCGGCAATCCACGTCGTCATCAGATCGTAGATTCCTTGATTTCGCGAATAGCGTGTATAAGCTTGCGGATCGGGAACGAGAATGAGGTTCCAACCGCCCTCCTGCTGGATAGCGGGCGGTTCATATTTTGGCGCGTCTTGCGCAAACAAGTTAGAGGCCGCGCCGATCAAAATGAACGAGACGGCGCAACAAAACGTAATGGTTCTTTTAAACATAACGTAGTACTCCATTTCATAACCGGTTACCGACGCCGATCGCTGTGAAACAGGATCGGCGTTCAAAGGAAATGATACCAACGGCAATTTGATTGTCAAGAAAAACCACGTCAAAGCGCCTTTTCGTCATAGACGGTAAAAAACGCTATTTTTTGTAATAAACGCTTTCTGACGTCGATAAATCGAAAATGAGCGCTACAATTAACGTGCAGCCTTTAACCTAGGGGATATAAAAATGTTTAAGAAGATACTGTTCTTTTTAGCGATTCTTGCGACGTCAGTGTGCGTTCCGACAGAAGCAAGCGCTCCAAACTATTATCCTGCTCTACTTTGCGTCAGTTGCGGATTCGGAAATAAAATCCAGAATTGCGTAAAATGCGACAAGTGGACGGGATCAAACTACTATAACGCACGAATTTGCACTAACTGCGGATTCGGCTCTAAGAGCCAGAATTGCGTAAAATGCGGCAAGTGGGTTGGAAGCGCGCGATATGAAGCGCGCCTGTGCACGACCTGCGGTTTCGGTCATAAAGACGAATACTGCGTAAAGTGCGGCAAATGGACTCGCTAACTGCGTTCAGCGCTCCGTGTTCCGCTTTTGGAGACTTACAAATGACTCGTTCTTCTTGGACTTTAGCCGCGGCGCTTACGGCGGTCGCTCTGTGTTCTTTTTTATCTCCGTCGGCGCGCGGCGACGAACCAACGCCAGAAGTCGTTACAGAAAAAATCGATCTCTTTAACGGGAAAAACCTCGACGGCTGGAGCGTTTTCCTAGCCGGAAAAGAGCCTGGCAAAGATCCAGACGGGGTATTTACCGTAGAAGACGGAGTCCTTCATATTTCCGGATACGGAATCGGAGGAATTACCTCGGACCGCGCGTTTCGAGATTACCAGATCGTCGTGGAATTCAAGTGGGGCGAGAAATCATGGGGTAACCGCGAAGAACGTTGCCGCGACGGCGGACTGCTGATTCACTCGGTTGGCAAGGAGGGCGCTTACGGCGGCAGCTGGCTCTATTCAATCGAAACTAATATTATCGAGGGCGGACTTGGCGACTTTATCGTCGTTGGAAATAATACGGAAGAATTCGCGCTCACCGCAAACGTCAAGCCTGAAAAATCGAAGTTAGGCGCGTGGGTTTTCGACCCCAAAGGAAAACCGCAGCGCGTCTTGAGCGGCCGAGTCGATTGGTTCGGGCGCGATCCGGAATGGGCGGACGTTCGGGGGTTCCGTGGAAAGAACGACCTTGACCGACCGCTTGGCGAGTGGAACGAGCTGCGAGTCGTCTGCAAAGGGACGACGGTCGACGTCTATGTAAACGGCGTTCTCGTCAATCAGGCGTACGACGTCAAGCCGTCTGCGGGACGCATTCAGTTGCAGTCTGAACTCGCCGAATACTACGTTCGACGCGTCGAACTCCTCCCGTTAGAAAAATAGAATTAAGCCGTCAAACTTTAATTATCGCCGCAACAAGAGAAACAATGAACCCAACGTCCGCTTCAAACCGGAGTCTCCCCGAAGACGTTTCTTTTTTACAGTCAGTCTTGGACTATCTCAGACTCTTTATTTCCGGAGATAATTTCAAAACGACGGTTATTCTCCTGTACGCGGTCTTCGCGCTGTCGGCGTGGAAGTATATTCCTTCCCCGCCTCGATTTGGCGAACCCGAAACAGGAAAATGCGTTCTGGCGGAATCGTTTCCGTCAGGAACTTCCGAGGCGCAACGTGCTAAGCCTCTCGACGGCTCCATGACGGAGCAGATTTCCCCCGCGCAATTCTTCTGGAACGCGCGAAAATTATGGGCTGCGTTTCTGCTCATGGGCGTCGGACCATGCTGTATTGTAAAGTTCGTCTTTCGGGAAAAACTTCAGAAGTACGGCCTGACTCCCGGCGTCTTCAAACGCACGTTGGTCAGTTTCTGTAACTTCGTTCCCATTATGCTCGTCATAGGCTGGCTAAGCGGCAATACAAAAGAGTTTTACGCCGTCTATCCTTTTAATCCTCTCGCAGGCGTTTCGATGACGGCGCTAATCGTACACTCCATAATGTACCTGTTCCTCTATTACCTCGCCTGGGAATTCATGTTCCGCGGGTTTATACAACTGGGACTGTCGGAAACAATTGGCGTCGGGCCGGCAATTCTTCTGCAAGTTCTCGCTTCAACGATGCTTCATTACGGGCATCCCGCGTCGGAAACGTTTGGCTGTATCGCCGGCGGTCTTCTTTGGGGCTATCTTGTCTGCCGGACGAAATCTATTTTCTCCGGCTGGGGACAGCACGCCGCCTTGGGAATCGCCCTTGATTGGAGTCTGGTCCTGAAAGCGATGTAGCGCAATAGCGAGTTCTATAGCTAAAAAACCGCAAACAAGCGTCCGCGCCTGTTTGCGGTTTTTCATTTGAGGAAGTCAAACTGAACGTTCATTAACGTCGCTGTAAATACTTCCACGTCGACGCGAGACTTTCGAGCGCTTCCGGAAGCTCGTTGCGACTTCTTTGGAAAACGCCGAACCATTTGCCGTCGTTTGTCTTCCAGATCGCGACGTCGATCGGGTCGTCGCCAATAACGTCTTCGGAAAGCGTCGCGTTAAATTCGCCGATCGACAGTGATTTGAGTTCCGACGCAACGACGGCGGTCAGTTCGCCGGCGTCGTTAAAACGCGCCGCGAAAACGCCGTTAGCGACGGCGGAAATCTCAGGAGTCGACTTGCCGCCGGCAAGTGCGATCTTTTCTTTGCTCAACACAATCGGATCGCCCAAATCGTTCTCTTGCGCGGAGATCCATAGAAGCGTTCCGTCTAAAAACCGCGAGAAGGCGCGGCGAGGAGGCCGCGTAGAAATCTCATCGCCCCCTCCAAAAGCAAACTCGTCGCGAACCCACGCCGTCTGTTCCGGAACGCCGCGTTCCTTCAACGTCGCGACAACCTCTTCTGCCAACGCGTCCTTCTCTTCGCTCGAAGCGTCTGGCGCAAGAGAAATAATTCGCGTCTTGCATTCCTTCGCCGAAGCCGCCAGCGCGCGGAACGCCGCGTAATCCGCGCCCTCGGCGGGGCTTTCGCCGTTAAGAATAACGGCGTTGTACTTCTGGCCCCCATATTGCAGATATCCGTCGTTGACCGTCCAACGCGGCTTTCCGTCAAGCGTCGTAGAACTCATTTCGTCGATCGGCGTGAGATCGGCGGGATATCCGCGCGTCGCAAAGCGGTCGCAAACGTCCACGCCAACCGTCATATATTCGTGCCGAAGCGGATTCGACGCCGCAAAACGTCCAAAAATAACGGCAACCGGAGCGTCTACTTGAGAATTGGAAACAAGATTCAGCATACGAATCTTTTGACGGATTTTGCCCACGCCCCCGTCGGCGACAATGGGCAGCCATTTGGGATCAATCGGGTTGGTAGGCGAGTTCTCGTTTCTGGGATAAATCTGATGGATATGAACGCGTCCTCCGGAAGCGGCCGCAGACCAATGCTCCCAGACGTACGGGGCTAAGGCGCTAGCGTAAAACATATTGATCCAAAGGGAATCGCACGCTTTCGCGAGAGAATTGCGAACGCAGAACGGAACGTATTCGTCTGTTTGAGCTACGTCGCGCGGCGCTTTCCACCACATAATTCCGCCTTTGCGCATTTCCAGCATATTGGGCCATGGATACCACGTGCAATGAACGCCGACAAACGCGTCGTCTCCCCAAATAGCTTTGGCGGCGGCATAATTCTGAAATTCGTACTCTACGACCCTATCGCCGCAAAGACGGCGAAAACGGTCGACGCACTCGACTCGTTCGTCGTTCTTATCTGCTTGCGGCCGAAACGCGAGAAAGAGATCGTCGACAAGATCGCGATTCCCATATTTTTTCGCGTACGCGGCGCGCATACGCTCAGAATACCAATAATCGTCGAGCGCGTCGACGCGGTTAAAGCAAGGGGGAAATCCCCATTCGTCTTTACCGACGCCCAGGGCCGGCACGTCGCGAAAACTCTCGTAGAGATTCTTTTCCAATTCAAGCGTTTCGTCGGCAAACAGATCTGGATAAGAATAACGGAACGCCGCAGCGCACGTAATAAAATCGCCTCGCTTCGCCATTTCAGAGCGGTCAAACGAAACGGAGAGCCCGTTGTGCGACGTAACGTCAACTTTGTCGCTCGGTTTCTTATCGACGACATACTGAGTTTTATCCCAGACGACAGAGTCGCTGACGTCGACAACGGACTCCGGATCAATCTCGCCGTCAGCCGTTCGGCGATAACACCAAGCCTTCACTACGCGGCCGCCGCGAACGAAATAGGGCGCGTTTCCCGTATAGTGATCGGAAAGATTTGGACAGGTAAAATTCAGATTCCCCTTCTCTCCTTCTCCGGCAATTTCTGTCTCCAGGAAGAGGAGTCGCTCTTGAGCGAGATCGGGACGCTCCTTTTCAAAGTCGTATCGGGCGATACGAAGATCGATATCGAGCAGCGTTCCAATACCGTACCGTTCACGCGCGTATTCCGCCGCCTTCTTGGCAGCGTCGCGCGCTTTTTCGTTTCCGATTATCGTGTTGCAGGATCGGAGCGTGAGTAAAACGGCGTCAAAAGCTCCGTAAGGAGCTTCGGCGTCGATCTGTTTTTTATAGGCGTCCTCCTGACCGTTCGACCAATCGTCGCTGTACGACCAAAAGCAACCGATTTCCGGAGTTATGGAACGACCGTCAAGTTCCTTAGGCAATCGATCGGGCGCGGCAGGGTTCAAGGGTTCGTATTCTTTCGCCTGACTCGACGCGACAACAAAAAACGTCAGACTGACGGCAAGCAGGTAAAAAACTCGCCGTTCTATATAGGAGAGATTCTTGAAATTCACGGTATTACTCACTGCATTCAAAGGAAAAACAATTCTGAGGTCCAACAAAGGAACACGCCGAAAGGCGCCCCCCAACCAGCGATTTCCATTATAAAGGAAACGCGCTGAATTTGTAAAAACGAACTTCCAAAATGAACAAAATCGACATGTCTGCGAAAAATTTTTGAATCGCTCTTTACACGGCAAAACAAAATCGTCAATATCCGGTCTAGCGATGCGGCGCGTACGAAAGCTCGCGCCAATTCGTCGACGAATTCGACGGAACGAAATCGTCTCCCGGTGTAACAAATAAACTTTTTTGCGCGTACGCCGTCGGCGTTTGCGTGGAAATTAACAGACTTCTCGTCGTATATTTGACGTTTCAAGGAGAACTCAAAGTGAAACACGCCAGTACGATTTTCTCGGCGCTTACGTGCGCCTTACTCTGCCTTGCCGGTAGTTTTGCGCAAGCTCAACAGGCGCAGCAACCCGCCGCGAAAACCACGGCCCAAGCTCGTCCCGCCGCTCAGACCAATCTTCTCGTCGGCGTTGTCGATCTGCGTTCCGTTCTTCAGAATCACCCGATCGTTGTCGACGAACTTCCCGCGCTCGGTCTGAAACTGCAAGAAGAACAGGTTTCCCTGACCAAAGCTCGCGACGAAGCCGATAAAAAAGTCGCCAGTCTTCAGAAAGAATACTCTCAGATGATCGGAACGCCGGAATTTGAAGAAAAAGTCGGCGTCGTCCGCAAGGAATTCAGCGACGCGGAATTCAAAGCGCGCGAAGTCCAGCAGAAGCTCGTCGCGCAGCGTACCCAGCTCCTCTTCAAGGCCTACGAAGATCTTCAGAAGGCCATCGAAGACGTCGCCCGTCAGAAGGGTATTTTGATCGTTCACTCCAAGATCGTAATCGCCGTTCCTGAAAACGCCACCGTCTCCAAAGAGGTTGTCGCGCTCGAAGAGGCCGATCAGAATACGATCGTTTGGAACCGTCCTGAATGCGATATTACCGAATACGTCAAAGCGAGACTTACGGAAATCGCCGGTTCTCCGAAACAAAAGGCCGAAAACGGCGGCGGTCTCAATAACCTTGGCGCTCAAGCGCTGAGCGCGCGCGCGCAAGCCGGCGCCGCCCCCGGCGGTCTTTCTGCAGCCGTCAATCCGAACGAACGTTCCGCCGCCCGTACGGCTAACACGCCCTCCGCGCAGCAACGCCGCTGATGTAGCGCTATTGCGCTATTATCGGGAGAGCGCGCGTCCTCTCGACTTGCGACTCAAGGCCGCCGATTTTCCGTCGGCGGCCTCTTTTTTTGCCACGTTCTAAAAACTAAACGGAGTAATCTCAGATTCATGCGCGTTCCACAAATTGTTCGAACGGAATCGACAAGACGGCAACGAACGTTAGCGCGGCCGGTAGAAGTCGCAGGATTCGGCTTTTGGTCGAGCCAAGACGTAGTCTACTCCTTTCACCCTGCCCCCGAAGATTACGGCGTTGTTTTCGTTCGCTCAGACCTGCCGGGTTCGCCGTCTATTCCCGCGACGGTGGTCAATCGAATTCACAAGCCGCGTCAGACTAGTCTGGCCGTAGGCGAAGCGCAGGTCGATATGGTAGATCACGTTCTTGCGGCGCTCAAAGGGGCGCG
>CAMNJU010000159.1 GCA_946541595.1 uncultured Planctomycetales bacterium
TCGTCGGGAATTCTGTTACCCCTAAGAAGGTGCGCGCGATATCAGTCTGGTGAGGACCCTGATTGCCAAGGTCGCCGTTGCCATACATGCGCTGCCAGTGCCAGTCATAATGGAAATTAGGACGCGTCGGAGGATCAACAAGCTGCGCGGGCCCGCTCCAAAGGTTGTAGTCGACCGTTTCAGGAACCTGATACTTACCCAACGCGCCAATTGACTTGCGGCGTTTGTAGCAAAGGCCGCGCGTCAATTTAATCTCGCCAATTCCGCCGCTCTTCGCGAATTCAAAGGCGTCTTTGACGGCGGGGTTTGAACGGCACTGAGAACCCACCTGACACATCACGCCATACTTCTTAGCGGCGGCAATCAAGGCTTTCCCTTCATGGATATTATGGCAAATCGGCTTTTCGATATAGGCATGTTTGCCAGCCTGCATCGCCCAAACGCCGCAAAGGGCGTGCCAATGGTTGCAGGTCGCGCAAGAGACGATATCGACCGAAGGATCCGAGATAGCCTCCCGCATATCGGCGACAATCTTGGGACGGTAACCCGCGTTCTTTTCGATATTGTCGGCCGCCTGTTTCGCATGTTGAACGTCCGGATCGCACAGAGCGACAATTTTGACGCGTTTGTCGTGAAGGAATTCACTCATGTGACTGCCGCCGCGACCGCCGCAACCGACGATCAAAACGCCAAGTTTCTCGTTCGCCGAAACATTTTTATCCTGTGAGAAAACAGCTTTGGGAACCCAAAGTTGACTCGAAGTCGCGGCCAAAGCGGCAGACGCGAAAATCGAATCTTCAATAAAGCGACGTCTGGAAATGTTGCGCATAGTGACGCTCCGTATATGATTTCAAAAGTAAAATATCGCCAACCGTCCCGTTTCATTCTTCGATCGGGACGCCAACAACACCTTAATTCTAACGACCGCAATTTGAAAAAGCAAGAGTCAAAACAAAAAACCAAAATATGTTTAGCTCAGAGCAAAACGGAGTTTCTTGACTTCTATACCAGTAACGTTCCAGTTCTTAAGGTTGTTCCAGAGCAAACGCGTTTAACAATTAGCTTTTTCAGTTGAATCAAACAGCAACGGTTATATAATGTGGGCTGTTGCGAGAAACGAAACTATTCATAATTACAATTGCGGAAGAAGACGAGTAAACGAAGATGAATTTACCGGATGCTCCTAAGTGGCTTTATAACGAATTTCAACATGCGGGCGTGGATTACGCAGACGTCGAGGTAGCGCGACAGTTTGAAACGCGCCACCGTTCTTTCAGGAATTTTGAGGCAGAATTCCAACGGATTCGTAAACGCGTCAATCTCAGCCGCGACGACGTCGTACTTGATCTAGGATGCGGGTCGGGAGCGTTTGTTATTCCGGCGGCACAATACTGTAAAAAGGTTTACGCAGTCGATGTCTCCGCTCCAATGCTAACGATTCTTCAGGAAAAGCTTAGCGAAAACAAAATAGAAAATGTCGAAACGGTCCACGCCGGTTTCCTCACCTACCGGCATCTAGGAGAACCGGTTGACGTTGTCGTTTCATCGATAGCTTTACACCATTTACCCGATTACTGGAAAGCCGTTGCGTTACTCAATATTGCGAACACCCTCAGACCTGGCGGAGTCTTTTACCTTCTTGACGTCGTATTCACATTCCCCATCTCTGATTGGCAAAATGGCACGCAAACGATCCTCGAAGAAATGAGCGCCGCGGCCGGCCACGAAGCTAACGCACATATTTCTTCCGAATACAGTTCATTCAGCTGGATCCTTGAAGGAATACTCGAACGTGTAGGCCTAAAAATTGAACAGATTATCGACGATTCAAATTTTCTCCGCGCTTACGTCTGTCGAAAAGTCAACCCCGTCGACAAGAGTTTCGACGGGGTCTCCGTCAAACAAGCTCGCGCAATCGACAGCGCCGCCGCGGAAAAATGGAACGTCCCTACCCTGCTTCTTATGGAAAACGCTGGACGTTCCCTTGCCGACGTCTTTTTAGCCAACGCCGCCAGGCTTAATAAGGATCAAAAGCCAAGACGCGTTTTGCTATGTTGCGGCAAAGGGAATAATGGCGGAGACGGTTTCGTTTTAGCGCGACGACTTGAACTTGAAGGAATCGAGTGTCGAGTAGTATCGTTGGTTTCACCAGACGTCTACAAAGGTGACGCACTCGTCAATTTGAACGTCCTCAGGGCCATGTTCAAAGACTCGTCTGAAAAGCTAATCTTTCTCAGCGATCTTCCCAATTCGCTTGCTCGCCTTCATTCAGAAATTACGTGGTGCGATTGGATTGTTGACGCAATATTGGGAACAGGCGCCTCAGGACCGCTCCGCTCTCCTTACGACGTAGTAGCGCAAACGCTCAATTCTTCGGGCAAGCCCATCTATTCGATTGATCTTCCCAGCGGAGTTAATGCAGACGACGGATCCGCCGATCCAAACGCAATACGCGCTAAGCTGACAACGACTCTAGCCGTCGCAAAAACCGGATTAATTACTGAAAAAGCGAGAGAATACGTAGGCGAGCTTTTTATTGGCGATATCGGCGTTCCTATATCGTCTCTCTTAGAAGTCCGTCAGGAGCCCGCCTGACGAGATAGACAATAACAAGACGTTTCTTCGTAAAACTAAAACTAACATTTGGCGTCGTTGCGTCGGATTGTTTAGGAATAGTTCTAACGCAATAAAAATGCGTTTGTATTGATTCATAAAACAACCAATACAAACGCATTTTTAACGAACGCCGAAACGGGGCCTTTCTACTTAGATTCGTTGCAAACGAACAATTGCCTGCATAACCTCCGATCGGCGCTGCCGAAGAATTTGCGGGTCGTTTGTGAAATGCGTCATATCCTTCGAAAGAACGCTGAAATCAAAAAGCTTTTCAAACTTTTCCTTATCTGAGGAAGAAAGTTTGTCGCTTTTCTCTTCCAAGAGTTTCTTTAAGATTGTCAACATTTCATAATCCTCAACTCCTTCCCGAATCATCTCCCAGCGGATACTAGCGCAAGGTCCGTCAAAAATAGGTTTTCCTTCATTACGTCCCGGCGTAGCGGCAGAAAGGGGCGGATAAATAAACCGTCCGTCTCCGTTCCCCCACAAAGATTTCGTGCCACTGGCCATTGATCCGTCTGAAACATAGGAAGCAGGATCCTCATACGGATTCTGAAAGGAATCAGGAAACGCCGTAGAACTCGTCCAATAGTTACTGCTCCAGACTAAACACCCGGATATGTTACGTTCAAAAGTTTGCCAATGCCACAAACGTAATTCTAACGGCGAATGGTCGGTAAATTCCGTGCAGTAAGGAGCTTTTGGATAGCAGCAAACGTACCACCAAAATCTATTTCCAATATTCCGTTCGGGCTTAGCGGTCTCGTCGGAGTAGTTAGGACTAACAGGGCACCAAATATCAATCGACGCGTTTTTATCCTTCAAAATCTTTTCGAACTCTGAGGACGGTTCTTCAGTAAGCATAAGATTAATCTTAGGGGCATACTTTTTCAGTCTTGCAAACTGACCGGCGACGAATTCATAGTCCTTTTTATCCGGTTCGTCAAAGCAATAAACATAAGCCGCGTCAAGGAGTCCAAGTTCGCTAAGATGATCTTGAATTTTTCCGACATAGTCGGCAAACATCGTCTCGTATTCCGGAGTTCCCTCCCTAAAACCGGCAATCGAACCTTCATAACGACTCTGATACGTCCCCCCGCCCAAACCGTGAAGCGGAAGTGAAAAATTCGTAAAATGATACTTCTCGAAGACGCGTTTAATTTCCTCGTCGAAAGAGGAAAAATCTACTTCACAACTTGGGGGATTCGCGTCGGGAAGCCATTTAACCCGAATACCGTCAAGCGGAACGGGATTGTACATACTGATTCGGTAGTCGGAATAGATCTTGAGGTATTTTTCGTATACAGTTCGTTTGTCCTCAGTACTTTTGAGATTGTGATAGTTATTGATGTTGCCGTAGGAAAGCCCATATGCGGTTTCTAGAGTATTTTTAACGGGCAATGTAAAATCGCTTAGAGCCAGTTCAAACGGCACAATGGCGGAAAAAGAACCTTCGTTTGCAGTAATCTTTACAGAGCTAGCGTACAAACCGGCTTTCGCATCGGAAGGCGTTTTTACCGTAATCCAAACCAAGAAATTATGGAAAGGTTCAACATCCAACGCGGAGCCAAGACCGTCGCCTCCCTGTTCAAAGGGAATAAGAGCGTCTGGATACCATCCTGGCGAACAAGTGGCGTCCGTCGGCTGAACGACATTATGATAATAAGCATACCTCAGCTCAACGTTATCTGAACTGATAACGTCGCCAGAAGAAGTTTTCAACTCGCCTGTAAGACATGCGTTAACGCCACGCAACGGAAGTTCGCCGGAATGTAGGACAAGTTGAAGGGATTCGGAGTCGTTTTTGGCGGCTTCTAACCGTGGAGAACTCATTGTCTGAATTGTTCTCAATTTGGGCTCATGAGGCACATGGTAATCTGATTCGCACCAACTGACGTCTGCGCCTGTTGAACCGTTGTCCGATATAACAATATCCTTGATAGCTTTTGTATAGTTCTGATTAAAATAAGGATAGATTTTTCTAACCAACGTTACGGGACGTTTTATCTTAACAGAATATTCGATATCCTGAGGAATGTTAGAAATTTGATCGGCGCCAAAAAACGCCGGTTTTCTTTCCTTTTTCAAAAGAATCTCTGACGTATCCCAATCCAATCTTGTTAGCCTATTGGATCCGTATTCACAAATCCACAGGGATGAAGCGTCGTCGTATCCCAAAACGAAAGAATTGGGAGCGTCGTCACGATCCAATTCCTCGTCAGACAAATCACCGAACATGGTCTCCCCGCCGCCCTCAAAATGACGCGCGTCGTTAGCGTCTGTTTGAAGTGAGACGGAGACTTCGTTCAGCTGTAAATTACATGACGACTTTCCATCAGAGGAACCGCGAAAACGGACAAAAAACTTAGACGGCTTATCGCCTAAAAAACCGTCCAAAGAAAATGTCTTATTTTCAACTTTTGTAACTTCGCCAATCTTCGTCCAATTTTTCAAATCCAGACTGACTTCTACGCAAAGAACGCCTGAAACCCAGTAGCAGACGTTAGCGTTAAGGGAACCGGAAGTAAAAGGAATAGGATTAGCCGGAACGACCTTCCCAGATTCCATCTTCATAGGTTCCAAACAAAAACAATACACAACCTCGCTGTCTAAACCTATTCCCCAACGCAATGTGTTAAAAGAAGCCGTCGTTGAAAACAACGTTCTATCGTAATTTGTATTTTCCGAAGATTTAAAAGACACAAAATTATAGACGCCGTTTTTATCGATTGACTCGCCGTCCCCCAAGGTTAAAAACTCATTATCGTCGTTTTTTAGAAGTTTAAAAACGGGTTGAACTGCAACCAATTTTGGCATGCTTGATTTGTAATTCCATTTCGACTCCCACTTGCCAAATCTAACTGCAGCTTTACGTTCGGCAGTCTCGCCGTCTGGCGTAAAGAACACGACAGAATATTCTTTGCTCGGCGTTTCTTCTTTGTTAAGCTCGGAAAAATCAAAATTAAAAAATTCGGTTCCGCAACATGCGCAGGAACCTCCGGAACCGTCGAATTGCGACAGTTTAAAGCTTGAACGATATAACTTTCTCGACTGGAAAACAAGGGGCGCCGAAAGAACGTCGGAAGATGCGTTATCGCTGCCAAGCTGAAGGAAACCGTCTGATACTCCGTTCCCATCGAAGGTGGATCGCCATTCAGAAGGTTGTGAGACAGGCCCTGCCGGAAAAAAAGCGGGCGAATCGCCAAAAGCCGGAAATAAAAATGAAGTTTGGAAAACTAAGAGAGCTACAGTCAGAAAACCTGTTTTCATGACAATCAATCCGTTTCGAAAAGTCTTAGAAGAACACAACTGAAAAAAGGACGCTGAACCGAAAGGTTCAACGTCCACGTATAACGTCAAAGAGCGGCATGCGATTTCTGAGCAACGACCCATCGCAAACCTTGGTAGAAAAGTTTGCGATAATTCGGATCGTTGAAAGCTCCGCCAGCGTCGCCTTGGATCATACCGAACACAGGCGACTTTTTGTAGCTCCACGTCCACAGGACGGGCACGTCAGACTCCGGATGATCGGTTGTCGCTAAGACGTCGATGTGCGGATTGAAATACACATTCTTGAACACCTCGTCGTTAAGACTAAAATCGGAAACGCCCTCGGTAATAGGATGTTTTCTCGCTACGATATAAACGTTCAAATCAGTGGGGCGCAAGTAGGTTGATTTTTGATAAATCCTGCCGTTAATTTCCGTATCTCTGAGAAGAAATTGCGCGCCGAAAACTTCTCGAAAGAGGGGATATTCCGGATGGGAAATGAGAGAATGATGCAGCATGACCGTCGGCATACCTTCTTCCCCCCAGAGAGCCTCAAGGTTTGCCTTTTGTTCGTCTGAGAGTTCAAAGAACGACTGATCGTGGAACACGAGAACGTCGTATTTTTCGGACAACCCAGGCTTAAGCATATCCTGTTTTTCCGGAATCGTGATTTCCTCAAAAGTTGAATTCGGACAGTCCCGCAACATTGCGTGCAAATTCTCTTTATCGTAACCGTGCCCGCCGACGACTAGCAAAATTCGCAACTTCTTTTCCTCAGAAGCCTCTTCCTCAGCCGAATACGCGCAAGAAACGTTCATTCCGCCGCCTACCGCCGCCAAACACGTCGCTAAACAAGACAATCCGAATTCACGTCTTTTCATTGTTTTCTTCCTTTCAAAAAACTATTGGTTAGAACGACGGCAAGGCCGCCTGTATCTCAGCTATATTAAACTGAGCAAATCACAAAATTGCAAGAAAAAGACCAAATTTGAATGTTTTTTCATTAAAAATATTTCGGACGTCCGTGAGTTATTATAAAATCTCCTAGTCTTGTATTATTTGTGTTATAATAGGTTTCGCAGGTCGTCCAAACAAACGCTTAAAATGGAGATTGACATGAAAAAGGCGTCTCTCGGATCGTTTCTCGTTGTCTTCTGTCTAACCCTTTACGCCATGTTTACCAATAACGTTATCGCGAAAGAACCCATTTCTGACGTTAAGGAACGTGCGACGTTTGACGGTTTCGAGACAGGAATCGGTATTGGCGGTTGGCTAACAAACTACAAAAGATTTAACGTCCTCCCCGAAGATAGACGTTTACAGCTTTCCGTTGGAGATTTCGAACATTTTGATTCATATATAACCGAGTCGGACGTAAAAAACATTGCGTCTTTTAATGTGAAATGCATAAGATTGGGTTTTGATCAAATTGTTGTCGAAGAATCGCCGGGAGTGTATAGAGAAAGAATCTTTCTCCTCATTGACCGTTTCATAAACGACTGTGAAAAATACAATCTCAACGTCGTCCTCAATCTTCACAAAGCTATTGGCAATTATTGCGATATTAAGGAAAAGGTTGAACTTCTTGACGATCAAGGACTCCAAGACCGCTTTGTCAACCTATGGCTAACCTTTGAAAAGAGGTACGCAAATAAACCGAACGTAGCGTTTGAACTTCTCAATGAAATTCGAAATGTCGATCCTCAAAAGTGGAACAATCTTGCAGAACGTACCGTTCAAGCGATTCGGGAAATCAATCCCACGCGTAAGATCATTATTGGCTCGACGTGCTGGAATTCGCCCGATACATTGAAAGATCTCCGACTGTACGACGATCCAAATATTATTTATACTTTTCACTTCTACGAACCATTCTCTTTCACTCATCAGCAGGGAGTCCTTCAAGCCGACCCGCTCTACTATAACCGCAAAATGGCGTATCCGTCCGACATAGAACCATATCGAGATTACGAACGCTACGTTCACAACGCGGAAAATCCCTATCCTAATACTGAGCGAATGGACAAAGAGTGGATACGTTCCCGTTTGCAGCCAGCCTTTGACTTTGCCAAGGCTCATCCCGACAAAATTATTTGGCTTGGCGAGTTCGGAACGATCCGACATTGCAAAACAGAGTATCGTGAAAACTGGATGCGCGACGTTATTTCACTAGCTAAGGAAAATGGAATTCCCTACTGCGCTTGGAATTACTTAAGTACCCCCAACGACGGAAATCGGTTCAGTCTTGTCGACGACGACGATCGAACGATCCTTTCGCCAGCGCTTTTGAAAATCATAAGAGGAGAGATCGACTAATCTTTGTGCTGGATCTTTAGCATGACCTTTCCCCTTGAAGTTACAATTGGGCGTTCGACGGTTTT
>CAMNJU010000160.1 GCA_946541595.1 uncultured Planctomycetales bacterium
CCTCAGTAAAGTCGGTTTTCCCGCGCGCGTTGTTCGCAGCTACCTTGACGGCAAGCATGGCGAACAGCCCGGTTGGGACAAGAATTGGCTTCAGAAGCTTTTTGATCTGCGTCTAGCCAGCGTCGACGAATCGTTCCGCGATCTTCTTAAACGTCCGCCCATGTTGATGGACGACGATCAGGAGCGCGATTATAATTCCGCGACGCAGCGTCTGACCGAATTGATGAATCGCGCAAGCGCGCTTCTTACGGTTACGCCGGAAGTACTTGCCGCGAACGTCGTTCCGGAAAAACAGCCCGACGCAAACGACCTTGTAGCCGAGATTGCGAAACTGTCGAAGGAAGAGAGTTTTTCGCGTATGTTCCGCGATATTATGGGCGCGGATTATCACGAACTGGAAGTTGTCTTCGAACAGGAAAAGAACGCGCGCGAGGCGCATGAACACCGTCAGAATGTTCGCGACCGCTATTACGCCGCGCAGCCGGAAGAGGCGAATAAAGAGTTCCTCGCTTGCTTTGACTCCTGGATTGCGCTGATCAATCAGGACGAATTCAAGAAGTTGCGGTACGTGCCGCAGGTTCACTCTGATTTTATGGACGAACTTGAAAAGTACGTTATCGTTCTTGAACAGCTGGAAACCGTATTTCCGAAGGAATACTCTTTCCAGCAGATCGTCCGTGAAGACAAGAGTGTTGTCAGTCGACTTGACGACGTAGCGCAGGCCGAGAAATACATTCGGCAAGAGATGGAAGACGGCAAAATAACTGAAGCGGAAGCCGACGCGTTCAAGCTTACAAACAGCTGGGCGCTCTTTAACAGCGACGGCGATATCTACGCGCTTTCGCCGATTCAGGAAACTACCGACGGTTATTTCAATGCGCTGAAACTCTGGATCGAAACGTGCGAACGTATGCCGAAGAATGAATTCGAATTGGCGAAACAGACGGGCAGGTTCAACGACTATCCCGGCAAAAGCTTTGCAGAATTCATTTTGCAAAAGGCCGACGACAATTATTCCGAGATTGAACGGCTTGAAGTAGAACGTATAAACGATTCTTCGAAGAATTTTGAAAATCTCGAGAAGGAAATCGCCCTTTGGGCCAAGGTTATCGAACGCGCTCCGATCTTGAAGTACGACACGACGTCTGAAATCTATCAACGG
This sequence comes from uncultured Planctomycetales bacterium, assembly GCA_946541595.1. Lineage (GTDB taxonomy): Bacteria > Planctomycetota > Planctomycetia > Pirellulales > Thermoguttaceae > RUG369. The sequence goes on from CAMNJU010000160.1 coordinate 1,163, forward strand.
ATTCAGGAAGTCGTTCAGCAGTACAAGATGGAGTTGACGAAACAGAATAAGCCTGTTCCGGAAGATTTCCCATTGAAATCTTTTGAGGAGACGGCCGTTCAGTTGATTTCGAACTGATTTCGTTTGATAGCCGAAACTTTTATTTCCGACGCGCCGAGTCGTTTACGGCTCGGCATGTCAGACGATAACGCGCCGACGTTTAACGACTTCGACGCGTTTTTTTCAACTGCCGATTGCGGTAAGCGTAGATAATAAGTGGAGAATTGGCGCGCGACGCGTCGAGGGTTATGACCGTTTTAGTAGACCATCAAGAACGCCGCAAAATGATTTTAGAGCGTGCCTTTGAGCTTTTTGCGGAAGAAGGTTTTTCTGGCGTTACCTATCAGAAGATCGCGGACCGTTGCGGCATTTCCCGCACTTCTATTTACAAATACTTTAAAGATAAGGATCAGATCTTTATCTTTGCGATCAAATTATCTACCGACAAGTTGTCGTCAATCGTTGAAAAGGTCGTCGCGCGTCACGAGTTGACTCCGGTTGACAAGATACGCCGAGTGCTTCATCTTACGATTAAATTGCTTACCGACAATCAGGTTTTTCTTTCCGTCCTTCTCGAGTATTTAACTTCGCTCAAGTCGTCGGGGGGCGACGTGCGCCATAAAGCGCGTGCGCGCACGATCGGCATGCGCGTCCTGTTAACTCGACTGGTATGGGACGCGATACAGCAAAAGTTCTTTCGTAAAGGCGACCCTGAGTTGATTGCTTCACGGCTCTTTTGTATAATCGAGGCGTACGTCCTGAATTTAACGGTAACGGACATGATGGACAGAAGGGAATGTCTATCGCTGATAGATTCCTCTATCGACGGTTGTTTGCTTGACGCCGGTCGAGCGTAATCGATCAAACGGAATTCGGGCGGCGCTGCGCTTGGCAAAGAGCGGAACGTCGCTCTCTTGACGTCTGAAAGCAGAGCGTTTGATTGGAGCTTTTTTTGCGGCGGCGGCGCTAACAAGTCGACGGGGTTAATCTTAGCCGACGTCATAACGCCGGCTTTGCAGTTCTAAAAAGGAATGTGTTATGTCTCTCTTTGATACGGCGATAACGTCGGGGGCTCCCGCGCCATATTGGTTCGTAGAGCTTTTCAAGACGATAGGATTTTCCTTGCATATTATTCCTGTCGGGATGTTGCTCGTCGGAATTCCGCTTGCGCTTGTTCTTTGGCTGTTCGGTTCCATGAACCTTCGCCGTTTGGCGCAGCGTCTCTTTCAGCAGTTTCCTATCTTTATTGCTTTGGGAATCAATTTTGGAATCGTACCGCTTCTTTTCGTTCAGGTGGCGTATCCCAAATTGTTTTATACCGCCGGCATACTTGTCGCGTGGCATTGGATAGGGCTCTTGCCGCTCCTTTTACTGGCGTATGTTACGAGCTATTTATGCGCGTCTGGCGCAAAACACGAGAAGTTCTGGCGGACCGCGTTTTGGGCTTGCGTTAGCTCGGTATGTTTTTTGGCCGTCGGTCTGTTCTTCTCGAATTTTTGGACGCTTTTCGAACGGCCGTTCGAATGGGAAGGGATTCGCGGTTCTTCATTTGCGTTAGACGTTTTGGGTAAGCATATTTCCCTTGGCGGAAGCGGAACGGTAAGCGGGTTAGGCTACTATTGGAACCATCCAATGAAGGATCCGATACCGTACTTGCGCATGGCTTTCGTCGTCGGATTGGCGTTTTACACCGTCGCGTTTTGGATCGTTTTCGACGCCTGTTTTGTCTATCGCGGAGCTCGCGTTCTTTCCGAGGATGAACAGATTCGCGCTTTGGAAATACAGGAAGTGTTGGAGTCTAACGACGATAAGGCGGCCCGAAAGGCGCGCCGTCGAAAGTTAGGACGGGCGCCTATTCAGGAAAACGTCGAGAAATATCCGAACGTCGTTACGTCGGTTGCGGTCGCGCTGCTTATTTTGGGCGCGCTTTCGGCGTATCCTTCTTTCTACGAGTATGTCGTTCGTCGGCTTGATTTGGGGGGAATCGAAGGCGTATCCCAAACGAAATGGAGTATTTTGGTTTGGGGTAATTTAGTCGCGCTCGGTATTCCGTTTCTGTTTATCGTTCTCGGCAAATTGCGCGTTGTTAGGAATAAGACGTTGGCCGTATGTTTGACGTGTTGCGAACTCTTCCTGATAGGATTTTACGCGACTCTCCGGCAGACTGTGCAGAATGCGCAACTGTCCCCATACTTTAACCCCTCCGCGCTTGACGATCCTTCCTCGGTCCAGTGGACGCCGATTTTCGCATTTCTCGGCTCTTTAATTGTCGTCTTGCTTTTGATTTTCTTTATGATTCGAGCAATGAGCTCCATAGGCGTAAAGAAGTCAAAGAAGTCGTCGGGTTCTCGAAAGGCTTCCAAAAAAGCGAATTCCGACGGGAAGCAAGACGACCACTCGAGAAAATCTGACGAAGGCAAGCAGGGCGTTTCCGTTTCCGATTTGCGTTTTGGAACCGTTGTTCCCCCTAAGCGAAACGGTATTTCGCCTCAGGGGCAGGTCGGTAAAAAGAGACATTAGTCGTTCGCGAAAGATTGGCGTTTTAATCGGCTTTTCGATATAGCGCTTATTTACGCGACTTTCACGTACTGTTTTTTTCAGCAATAAAGGACGGCTACCGTGTTAACACATTTCAAACAAACTGCGTTTATTTTAGGAATAGCGGCGACGATCGGCTTGGCCTTGCCTGTCGGTCTGTTCGGAGCTTCGCCCGCGTCGCCTGCCGAAAACGAATCGGCAAAGGGCGACGATATCGAGGTAGTTTCCTATTATTTCGGCAACTATCACCTTGACAAACGAAACGAGAAGCGTCTCGGCAAAGGGTGGAGCGAATGGACCCTTGTCAAGGAGGCGAAGCCGCGATTTGAGGGGCATCAGCAGCCGAAGGTTCCTCTTTGGGGCTATACTGACGAAGCCGATCCGAAAGATATGGCGCAAAAGATCGACACGGCGGCCAAGTACGGAGTCGACGTTTTTCTTTTCGATTGGTATTACTATGACGACGGACCTTTCCTTGAACGTACGATCGACGACGGTTTCCTTCATGCGGAGAATCGCGACAAGATCAAGTTCGCGCTCATGTGGGCGAATCATGATTGGGTCGATATTTTCCCGAAGCACAAGGATAAGGAAGCGAAGTTGGTCTATCCCGGCAGGGTTACGCCGGAAACTTTCGATAAGATCTGCGATCTTGTTATCGAAAAGTACTTCAAGCAGCCGAATTACTGGAAGATCGACGGTAAACCGTATTTTTCCATTTACGAACTGACGAAATTTGCCGAAAACTTCGGTTCCTTCGACGCTACGAAGAAGGCGATCGAACGCTTCCGTGAGAAGACGAAAGCGGCGGGGTTCCCTGATCTTCATCTCAACGCCGTGTATTGGGGCCGGCCTAACATTCCGGGCGAAGCGACGCTCACCGATCCCGTCAAGATTATTGAAGGTTTAGGATTTGATTCCGTCACTTCCTACGTTTGGATTCATCACGTTCCGCTCAACGAACAGCAAACCGATTTTAACTGGGTGCGCGACGAATATTTGAAGCATTGGGACAACGCCCGTAAATCCTTCTCGCTTCCTTACATTCCCAACGCGTCGGTAGGCTGGGATTCCAGTCCTCGCGCGTGCCAAGACGATCCGTTTGGAAATTGGGGATATCCGTTTACGAACACGATTTCCAATAATACTCCTGAGAATTTCAAGAAGGCTTTGGAGATTATTAAGGAACGCATTCTGGCGGATCCCGAATGCCCGCGCATTATGAATATTAACTGCTGGAACGAATGGACGGAAGGGAGCTATTTGGAGCCCGATACCGTTAACGGTTACAAATATCTTGAAGCCGTTCGCGACGTTTTTGGAAACTGACGCGTTCTTATTCCGAACTCGTTCTGAAGTTTGTTGATCGATCCCGACCGTTCGCCGCGGTCGGGATTTTTTTTCAAAGTTTCGCCCTTTGCCGGCGTTCTGAAATCGCTCTGTTCAAGATTTAGAGAAAAGACTATACTTGCCGTTGTAAATTCGCCATCTTCTCGTTCGGCAGATTGGAGGAGGTTGGCGTTTTTCGCGTATTAATTTTTAGGATACATATTCGCACCATCGACGGAACGACAATGCATAATTTTTGGCGCGCCCTGAAATTAACGTTCAAATATAAGTGGAATATCGTAGGAATTATCATATCTTCACTTTGTCTGGCGTTATGTTGGGGCGGGAATATTGCAACGGTTTATCCGCTCGTACAGGTTTCATTTCAAGGAGATACCGTTAGCGGATGGCTGGATAAAGAAATTACTTCCCAAACGGACCGCCTTACAAATCTTAAAAAGGAACGGAACGAGATTCTAGAGAAGGCCGGTTCAAAAGAACAGACTCCGGAATTAACCTCGCATGACAGACAGCGCGTTTCTTCACTTGACGTCCAAATTGAGAACGGCGAGAAGACGCTAAAAAAATACCGTTTGGCGCAGCCATACGTCAATCGTTGGACTCCGGACGATCCGTTTCTTACGGTCGTCATGCTCATGATTTTTGTCCTTGTGGCGACTCTTGTCAAAAGCGTCTGTACGTTTTTCCATTCCTTCCTTTCCTCACGCATTGGGCAGCTCGGTTCGTTTGAGCTTCGTTCCCTGTTCTTTCGCAAGATGCTTGGATATGAAGTGACGTTTTTCAGTCAAAGGGGAATCGCCGACGCTACGAGCCGTTTTACTTCCGATATGTGGCAGCTTTCCAACGGACTTACACTGACCTACGGCAAAGCGCTGCGCGAGCCGCTGAAGATGATTGTCTGTATTGCGGGCGCGGCTATTGTCAGTTGGCAGCTGCTGTTATTTACGTTTCTCTTCGTGCCCGTGGCAGCTATTTTAATTCGCTGGCTTGCCAAATCGCTAAAGCGAGTCGTTAGGCGCGCCATGGTTCAGATGGCGCAGCTTTACGGTCGCATCGACGAGACGTTTCGCGCCATCCGCGTTGTGAAGTCTTTCAATCGGGAAAGATATGAGCTCGCAAAGTTTCGATTGGCTAATAAGACGTATTTCAAACGCGGTATGAAGACGGCGAAGTACGACGCGATGACCAGCCCTTTGACTGAGTGCCTTGGCATTGGCATGCTCGTTTGCGCAATTATGGCTGGCGCTTATCTTGTCATCTATCAGAAGACAAGCTTGTTTGGCATACCGACGTCGTCTCGTCCGCTTGATTTAGGGTCGCTGATTCTCTTCTACGGTTTTCTTATCGGCGCGTCTGATCCCGCGCGGCGGTTGACTGACATCTTTACGAATATTCAGAGCGCATGCGCGGCTGCGGACCGTATTTACGAGATTATCGACCGCGAACCGACGATTAAAAATATTGACGCGCCAAAGCGTCTGGAACGTTTCCAGAATTCGATCGTTTTTGACAACGTTTCCTACGAGTATCCTTTGGAAGTTAACTCCCCGATAGTTGCAGAACGTAAGCGCGTTCGTTTTGAAGACCTCATGAAGGAGACGGGCCAAAAAGCTCTTTCAAAAGTATCCAGTGCGTTCGGTAAAAAGAAACCGGAAGTCGATACTGTTCAGACCGCCGCCGCGCCTTCGCCGCAACGGGAGCTCGAAGCAGAATCGCGGCTTGTTCTTCAAGGCGTTTCTCTTGAGATTAAATTCGGCGAAACTGTCGCAATTGTCGGTCGCAGCGGGTGCGGTAAGAGTACGCTGACAAGTATGATACCGCGTTTTCTTGATCCGGTTTCCGGTCGGGTTTTGATCGACGGCGTTCCGCTTACAGAACTGCGAATTTCCGACGTTCGCGATCAAATCGGGCTCGTATCGCAAGATTCTATTTTATTTAACGACACCGTGTTTGAGAACATTCGTTACGGCCGTCCTACGGCTACTCGGGAAGAAATCTACGCTGCGGCGCGGGAGGCTTACGCCGACGAATTTATTCGCGAGGAGCTTGCCGACGGATATGAAACGGTTGTTGGACCGGGCGGCGGCGCGCTTTCCGGGGGACAACGCCAGCGCATCTCGCTCGCCCGAGCGTTACTGAAGGATCCGCGTATCTTCATTTTAGACGAAGCGACGAGCCAAATTGATCTTCAAAGCGAACGCTATATTCATCAGGCGCTGAAGAAATTTGTCGGCGGCCGCACGACGATTATGGTTACGCACCGACTTGGCGCCATTCAGCTTGCCGATCGCGTCGTCGTTATGAACGAGGGAACCGTTCAGTTTGTCGGAACACATGAAGAAGCGCTGAAAAAATCTGCTTTTTACGCAGGCCTTTGGGCAAGCGAAGAACTTGACGAAGAATAACGCTATAATATAAGGGGCGCCGATTGGGCGCGTTAGATACTTTTAATCGGAAAGGGAATGAAATGAAAGCGGATAAAACTGCTCTGATTTTTATTGAATTTCAAAACGACTTCTGTAAACCGGGCGGAAAATCTTACGATTCCGTTCGCGACGAGATCGCGCGCAATCATACGATTGAAAACGCCGTTCGTTTACTCGCCGGCGCGCGTTCGAAAGGAGTTCACATTATCCACTGTCCCTTTGTTCTTAATTTGGATTGGGCGGAAGGGAAGGAAGGGTTGTTTAAAAACGTCGCAGACGGCCGCGTCTTTGAGGCGAATAGTTGGGGCGGCGCGATTATCGACGAACTCCAACCGCAAGAGAACGAGATTATTCTCAAAGGAAAGCGCGGAATTAACGCGTTTGAACATACCGACCTTGCTCACATTCTCGCCAGTCTTGGCGTGGAGAACGTTGGCGTCGCCGGTTTTCTTACGAACGTATGCGCGCAGGCAACCGCATGGGGCGCTTACGATCGCGGGTATCGTACCCGCCTGATTCCTGACGCGTGCGGCGCCGCGTCACAGGAGATTCAGGAATACGTCGAGAAGGAAGTGTGTCCGCTCTTTGGCGCAACGCCGCGTGTCGACGAGTTTTTGGCCGGATTGGAATGACCGGTCCTTTGAATCGGTTATGATTTCAAACGTTCCGGTA
>CAMNJU010000161.1 GCA_946541595.1 uncultured Planctomycetales bacterium
TCGGGACGGGGCAGACCGAGTTCACGAAAGAAGATTCCGCTCATGCCGTCGTCGTAATGCTGGCCCGTATGCGCAAGGAGAAGCTCGACTTCCGGATAGGCGCGGAACGCCTCTACAATCGGCGCGGCCTTCATGAAGTTCGGACGCGCGCTCACGACGCAGACTATCTTTATGCGATTACTCATTTTGCGATTCGCGTTCGTCCTCTTCGCCGCCGTCCGGGGCGGCGTCTTGCGGAACGCAGGTCTGCGCGAAAGCGCGGAGCGCGTCGACCGCCTCAAACGCTTCGTTGGGCGCCGTTGCGTTCGGATTGAACGCCAGATAGATCGTGCCGAACGCGACGCCGTTCATTTGCAGCGGTTCGGTAAACGCGACCGGATCGGCGCCGGGCTCTCTAGGAGCGCGCCACGAACCGAACCAGTCGACGTCGGCGGCCGGATAATTCGCGGAGACGCGCACGGCGACGCAGCCGCGCTCTTGCGCGCGTTCGAGCAGATTCCGCCAGAGCGTTTCGTTTTCCGGATTTTGGAACGCGTCGAGAAAGACGCCGGATCCTCCGCGGAACCGCGCGTTCAGCGCCGCGCGCAGCCGAGTCGCGGCGAGCCGGAGTTCGTTGCGGCCGAACAGTCCGGAGAGCGGGAGCGCGAACCAGTAGATTACGGCGGCGGCGAGCGGGACGTCGTCGCAGTCGAACCAGTATCCGGCGAGCGTCGCGGCGCAGAGCGGAATCTGGAGCGCGGCGAGAATGGCGATCGGCGGCCAGCCATGCCCGAATTTCCGTTCGAGAAGATGCTGTAAATGCTCTAAGTCGGGGGACAGAACGCTCCTGCCGAGCGCGAGCCGGCGTACGACCGCGAACGCGGAGTCGAGCGCGGGGAGCGTCATGAGGCACAGTACGGGAACGGGCCGGACATACTGCCGCGAGGAAAAGAGGCACAGCGCGAACGCGCCGAGATAGACGCCGATCGCCAAGCTGCCGGCGTCGCCAAGATAAACCTTTGCGGGCGGCTTATTTCTGACGAGAAAACCAGCCAGTACGGCGACGGACAGCCAGGCGGACGTTTCGAGAAAGAGGGAGGGTTCGTTCCACATTTTGAGAACGCCCGCCAGCGTCGCGAAGACGAGAATCGCGAACGTGCCCGCGAATCCGTCGGCTCCGTCGAGCAGATTGAACGAGTTCGCGCACGACAGGAGCCAGAAGACGATAAAGCACGCGCCGAGCGCCGCGCCCAGCGACGCGGTTACGGCCCCGTATTTGGGCGACGCGTAGAGCAGCTCGATGGGCGCGTCGAACGGATGGAACCAGACGTACGCGGCCAGGCACGCGGCGACCGTTTGGACCGCTATTTTAACTCGCGCCGAAAGGGGACGCAGGTCGTCCCAGTATCCCAGCAGCGCGAAAACATACGTAATGAAGAGCAGAATGAACGGAAAGGCGCGTTCCTTAAAGAATGGGCCGAGCAGGAACGCCGTAAAGGTCGCCAGAACGCCGACCGTTATGAGGAGCGTCGCGACGACGGCCCCGCCCGCGAGCGGAACTTGCCGCGCGTTGCGCTTGCGGAGCGCGTCGGGCGCTTCGGTCAGCGGCTTCTTCGACTCGGCGCGTTTGACGCTCATAGCGGTCACGGCGGCTATCAGGACGGCTGCGGGGAAAAGGTAGGCGTAGAAAATCGGCGTCATATGGGACAGCGGAGCGCGCTCCGCGTTAAAGGCGTGAAACATGAGCGCGCGTTCGCGCTCCGGACGTTCCATAATTTTTAGCCGGACGCGCCTATTTTGTCAAGGAGCGCGCGCGGGGCCGGCGGGTCCTCTTCGCGCGAAAAGAGAAAATTTCCGGCGTTTCGGCCGTTTTTTTCGCGTTTGTTGAAACGCGCGGCCCCGTTTGATATAATGGGCCCTGTGCGCCGGGCGTCGGCGCGTCTACTTTTTCCATCCCCCCTAGGAGACAACCATGTCTATACGAACTCGAAGCAGAGCGCTCGGCGCGGCCGCGCTCGCTCTTTGCGCCGCGGCCGTATTTTGCGCGTCCGGCGCCTCCGTCGGCGCGGACGAACCCGCGAAAAAAGCCGATTCCGTTCTCGTTGCGACCGGTCTGTGCGAGAACCCCGAAGCGATGGTCCGGACGAAGTTTCTCGCGGAAGTGAAAGAGGCGGAACAGAAATGGATCGCCGCTTATAACGCCGTGAAGACGAAAGAAGACGTCGAGGCGTATCAGAAGACCCGACGCGAAGAATTCATGAAGTCGCTCGGCCCCATGTGGGAACGCACGCCGCTCAATCCTCAGGTAACCGGCCAGGGGACGAAAGAGAAATTCCGCTACGAGAATATTATCTTTGAGAGCATGCCCGGCGTCTACGTTACCGGAACGATGTATCTCCCGAAAGAAGACCGGTATAAGGGCCCGTATCCGGCGATGCTCGTCGTCTGCGGTCACTCCATTAACGGGAAGGGGTACGAACTCTATCAGAGCATGGGCATTCTTGCCGCGGTGAACGGCTTGGCGGCGTTCGTCGTCGATCCGATCGACCAGGGCGAACGGTACCAGTACGTCAAAGAAGACAAAAAGACGTACGTTACCGCGTCGGTCGCCGCGCACAATCTCGTGCATGCGGGCGCGATGCTCGTGGGCCGCTGCGCCGCGACCTTTGAGATTTGGGACAATATGCGCGCGATCGACTATCTGCAGAGCCGGCCCGATATCGTCGGCGATAAGATCGGCGTCTGCGGCACAAGCGGCGGCGGCACGCAAACGTCGCAGCTCATGGCGCTCGACGACCGCGTCGCGCTCGCCGCGCCCTCGTGCTATATCTGCGGTTTCTTTAACGACCTGACGCACAATCTCGGCCCTCAGGACGGCGAACAGAACATCTGGCGTCAGCTTGCGTTCGGTATGGATCACGCCGACTACCTCATTATGCGCGCGCCTATTCCGACGCTCATGTGCTGCGCCACAAAAGACTTCTTTAACTGCGACGACGGCTGGGTTTCCTACCGTTACGCGGCGCGTATCTTCTCGCGTCTGAACTATCCGAACCGGATTTCGATCGTTGAAAAAGACGCCGAACACGGCTATTCGGAAGAAGCGCGCGTGGCGACCGTCCGTCTGGCGCGGCTCTGGTTCCTGGGCGTCAACGACGAGATCGTCGAACACGACCAGCCGCTCCTCACCGAAGAGGAATTCCGCTCGATTAAGTCGGGCCAGAGCGTTATGGCGCTCCCGAACGCGCGCACGTCCCGCGACGTCAATATTGAATACGCCAAGCAGCTCAAGCCCGAACGCGTTAAGAAGTGGGAAAATATCTCCGCCGAAGACGCGGCCAAGCTCGTTCGCGCGCGCGCGGTTGTGCGCGACGCGGCGCCTAAAGCGAAAATCGTCGCCGAATCCGTCAATACTGAAGGAAAGCGCGACGTCGTCTTTGAGACCGATGAGGATATCTATCTCCCGACCCGCGTTAACTTTGAGACGGGCGACAAACTCGACGGCGAACAGCTGACGCTTCGTATCAGCGACGTCGGGCGTACGTCCGAGCCGACGAACGCCGCGTTCGCCGCGGAAAACTGCGGCAAGATCGCCGCCGTCGAGCTCCGCGGATACGGCGAATCGCAGGGGAACGGCCGCGACTACTACAACCATAAGCATTTCGGCCCAGACGGCTCCGACTTCTGCCTGGCGTACGTCCTCGGCGAGACCTACCTTGGGCTCCGCGTCGACGACCTTCTCGCGGTCGCGAAATTCTATCGCGAACGGGGCGCGAAGATTAAGGTTCAGGCGGAAGGGTTCGCGGGCACGGTCGCGCTCGTCGCCGCGATCGCCGAGCCGGAGCTCTTTGAGTCGGTCGAGCTCGTCGGCGAGCTCCCCACGTACGAAGAGCAGCTCGGCAGAGAGTACGGCCCGATTATCATGTCGAACATTGCGCCCGGCGTTCTGGTCGACTTCGATATCGACGACTTGGTCGGCTACCTGACGAAGATCGGCAAAATGGCCAAATAGTTCGCGTTGCGAGTTCGGCGCGCTGCGGGAATCCGGACGCGCCGGACCTTGCGGCGGGGAACGTCCGCGCGTAAAAACGCGAAAATTTCGAAAAATAGTAAAATTTTTGCCGAGAATTATTGCGCGCGGCGTATTAACTTGATATGATAGATTTCGCCGTACACAGAGCTGCGCAATTTGCGAAAATTGTGGCGCCGCGTTCGGCGCGTATATGCTCGCGACAGGCTTTTTTTGAGCCTTTCAGAGATATTTTCGAAAATATGGCTTTCGTTTGAAAGCGCTTTGTACATCGTGATTTAGGAGTAAGTTCAGTATGAAACGACGCGATTTTCTGAAGACGTCCGGCGTTCTCGCCGGGACTGCCGCCATTAGCGGCCTTGGCGTTACGCGCAGCGCGCACGCCGCCGGTTCCGACCTCATTAAAGTAGCCCTCGTCGGGTGCGGCGGCCGCGGCCGCGGCGCTCTGCAGCAGCGCCTTGAAGTCGGCGACAATATCAAGGTCGTCGCGATTGCCGACGCGTTCGAAGAGAACGCGAAAGCCGCGGCGAACGCTTACGCCGAAATGGACGACGACCGTTACGACCTCAAAGACGGCGTTTTCTTCGGTCTCGACGCGTATAAGAAGGCGATCGACAAGTGCGACTCCGTCATTATCGCGACGGCGCCGGGCTTCCGTCCGATCCACTTCGCGTACGCGGTCGACAAGGGCAAGCACGTCTTCATGGAAAAACCGTGCGCGGTCGACGCTCGCGGCTTCAAGATGGCGATTGCCGCCGCTAAGATCGCCGACGAAAAGAACCTGAAGGTCGTCTGCGGTTATCAGCGTCACTATCAGAACCCGTACATCGGCATGGTCGAACAGGTCAAAGAAGGCAAAATCGGCCGCCTCATGTACAGCCGCGTCTACTGGAACGGCGACGGCATCTGGGAACGTCCGCGTCAGAACGGCGATACCGAAATGAAGTATCAGATGCGCAACTGGTACCACTTCAACTGGCTTTGCGGCGACAACATTATCGAACAGCACTGCCACAACATCGACGTGGGCAACTGGGTCCACAGCCTTGGCGACCCCTTCTGCAAGAACGCGCATCCGATCCGCTGCAACGCGATGGGCGGCCGCGAAGTCCGCAAGTTCCCGCGCTTCAAGAACTCCGGTCACCGTTTCGACCACTTCTTCTGCGAATTCACGTTTGACGACGGCAGCCAGATGTTCAGCCAGTGCCGCCAGATCGCCAACTGCTGGAACAACGTTTCCGAAACGTTCTACGGAACCGAAGGAACCGCGTGGGCCGGCGGCGTCAACGACAAAGACGGCAAAGAAGTTTGGCGCTTCAAGGGCGACAACCCGGATCCGTACAAGAACGAGCACGTTCAGCACGCGAAGTACATCCGCGAAGACGAAAAGCACAACGACGCCTGGTTCGCCGCGAATTCGTCCATGACCGCGGTTCTCGGCCGTTACGCCGCGTACTCCGGTAAAGAAATCGGTTGGGACGAAGCGGTTGAAAAGGGCCGCGACGAATTCCCGTACGATCTCGTCGCCGAGCTCGAAGCGAACGATCCCACGAAATTCTGGGACGCCGTTCCGCCCGTGGTTCCGGATACCAAAATGCCCGCGCAGCCTGCCGAAGGCGAATTCATTTACGAAACCTCCGTTCCGGTTCCGGGCGAATGGAAGTGGGACGCCTGATTTTGACCGCCGTTTAAGCGCGGAGCGATTCGCGCTTAGGGCATGAAACAGCGAGACGCCGAAGCGTATTAACGCGCTTCGGCGTCTTTTTTTATTATCGCGTTACGCGGCGGCCTGTTCGGGCTCGGCCGGGTCCGGGGGCGCCTCGCCGTCTTCGAGCGACAGTCTGCCGGTTCGGCGCAGCCAGAGGAAGTAGCAGACGCAGATAAGAATCGAAGAGAGCGTCGCCAGCGGCGCGGCGAATCCGACGTGCCAGAGCGTCGCGCCGTCGATTCGGCTGAACGCGTACGAGATCGGAATCCGGACGCACACGGCCGCGAAAATACTGTGCGCCGAAACGATCATCGACCGGCTCGCGCCGCAGAAGTACCCGTTGATATTAAAGATAAACGCGACCATAATGCAGTCGAGCGAGAAGGAGCGCAGATAGCGCGCACTCTGTTCCGCGACCGACGTTTCGTGCGCAAAGAGCCCCGAAACCGCCGTCGGGCAGACTTGACACAGACCCCAGAAAATAAGGCCCGCGGCGAGCGAATAGCACGTCCCGTACAGAAAGGCGCGAAACGCGCGCCCGTTTTTCCCTGCGCCGAGATTTTGAGCCGCCGCCGTCGAGACCGCCGCAGAAAACGCGATCGGAGGGAGCAGCAGGAACCCAATTACGCGTTCGGCGACCGCAAGTCCCGCCGATTCCTGCACGCCCATGAGATTGACGATCGCCAAAATGACGAGGAACGACAGGCCCGTGAGAACGTCTTGGAACGAAAGGGGAACTCCCACTTTCAGAATCTCGACGACCGACTTGCGCCGCAGTATGAAATTCGTGCGGTGAAATTCAAAGGAGAACCTCTTGCGGCGCATATACGCCAGCGCGAGCAGAAAGCTCAGTCCCTGCGCGGCGACGGTCGCGTACGCCGCGCCCGCCGGTCCAAGCTTGAATCCTCCGACGTGAACCGACGTTCCGAAAAAAGGAACGTTGAAGTCGCCGATGAGGATAAGGTCGCCCACGACGTTGAACGCGCACGCGACGGCGACGAAGATCGTCGGGGTAAACGAGTCGCCCAGTCCGCGATAGATCGCGCCCACGACGTTGTATCCGATAATGAACGGAATTCCGCACGCGCAGATAAAGACGTACTGACACGCGTACTCGAACGCCTCCGGAGGCGTCTGCATCGCGCGAACGCACCGTTCGGTCGAGAGCGCGGCTATGGGCGCGACGGCAAGCGCGATGATCGCAAAGAGAGTCGCGGTCGAGCCGATCGCGTTGGCGGTTCCTTCGGGATCTTTGGCGCCGAGATTATATCCAATGAGCACGGTTCCGCCGACCGACAGTCCAAAGAGAACTCCGAGCAGGAGGTGGAGCAGCTGCGCGCCGATCCCGACGGCGGAGACCGCGCCCGCGTCGCAGAACTGGCCGATAATCAGAAGATCGACCGCGCCGTAGAGCGCTTGCAGGAGATACGCGAGCATAAAAGGGGCGGCGAATTTCAGCAGACCGACGGGCAGATTCCCTTCGATCAGATAGCGTTCTTTGTCTTGTTCGGAATTCATAAATCGACTCTTTCGTTGCGCCTCCGTCGGCGCGGACATGTACGGGCGGTCGATTGTAACACGTTGCGCGAGCGGGTCAAGAGCGGTGAATCGCGTGCGCGCCGGTAAAAAGAACCGGCCCGATTTTTTCAAAATTGCCCTGTTTTCTCTCTGTGATATTCGTTATGATACGCCTGAAGTTTTATTTTGGCGCGAGCCGTTTTCGCGGCGCCGCGCGCGTTTCGCGCCTATCGAACGAACTCAATAAAAATGTCGTGTCGTCATGGAGGACGGGATGCTGGGGAATTTTATCAAAAGCGTTTTCGCGCTCGCGACGGTCGGTTTAGCGACGGTCGGGGGGCTGACGTTTGTGCCTGATGAAACGTGGGAGACTTTTCCCGAGGCGCTTGCGCCCGCCCGCACTCTTCTGGCAGAATACGGAATCGCGCCCGGCAAGTATCGGAGCGCGCAGTCGCGAGTCGACATAGCGCGCGCCGACGAACCTTACGTACAGGAAAGCGCCCCGTCCGACGCGCGGCGCGGCTCCGGCGTTACGAATTCCGTCTATATTGAAAAGACCGGTTCCGGCGCGTTCGACGCCGAAGATCTCGACCGGCCGGAAGAGCCGTCTCGCTTCGACATGCCGCGCGGCGGCGTCCGTCAGGATACGATTCCCAAAAAAGTCGAGCGGCGTCCGATCCGCGACTACGAGCGCGACTCCGAGTCAGACGTTCCGCGCTTTCCTTTGGACCAAGACGAGCCGCCGGTTCCCTCGAAAGAATCGCTCGACCGCGAGCTCGTCGATCCGGACGTGATCAGCCGCGAAGAACCGCCGACGCCGCGCGAGCCGGAGTCTCCCGATCCCATCGTTCCGGAACCTCCGGCCGAGCCGAACCCGCTCGCCGACGTTCCGCCGCTCACGCCCGCGACCCTGCCGAACGAATTTTCCGATCCGATT
>CAMNJU010000162.1 GCA_946541595.1 uncultured Planctomycetales bacterium
CGCCATCGAAATGGAGTTGCGTTCTGCGAGAATCCCGTATAACGTTGTTGGGGGACAATCTTTTTTTGACCGCAAGGAGATCAAAGACGTTCTTTCGTATTTGAAAACACTTGTTCATCCGCGAGACGACGTTTCTCTGCTGCGAATTATTAATTCACCCCCGAGAAATATCGGTTCGACGACCCTAGCAAAGATTCGCGAATACTCAATCGCGAATAAAAAACACGTGTGGGATGCGATAAATTCTGAAACAGAAGTCTTTCAGAATTTGGATGCACGGACTCAAAGCGCATTAACAAACTTTGGAAATATCATTAAAAATCAGGCTAAAAAGTTTCGAGTCGATTTTTCGCCGAAAACCGTCGAGGATTTTTTAACGCAAATTAATTACGACGCTGAAATTGACCGCTTGTATCCGGAAGAGGAAGAGCGGAAATCCCGCAAGGATTCTGTTGGCGAGGTTATTGACGCTGTGGCGTCCTATTTGAAGGAGAATCCTAACGGGACGCTTTCTTCTTTTCTTGACGACGCATCGCTTGGAGGCCCTGATTTTTCCTCTCAGCAAGATAAAAAGTCTCAGGCAGACGCTGTTCTCCTTTCTACATATCACGCTGCTAAAGGGCTTGAATTTAAAGAAGTGTACATGGTTGGATTGGAGGAGGGGATTCTGCCACACCACCGGTCGCTGGAAGACGTTTCCGAAGACGGCGTAGAAGAAGAACGACGATTGTGCTACGTCGGCGTGACTCGCGCTCAAAAGCGTTTGACACTATCTTTGGCTCTTGCTCGGATGAGACGCGGAAAACTAAAGCCAACGATTCCCAGTCGTTTTTTGTACGAATTAACCGGTCAATCTGAGAATCCTCGATATATAGCTGCAAAGGCTGGCAAAAGAGTGTAACGGCCAGGAAAAGCTCTCTGTTTCTGCGCGTCAAAATGACGATTTTTCGACTTGAACTTTTACAGTTTACTTTTTAGAATAGCGAAGTTTCGTTCCGTAAGTTCAGGGAACGGAGTCTGCTTTATGTGAGTTGACGGACCGGTAGAAATCGAAGAAAGACACGGATATTGTGCGAGCAGAAGAGAAGAAAAATCCCGCTCATTTAGGTTTTTTAACGGTGTTAGGAAATCCTTCCGACGGATTAATCGGCGGTTTTTTGGTTCTTAACAGGGTTGGTCGGCCTATGGAGTTCCACTGTACCGCGCCGGTGCGTCCAAACCGTGCCCAAGAGATTCTCTACGGCAACACGTTGGAAGGATTCGTATGCGGCGAGCAAATTGCTCCTGCTCTCGTTGGCCGGACAAAAACGGAGCTTGTCGCTATCCTGACGAATAATCCTAATCTGCTGACGGCGCCAGCTCTGTTGCCCGCGCCTATTGGATTGGTGTTTACCCGTGTTCAAAATGAAGACGTCGATAAGGAACAGTACGCGCTCTGGGACGTTAGTAAAGACGGCGTTAAGAATGAGAGTCTTGACAACGTATCGTTGACTGCCGCTTATGCAGGCGCTCGTGACGGCGTCAATGATTCGGCCAATCACGAAGTATCGCGAATAGGATCCTTCTTCTATGACTCTTTAGACTCTGCTCCTTTAGTTCCGGGAGTGGATTATTCTCTTTGGCGCGAAACGGTACGTGGAAAGAATCGCATGGCCTTTCCGGTAGAGTTTTCCGTTGCGTCCGGTGAGAAGACCGTTTTTAGCGAAATTGTGAAGAAGATCGATCCTTTCCTCAAATTTATTGATAGTATTGAACCTTTTGAACGCATCCGCCTTGCTGTTGAAGAAGCGCAGAAATCCTGTTAGATTCTTTTCATTGCATTTTATTGTTCAATGAAATGAAATCGTTTTGACGAGGTTGATTTGAGAGATAATTCTGAAGACGTCAACGACGTTTTTCCGCAAGTTGACGGCAAAAACAAGCAACGAAAAGAAGATAGTTCTGCCACTTTTTCGATCGAAATCCAATCTTGGAACCGTCGAACGACAATTCCAAAGACGTTGAGCGTGTTTTGTCCCCGAACTCTTTTAGACGAAGAGGGGCGGCGTTTGCATATCGAAACTCATTCGATGCGCCTCACTGCCAAAGCGCGCGACGTAACTGCTTTTTCTATTCCTCTGGGGCGTCAGTGTAAATTAAGCGCAAACATTACTAGTTTTTCTTTTGTTCAACCTGACGAATCTTGGGAAGAGGAAGAGTTAAAAAAACGCGCGAGCAAAGCCAGAAAGGGAGAAGCGACGTCTGACGGCTCCCCAAAATCGGAAGAGTTCGACGACTTGCAACTTGATTTCTTTGATTCGCCTGAGAATCCTACGCGAATAAAAGTTCCGAGCGACGTTGTTAAAGTAGAAGATCGTCTGGGGTATATTCTTGAACCGCCAATTGAAACGTGGTTAGGCCGCCGTCTTTTGGAGACGCCCTTTGAGCCTTTTGGATACCAGAAACAAGGCGTGGCCTTTCTCTATGGCGCTCATTATGCCATTTTGGCAGATGAAATGGGGCTCGGCAAGACGATGCAGGCTATTACGACTATCCGTCTTTTATTTCGCAGCGGAGAATGCCGGCGCGTACTGTTGGTCTGTCCGAAACCGTTGGTTACGAACTGGAAGCGAGAATTTGAGTTGTGGGCTCCGGAGATACCCGTTCAGGTGATTGAGGGGAAGGGCGATCGGCGGAAATGGCTTTGGCAGCGTAAGAATACCCCGTTGCGTATTGCAAACTATGAGTTGCTGAATCGCGACCGTGAATTTTATGATCCACAGGGCGAAACTCCCGTTGTGTTTGATCTGGTTGTATTGGACGAATCGCAGCGCATTAAAAATAAGTCAAACGCGACTTCTGAAGCGGCTCGCGCTATACCTCGCCGCAGAAACTGGGCTCTTACGGGGACGCCAGTAGAAAATTCCGCCGAAGATCTTGTTGGAATCTTTGAATTTTTAGCTCCAGGCTATTTAGAGTCAGGGCTTAAGCCTAATCAGTTAAGCAAGCTTGTCGGAGAACATATACTACGTCGTACAAAGGACAAGGTTCTTAAAGACCTTCCGCCAAAATTAATTCGCGACGCGCATGTGGAATTGACAGACGAACAGTTGAAGACGTACCGGATGGCCCAGGAAGAGGGAGAAATCCGACTCAACGAGATGGGCGATTCAGTCACGTTGCAGCATGCTTTTGAGTTAATTCTGCGTTTAAAGCAGATTTGTAATTTTGATCCGGTTACGGGCGAAAGCGCAAAATTGGAACGCTTAATTGCCGACATGGAAGAAGTGGCGCAGAGCGGTAGAAAAGCGATCGTTTTCAGCCAATGGGTTCAAACTATTCAGTGGCTTCATTCGCGACTTGAACAATTCGGTCCTCTGGAGTATCACGGGAAGACTCCTGCGCATGAACGCGACGCTGTAATCGAGCGTTTTCGAAACGATTCCGACAAGCATATAATGCTCATGAGCTATGGCGCCGGCAGCGTCGGACTGAACTTGCAGTTTGCGGAATACGTCTTTCTTTTTGACCGTTGGTGGAATCCTGCAGTTGAGGATCAGGCGATTAATAGAGCCCACAGGATTGGCGCTTCTCGACCGGTTACGGTAACGAGATTTGTAACGACGAACACGATTGAAGAAAAAATAGATCGAATTTTGACTGAAAAGCGTATGCTGTCCGAAGCGATTCTTTCTGACGCAAAGGGATTGAATTATTCGATGGGGTTGAGTCAAGAAGACATCTTTGGTCTTTTCAATATAAAATCCCCTTCTCGAAGTTCCAAAAAATAGACGTGCATATTCCTTTTGTTTTTCTCTGGTGCGTCAGAGAATTTTACATATCCTGTTTGACTAAACTTAGACGCTTTTTGACAGTTTGTAAAAATCTACTTGGCTTCATTATCGAATTTTGTTAATATTCACAATGAGGGATAGTGCGACAAAGGATGAACTTGTCCTTGCTGTATTCTGGAGTTTAAAGTCATGAAAATCATTGATAGATATATCTTTGGAAAATTCTTGAAGATTTTCTTCTGGTGTTATTTTTCGCTTGTCGGTTTCTATATTGTCATTGATTTATCCTCGAATATTAGTGATTTTGCCGCCGTTTCAAATTCCCTTTCACATTTAGTTACTTCGATCATTTCCTACTATTTCCTCGACTCGTTTGTTGTTGTTGACATGGCGTTTCCTTTGTTGGTTGTTTTAGCGGCGCTGACGGCGACGACCATGATGTCTTTAAGTAATGAGATCATAGCGCTCTTAGCGATGGGAATGTCGCCTGGGCGTATGTTAATCCCGATTCTAGTGGGCGCTATTGGCGTTTCGTGTCTTTTTACAGCGATTCGCGAGATATATCTTCCAAATCACTTGGTCTGGATATCTGCGAAACCAGCTGATTTTATGAAACGCTCGGACGAATTTTCTGTTGTCCGAGCGTATGATTATTTCTCCCAGATTTCAATCGACGGAGACAAAATAATCAAATCGGAGAACCGGCTTGTTAAGCCATCCATTTTACTCCGTAGAAATCTTAATAGGTACGGAAATAGACTTATGGCTTCGGACGCCGTTTACTTGGAAGCCCAAGGGGAGCGCCGCTCCGGATGGCTTTTGAGCGACGTAACTTCCCCTTCAGAGTTACTGACGAATAAATCTCTTCATGACGCGGAAACGAACGAAACGGTTGTCTTTTCTCCCGCCGATACTTCTTGGCTTAAGGAAAATGAAGTGTTTGTAGCGACTTCCTTGACCCCGACTTACTTAATTGCCGGTGAGAATTGGCTTCAATATGCGTCCGTTGGCGATTTATACAAGGCTCTGAAAGATCCTACGTTCAAGAACGAGGCGCTTGCTCTTTCAATCCGAGTTCATTCGCGTTATTGGCGTCCATTGACCGACTTAATCCCGCTTTTTCTAGCGGTTCCTTTAATCTTTTTGAAGAACGACCGAAAAATTTTCAACTCTATAATTAGAGGGATATTTTTAACAGTGGCATATGCAGGTTCTCAATACGTTAGCGCTTATATAGGGGAAAAGACCGGTATAGCATTTATAGGAATATGGGGACCTACGTTTATCTTTGTTCCTATCGCTGCGATAATATTGGGAGAATTACTGAAGAAATCGTCAACGCCGAAGGAGAATACTAAGGCCTCCTAGATTGGCTCTATCGTGAAGTTTTACCTGAATTGCAGTAAGAGATGAATGTAAATTTGGCAAAGGGGAGGTATTTACGTTTGACGCTTCTGGCAATGAACAGAGCAGAGATGAAAGGCGATGGTGTTTAAAGAGCTTTTGTATAGGATCGTAGTCTACGACTATTACAGTATGACATTTTTTCCCGATTTAAAACTCGCGTATAGTTTGTAATTTGACAAAAAGAAAGCCGTTTGTTTCTGATAGTGAGAACAAACGGCTTTCAGTTTTGTAGAATCCTTAATTAAACGCGCTCAAATATCTTTAGGATTAATAAATTTAGCGCTGGGACGAAGTGTTGTCTGAGGTGAGTTGGAAGCGTTTTGTCTATTCGTTAACGGTCGCGCTTTTGTCACCTGAGCGTCGTTCGCAGGAGAAAGGAACTTGGGCTTATCAAAAGTTGGCGTGTTCTCTTTGTTGCCTTGCGGAGCAGGCTTCTGGATCTGAGAAACGGTCGACTTCTCTTTTTGCTGTTGAAGATTCTTGCGTTCAGACTGAGAAAGAGGCTTTGCCAAATCTCCCGGCGAAGGAAGACGTACGACGTCTGTTGAAATAAACGAATGATCGGAAATCCGCAACCCTTCCGGACGAATGGGCAGTCTTATATTCGCTGCATTCCCTGATTGAGAAGCTGAAACGCTGCCGCTTGTTTGACGAATTTTCGAACGGTTCAGCCGTGCAATCTTTTGATCTTGAATAGAATTACTTCCTTTTTTTTCAATCAGTTCGCGTTGATTTTGAGCCAGTGGCGAGAGAGGCTCGAATTCGGCGTTTGCGCTGTAGTGTTGCTGTCGAGACTCCAAGTAGGCTTCCAGTTCCGCAATACGGAGACGCGTAATTTCCGATGGATCTATCGATTCTGGCGCAGCGTCTCTACCATCGTCGGCTATCTCACTTTGAACTTCGGGCTGCTGAAGTTGCTGAGGGGACGACGCATAAGGTTGAGTCAAAGTATTTTGGGGGGCGTTTCCAAGCGTATTCGGTTGAATACTGTATGACGGCTGAGCGTTGAATAAACTTGGGCGGTTAAAAGAAAAGGCGAATCGCGGCTTGGAAACGGAGCGTTGCTTTGAGCCAAAAAAGAGGGCCGACCAGATCTCTGCCGTAGTTTGGCCGTCTCGCTTTGGCTCGTATTGCCTTTCAACTCCGTAATCCTTTCTTTCTTCGAATCTTGGAGAATCTTGAGCGCTGAATACTCTCCCGTTTGCGTTTTCGGGGGGGATGGACGCGTTTGATTGACTGTAGACCAATCGACAGCTTAGAAGGAGCGCCGCAGTTGAAAAGCACAAAGCTAAGGATTGCCTAACAAGGTGGGAGAAGCAGAATAACGTCATATCACGCCTCTGAGATTCCATAATGATAACGGCACGTCTTACGTCTGGGCGTCAGTCGCGCTAGACGTAAAATTACAGGGACGGTTGGCAAACGCACGCCAACCGTCTTTTGTCGCCACTTATTGCGCTAGACGGGGACTAGCGACGGGTAAATATGTTTATCAACGATTGCGGAAAAAGCTCGAATCGATGAGTTGCGGATCGGTGGGCTTTTCGCCAACGGCGTCGCCAGTCGGGTGCGGAGCAACTAAGGCGGCTCCTTGCAGACCGTCGTTCAAGCGCGCGCAAGTCCAGAAGACGATTTCTCCGTCTTTGACGAGAAGATCACGTTCGTTAGCGCCTGGCAGCGCGTACACGAGAACCACTCCCGTATTGATTTCAGCGACGTACACAAACGACTTGGAAAGATTGCTCGTAGAACCGACGTTTCGGACGTCTCCCTCGCCGGTTACCATCAGGAACTTAGGCGAAGTTGGAACGGAGATATTGAATTGTTTAGCCGCTTCGGCAAGATCCGCCTTTATATTGCGGGTGAACGCTTTTTGGAAGAGCGGGGCAGATCGGGAAATTACCGCAGCAGAGAGGCGAGCGCTTTGGGAATCAAGGTAATACATAGCCTCAATATTGGAACCGAAAGTACCCGTAGCAATGACGACGCCGTCGCTTTCGCTAGATGCGGAAGCAAAAACAGGAATTGGAAAGTTGGATTTTATAGGGGCGTTTTCCCTTTCGGCTACGCGTGCGCCCGTAAAGTAACCGCCAATTGCCAACCCCAAAGAAAGTAAGCCTGCGCTCAGTCCAAAAATGATCGATTGCTTCATCTTCATACCCGTTTTTAGCTATTAATTTCGGAACGGCTGGGGACGATTCGGGGGCAAACGTGAGTAAGTTAAGAACAAAAATCATTCTTAATTGTCTTTTTCTGCATCAAATCATCCTGCCGACATTTGACTGCGGGAGAAGAGTAATCATTTTCTGTGTTGACGTCCAGTCGACTTTGCGATTTCTATTTCCTCAGTTTAAAAGCTAGGAATTGAAAAGTAGTCATACAACCTCAAAGTGTCCGGTTTCTAGCTTACGCCTAAATGAGGAGTTTGGGGACAAAGTATAAACACTGTTGGTAAAATGTAAAAAATAAACAATGTCTAATGACAGTTTGGTTATAAGCAAAGATTATATTGAGTGAAAAAATGGAAATTTTATATTATAATCCTTTTCAAAAATCCCCCTTGTTTTATAATACAACAGGTTATTTAGGGCATGGTGATGGAGAGTGCGTCTTGCGACGTCTCTTTTTGAGATGTGTTTCCTAGGCGTTTGTAGGATAGGAGCCGGTTTAAACAGGCGTAGGAGGTTGTTATGTCCGACTTATCTGATTCGGCAAAACTTCAAATTGACGGTAAAACGATTGACTTGAATGTCTATACCGGAGTAGAGGGCGAACGTTCGATTGACGTTACGAATTTGTTTAAAGAACACGGATTGACTACCTATGATCCGTCGTTGGGCAATACCGCCATTTGCCGTAGTTCTATTACCTATATTGACGGAGAACGTGGCGTTTTGCGGTACCGCGGTATTCCGATCGAACAGTTTGACCGACCGAAGCCTAATTACATTGAAGTAGGTT
>CAMNJU010000163.1 GCA_946541595.1 uncultured Planctomycetales bacterium
GCACACGTCTTGAACGTCGCCAAGGAGGTGGCTCGACATGATGATCGTCTTGCCGCGCTCCTTGAGCTGAAGAATGAGATTCTTCATGTTGCGGGTTCCGATCGGATCAAGACCGCTCGTCGGCTCGTCAAGGAGAATGAGGTCAGGGTCGTTAATAAGCGCCTGCGCTAAACCGATACGGCGCGTCATTCCCTTGGAGTATTCGCGAAGCTGACGCTTCTTCGCTGATTCAAGCCCGACCATCTTAATGAGCTGGTCGACGCGCTGACGGCGAACCGCCGACGGGATCTTAAACAGCCGCCCGTAGAAATCGAGCGTTTCTTCCGCATTCAGAAAACGGTAAAGATAAGACTCTTCGGGCAAATATCCCAACCGTTCGTTCTTCGCAACGTCAGACGCAGGGCGACCGAGAATATTCACTTCGCCGCTCGTCGGGAAAAGAAGGCCAAGAAGCAGCTTAATCGTCGTCGTCTT
The DNA here is from genome assembly GCA_946541595.1 of uncultured Planctomycetales bacterium. Classification (GTDB taxonomy): domain Bacteria; phylum Planctomycetota; class Planctomycetia; order Pirellulales; family Thermoguttaceae; genus RUG369. The sequence goes on from CAMNJU010000163.1 coordinate 475, forward strand.
ACCGGAACCGTTTGGTCCCAGAAGACCGAAAATTTCACCGCGATGAATTTCGAGGTCGAGCGCCTTAAGCGCGCGAACTTTCTGGCGTCCCCAGAAGTCTCGATAGGTTTTAGTAAGGTTTTTAGTCTCGACAATGACGTCGGATTCAGTTCCCATTGAATCGCCTCGTTAAAATGTTTTGAAAAAGCCGTCGATTCGCTTTCGCCAACGCCGAAAACGTCCCCTTGACGCATTATGAATGAATACAAAATAACTAACGCGCGTCAAAGACAACGCTATCCGTCTTCTTTCGACGCAGCGCCTTCGATTACGTTCGAAATATTTTAGCGAGTCTCGCCGGAGACAGGCCAAAATCGGCGTCCATTGGCCTCGACGAGACGCGCCGACGCCCAAAATCTGGAAACGCCTATTTAATATTATTACCTGAATCAGTCTTTTTGTCCATATCCACAGACCAATTCCTAATCCTTTTTTTCCTTCTTGACCTTCCAACTTCCTAGAATCCTCTTACTTTTATTATTCACCCCTATCTTCTTTTTTTCACCATTTTCTTTCTTTGTCGCGGAGCGCAAAAATAGACGAATTTACTCATAAGCGCTTGAAAAGGAAAGCGCGCTCGTTTAAAATATTTCAGGTCGACGAGGAGGCGAGAGAATCTCCACATGCACATGCGTCGGCTTCATTCCGCTTTTTACATCGTCGTGCGGTCTCTAACGAAAGGAAGAAATATGTCGGTCCGCGAAACGCTTCTACAAAAATTAGCGCCCTTTGAGCAAGAACAGCTACTCTCCTTCTGGGACGAATTATCAGACGAAGAACGCGAATCTTTGCGTAAACAGATCGAAGAAATCGATTTTGCCTATCTTAAAGAACTCTTTATTCATCGCTACGATCCGCCGGCAGCCGCAGCCCTTGCCGACCGTGCGGAAGAACCTACCGCCTTTAAACTTAGCGATCTGCGCGATTACGACTGCGCCGAAAATTCCCCCTTTCCGCAGTCGTCGGCAAAATCCCTTGACGAAAATACGGAAAAGATGACGCCTCTCAAAGCCGTCGCAGTCGGAGAAGAATATCTCCGCGCGGGCAAGATCGCTATTGCTGTCGTCGCCGGCGGACAGGGCACCCGTTTGGACTTTCCTCATGCGAAAGGGCTCTACGAAATCGGTCCCCTTTCCCACGCGTCCCTTTTCCAAATTCACATTGAGCGAATTCGCGCAATGCAGCGAAAGTACGGAGTCCGCCTCCCCTTCTGCATTCAGACGAGCCCGGCGACGCACGAAGAAACGATCGAGTTTTTCAAAGCGAACGACAATTTCGGTCTGCATCCAGACGACGTCCTTATATTCTGCCAAGGAACAATGCCGTCGGTCGACTTCGATTCGGGCAAAGTACTCCTTGCCGACAAAGCGCAAATCGCGCGCAGCCCCGACGGTCACGGCGGCATGCTCGCCGCTATTAACTCGCCGCAGGCGGATTCCCCTTTGGCGTCGGTACGCGAACATGGAATTTTAAACGAACTCAAATCGCGCGGAATCGAAGAAATCTTCTACTTCCAAATCGACAATCCTATCGTCGATATTTGCAGTGCGGAATTTATTGGGTACCACGTTTTGAGCAAGTCGGAATATTCGTCCCAAGTCGTGCGCAAAAAGGATCCAAAAGACCGCGTCGGCAATATGGTCATGGTCGACGGAAAGCTTCACGTCATCGAATACAGCGACCTTCCGGACTCGGCCGGCGCGCGCCGCAATCCCGACGGTTCGCTCGTTATTTGGGCCGGTTCCATCGCCGTCCATATGATGAACCTTGATTTCCTGCAAAAGAACGCGTCTTACTCGGATTCCCTTCGTTTCCATCTCGCCAAAAAGAAGGTGCCTTACGTCGTCCTCGACAAAGACGCCAAAGATCAAGACGGCAACCCGCTGTACGGAGTCAAAGTTAAGCCCGAAACGCCAAACGCCATCAAGTACGAAAAGTTCATTTTCGACCTCATTCCGCTTGCTCAGAATCCGATTGTCGTCGAAATTGACGAAGAAACCGGCTTTGGCCCGCTGAAGAACCACCCGCGTGAAAAGAAAGACACGCCCAAAACGGTTCGGGAGCATCTCACGGGCCTCTACAAACGTTGGCTCGGAAACCTTGGGATCGAAGTTGTCGAACCCGCGATTGTCGAGATTTCGCCCCTCTTTGCCAATAGCTGCACGGAACTTGCAGCCCGACTCAAAGAGCGCGGAATGTTCCCTGAAAACGGCAAGATAACCGAATCGGTCTATTGGGGGCCAAACGCCGGGATGCAGCGTTAACAAACCTCTTGGGCTTATTCGCTTGAGAAGGTAGGAAACGTGTCGACAGGACCTGCGGAAGCTTGACGTCCTGTCGAGCGGTGGGGCTGGCTTGGCGTATATCTTTTTAGACGCTCCGTCTAAGACAAACGCCAAGCCTTTTCGACGTTTTACCGTTTGCTTTCCGCGGTTAAACGCTCGCTCCGCCACGCTCGTTATTAAAACTTATTTGATTATCATTTTCTAAACTATGACAAAAGAATCGCTTCCGACTGAAAATAACGCCCAAGCCGCCGCAGTTGAAAAAAAACCGTCTAATCGCGCCAGTCAGAAGCGCGTCGTAACGAAAACGCATGCATTTTGGTATCACCTGTGTCAAGGTCTGCTTTACGTCGCGCTTAAAATCCTTTTTCGAATTCAGTATATCGATTCGAAAAATGTCCCCAAGAAAGGCGCCACTCTTCTCATTTCCAACCATCAGAGTTTCCTTGATCCGCCAGCCATCGGCTGCGGTTACTTCAGGATGACTAATTTTCTGGCGCGAAAAACACTCTTTAAATTCAAACCGTTCGGCAAACTCATCGATTCGGTGGACGCAATTCCGTTAGAAACGCAGGGACTGGGCTTTCAGGGAATTAAAGAAACGCTCCGCAGACTCAGAAGCGACGAAGCGGTTCTTATCTTCCCCGAAGGAAGTCGTTGCGAAGACGGTGAAATTGCGGAATTTACCTCCGGTTACGCCGCGTTGGCGATTAAGACAAACGCCGTAATCGTGCCTTTGGCGATCGCCGGAGCGTTTGAGGCTTATCCCCGTACGAAAAAATTCCCCTCGCCGTTCAAACCCCGCGTTCGAGTTAAATACGGAAAACCGATTACACCGAAAGACTACGCCGGTATGAACGATTCCCAACTTTGCGAACTTGTTGAATCGCAAATTAGAGATATTTTCGAGCAGATTCGCCGACGTCCGAAGAACGCGAAGTAAACGCTTGATTCCTTTGTGTTTTGTTCCCACCTTCCTTCCCTTTCTTTCACAATAAGTAGGAGTGTTCAATGGAAAAAGTCAAAACACTTGCCTCCCTCTTAATCGGAATTTCACTATTGTGCTCGGAAACGTTCGCGCAACGCGGCGAAGAGCAAATTGAACCCGCCGACAATTCCGCCAATATTGTCAACGTATTAGATTTTGGCGCGGTTGGAGACGGCAAGACAGACAATACCGCTGCGTTTCAGAAAGCGCTCGATTCCTTTGGCCGTGTTGGCGGAACCGTTGAAGTTCCGACCGGACAGTATCGATTTGAAGGAAGTATTGTTATTCCGCAAGGCGTAACTCTAAGCGGACCGTGGAGCTCCGTAACGGCCCACAACGGCTGCCGCGACAGAGGTCTGCCCAAACCTACGGACGACGGCGCGACGTTTATTGTTACCGCGAACGCCGGCAAACCCGACGCGGAAGCCTTTATAACTCTCAATACGAACAGCGTGCTGCGCGGATTTGTCCTCTACTGGATCGATCAAAAAGACAACGACGTTCCGACCCCGTACCCGTGGGCGATTAAAATGCGCGGTAAGAATCCCGCCGTTCTCGACGTCGAACTGCTCAATCCCTACAACGGAATCGACGCGTCGAGCAACGAACGCGCGCTCATTCGCAATATCCACGGCCAGCCGCTCTATCGCGGTATTTTCGTCGACAAAATTTACGATATCGGCCGCATTGAAAACGTACATTTCAATCCGTGGTGGAGTCTTAAACCAAAACTTTTCCAGTGGCAAATGGAAAACGGACGCGCTTTCGTATTCAGACGGACCGACTGGCACTATGTGCTCAATACGTTCTGTTTTGGGTATTCCGTCGGATATGAATTCGGCGGCAGCGAGTCGGGCGTCTGCAACGGCAACTTCTTAGGAATCGGCGCCGATTCGTGTCATACGTCCGTGCTCGTCGAACAGAGCGCTCCTTACGGATTACTGATTACGAACGGCGAATTCGTCGCAATGAAGGGCGAAAATCCGACGGAAGTCGTGGTCGAAAAAGAGAATAACGGCTCCGTACGCTTCAGTAACTGCGCCTTCTGGGGACCAAGCGAGCAGATCGCGAGAATTTCCGGAAATGGGACCGTCGGCTTCAGCGACTGTGAATTCTGCCAGTGGGACCGCCGAAATAAGGGCGTTCCCGCGATCCAGGTCGACGGAGGTTCCGTGATGATTCGAGGATGCAACTTCCAAATGGATAAAAACCAAGTCAAAGTGGAATCGACGGCCAAACGCGCCATAATTACAGACAACTTCGTCACGGGCGCGCCGCGAATCGATTCCCAATGCGCCAACGCGCGAATCGAGGGCAACTTGGGAACCAACGGCAAGTAACGGCTTGCCGGTTTCTTATTTCTCCAAATTGAAAACCCCGGCTGAACTTGTAAAAGTCCAACCGGGGTTTTTTACTGCCGCAAAGGAACTGAGACGCAAACTCAAACAATTTCTTTGCCGCGCCATACGATCTTGTCAAAGAGAAGCCGACCCGTCCTAAACGAACCGCCGTCGAGGATTCCAAGTTCCCCAAATTGAGCCGACTGTACGTTAAAGATAAGAAAATCGGCGCGCGAACCGACTTCAAGAAAGTCGCCGTCCCCGGAACTGAATTTCGGCGCGCCAAGGAGCCGGGCTGGCTGAGTCGTCGCAAGCGGATAGACTTGGCTAAGCGGTAAGTTTTCTATTGACGCTACGTTTACAAGACAGTTTGAAATTGGAAAAGACGCGCACGCGAGGAGATTTGGATCGCCGGCAAGCGTTACTTTACCATTGGGCTGTATTTCAAAACTGCAAAGTTCCATCGTATATTTTCCGGGCGGAAATCCCGCCAGCGGCGACTGATCGCTAATTAAAACAAGCCGTTCAAGTCCCTTCGTTCTCACAATGGCGCGGACCAGCATGGGAGAAATATGAAAACCGTCGACAATAATACTCGCAAAAAGCCGATCGTCCGCTAACTGCCCAAAGAAGTAGTTCTCCCATTTGGGTAGCAGATGCCGCGTCGCGTTGCTCAAATGAGTTGAAAGCGCCGCGCCCGCGCTCACGGCCTCGTCTATTTGCGGGCACGTGGCGTTTGTATGGCCAACGGCGACTAAAACGCCCTGGGAACGCAAATAGCGGACGAAATCGCTAACGTTCGGATATTCCGGCGTTAGCGTTACAATTTTCACTAAGCCCCCGCACGCAGTTTGAATCTTATCGAAAAGGTCGCGGGAATAGGGTATGCAGTATTTTTTCGGATGCGCCCCTATCGCCCCTTCCGCCTGAGAAATAAAGGGACCCTCTAAGTGAATTCCCCAAACAACCGAAGCGTATTCCGGACGGTTTCTAAGCGTATTCGCGATTGTACGCGCCGCCTCGATCATCGTTTCGGGCGAATTAGTCGTGAGCGTCGGACAAATTCGAAAAACGCCGTCGCGCAACATTTTTTCCAGAACGGCGACGACGCCGTCCTCGGTAAGTTTCGAAGAAGAGAACTCCGTCCCAACCGCCCCGTTCACCTGAATATCAAAAAAACCGGGCCCAACGTACGGCGCCTCCGAAGGCGCGCAGCACGGTTCGACGGCAATTATCTTTTCGCCCTGAACCTGAATCCGAACAGACTCAAGCGTATCGTAACGGCGTGCTATATAATTCTTTATTTCCTGCGGCATACCAATCTCCTTCGCGTCATACGTCGCGTTGACGCTCCAAGTTCATGTAATTATACCAGAATAACGAACTTTGGAGACAGATTCTTTCAAATTACCAACAGCAATAAAACGCGCCTCCTGTGGACTCAAAAAAATCAAACAACACTTCCCGTGGCGTCAAAGTAATAGCGTCGCCAATTCGCCGGCATGCTTTAACTGCCTGCTATTGTTCACTAATACGATTCGAATCCGATTCCCTTTTCTTTGGCGTATTCTTCCGCGTAGGAACCTTTGGGCGCGCGTATCGTCAATTGGGAACAGCCTTCAAAATCGTCCTCTCCCATCTTTGTCATACTGGCGGAAATCTCTGCCGATTCCAAGGAAGAGCAGCCTTTAAAAATCTCTCTGCCAAGACTCGTAACGCTCGCGGGAATCGCTATCGACTTCAAAGAGGAGCAACCGATAAAAGCGCCGCGGCCAATACTTGTCACGCTGTCGGGTATTATCGCCGATTCCAATGAAGAACAGTTTCTAAAAGCTTCTCCTGCAATATTTGTCACGCCGTTGGGAATATTTATAAACTTCAAAGACGAACAGTCGGCAAAAGCGCAGCCGCCAATAAACGTTACGCCGGCAGGAAGCTCTAACGATTCCAAAGAGGAGCAGCCTTCAAAGACGGCGCCTTCAATACGAGTCACGCCAGCGGGAATCGCTAACGACTTCAAAGAGGAACAACCGGAGAAAGCCAAACGTCCAAAACTTGTAACGCCAGTCGGTATCTCTAACGACTCCAAAGAGGAACAATCTCTAAAAGCTTCTCCCCTAACGCTTATTACGCTGTCAGGAATAGTAAAACTCTTTTCATTTCTTCCGCATGGGTGAAGAACAAGCTCTTTTTTATCCTTTGAAAAAAGCGTTCCGTCCATGGAACAATACGTAGGATTATTCTCTGCTACTTCAATTGCCGTCAAAGAAGAGCATTTTTGGAATGCGCGCTCTCCAATGTGCGTCACGCCGTTTGGAATAACTATCGACTTCAAAGAAGAGCAACGAATGAAAGCGCCTCGGCCTATGCTTGTCACACTTGCCGGTATCTCTAACGACTCTAAAGAGGAACAAGAGTGGAAGGCGCAGTCACCTATCGTCGTTACGCCGTCGGGAATCATAAGCGACTTCAGAGAGGAACAACTGCAGAACGCCCAGCCCTTAATGCTTGTCACGCCGCTGGGAATAGTCAACGACGTCAGAAAGAAACAGTGAGCGAAAGCGTTGTCTCCAATACTTGTCACGCCGTCCGGAACGGCAAACTCCTTTGCTTCTTCATCAAAAAGCTTGACAAACATTTTCGACTTATTAACTTTATAAACCAACTCTTGATCTGACACAACAGCCTCGTCTATTCCAATGAAGCTAGCGAAAATACCAGTTCTTCGAAATTCTCCTGTTCAAACGCCTAACGGAGACTTTCATCTCTAAGATATTTTAAACAGAAGGCAGGCATAATTCAACTTTTTTTAAACGCTCTTCTTTTAAGATATGCTTAAAGAAAACGCCGCTAACGAATATGTCGTACAGGCGCGCCTTGCATGTAGGGGCGTCACGCAAATCAAAAAAAGAATCGCGCCGATCAAGAAGACAAAAAAGCCGTCGATCTTTCGATCGACGGCTTTCTGTATATCAAAGTAAAGCT
>CAMNJU010000164.1 GCA_946541595.1 uncultured Planctomycetales bacterium
GGGGCAGGACGGGCATGCCGGTAAACGCCATCACGTCAAGAAAGATTCCGGTCGCAATAAGAACGATCGGGCGGCCGAACGTCTGGACGAGCGCCGCGTTTGAAACGTTCTGCGAACGTGAGGAGCGCGCTACGAGCAGCCCGGTCGCCATGGAAATGAGAAACGCGGGTATCTGAGAGACGAGCCCGTCGCCGATCGTGAGTTTGGAATAGAGCTCCGCCGCTTCTCCGATCGAAAGGCCGCGCTGCGCTACGCCGATACAGAGCCCGCCGATTATGTTAATCGCGACAATAGCCAAGCCCGCGATCGCGTCCCCGCGGACAAATTTACTTGCGCCGTCCATGGCGCCGAAGAAATCCGACTGTTCCGCGAGTTCTTCGCGCGCCGCTTTTGCTTCCTCTTCGGTAATATTGCCCGCGTTCAGGTCAAAGTCGATCGCCGACTGGCGGCCGGGCAGCGCGTCGAGGGTAAACCGCGCGGACACTTCGCTAATACGCGTCGCCCCTTTCGTAATAACGACGAACTGAATAATGATAAAGATCAAAAAGATCACGCCGCCAACGACGAGATTGCCGCCGGCGACGAACCGGCTGAACGCGTCGATGACTTCGCCCGCGTCCCCCTGCGTCAAAATGAGGCGCGTCGTCGAGACGTTGAGGACCAGCCGAAAGAGCGTCGTCGTGAGAAGGACGGTTGGAAACGCGCTGAACTCGATCGGCTTGCGAATAAAGAACGTCGTAATAAAGACGGTCGCCGCGAGCGCAAGATTGAACGAGAGGAGAAGGTCCATGAGCCCGTTCGGGAGACGGAAAAGAATCGCCAGAACGCTGACCGTCGCAAATGCCGGCAGCGCCGCGTCCCGCCAATGGAAACTCTTTAAAAGACCGTTCATACTACCCCGATTCCCTTTGAACTCTCGCTAAACCGCGCGCGTTCCGAACTGCGGACCGCGCAAAAGTCAGACGAAAGACGCGCCGCAAAAGGGCGACGCGCCGTCGGGGTAGTATAGACTGTTAGTCGGCTTGGCGCAAGTTCGATTTTTCCCTTTTCCCGCGCGGAACCGGCTCCGAGTCTGGCTGTAAGAACCGTATGGAAATACAGAAAAGAAAGACGACGGCGATTATGAGCATGTACGCCTTAATATCGGACAGATTCCCGCCGGATCCAAACGGAACGGCCGGAACGGTTCGGGAATCCGCCGTCTCTTCGGCCGCGCCGCGAGCGGTCGGCTCTCCTTCCGGCGGCGCGGTCTCTTGCGCCAGTTCCGATTCCGAAGCGCTTTGCGCCGATTCGCCGCCGTCTAAATGCGGCGAATACGAGACGGGGGCAAGTTGGACGTCGAGATTCGTCGAGCTCGTCGCGGCGCGCTCCATCGCCGTCTGAGGAACGACTTTCGTATCGGCGTCGGCGGCCAAAAGGCGCATCGCCAAACGCGACCTCGCGTAATCTTCAAAGTCGTTAAAGGAATCTTCGGCGATGAGTTCCGGACGTTCGACTCCAAAATTGCGCTGCGCGACGACGAACGACGTCGAGAAGATCGGAGGCGACGGCGGGAGTTCCCCGCCCGAACGCAGCAGCCGATCCTGAGCCGCGCGTTTGACCGCGTTCTCTGCGGCCAACAGACTCATGCTCTGGAACGACGCGGCGGTCAGCTGGGCGCCCGGCGACATATAGACCGGGCGCGTCGAAATCGGCAGAACGCCTTCCGCGGCGAGCGCGGCGTCCATTTTCTCCTCGGCCCTCTTCGCTTCTGGAACGGCGCGTTCCTCTTCCCCGACGATCTCGGCAATCGCCTGCTCGCGCGCCGAACCCACGCCGCGCCGGAACGGGGCCGCGCCCGAACGGTTCGCAAACCGCAGTTCGTCCCGCGCCCGGAGATTCGCCGCCTCCAGCATCGCCTGCGTCAAAAAGACCTGCATGCGCGGCCCGCACGTTCCCATCGTGCTCTCGCCGTCGGAGCCCCAAATAATTCCGGCAAGTTCGCCAAAGCTGTTGAAGATCGGACCGCCCGAATCGCCCTGACGGACTCCGACGTTAATCGACATCGTCTCATAGAGGAGGTCGGCCGCGTCGGCGGGCGCCGCGTCGGAACCTTTGTCGCCGGCGCGCTTTTCGACGACTTCCACTTCCCCGGCCTTTTTGGCGTCGTCTGACGCGCCGGGCTTATCGGCGTTCTCTTGCGGCTTGCCCTGCTCCCCTTCGAGCGCCAGCCGTTCGGACGGCTTTCGGACGGCGACGTACGTCGTCAGTTTGCCGCGGCTCATTTTGAATTCGTCGAGCGTGTGCGGAGGCCCGTACCCGCCGACCCAGAACGTCTCGCCCAGACGGGGCCACTGTCGCGAAATCGGAAGCGGCGTGAGGCCGCGCGGATTCTCGATGACAAGCGCCGCGAGATCCCACATTGGGTCGTGCAGAATGACGCGCGCGCGGTACGCGCGGTCGGGAAAGACGACCGAGATTTCTTCCGGCGCTTCGTTAACGACATGCCAATTCGTGAGAACGACGCCCCAGTCGCGGTATTCGGAAACGTACGAGCCCGTACCGTAGCTGTAGGGTATGGAGAGAACGCCGTCGGTTTCGCTCTGAATAGGCGCCGAGCGGCAGATTATTTTAGCGACGGAGGGGAAATACGTCTGAACGCCGGCCCTGTTCGGGCGGAGATTCGCTTTCGTCGGCTCCTTCTCGCGTTCTTCCGCGCAAGGCTCCGCAGGAAAGAGAGTCGGCTCCGCCGGCGGAGCGGGCGCTCTGACCGAGGCCGCCCCGTTAGGAATGTCGGCGCCGCGGCTCGAGTCGGACGACGCGTCGGACGCGCCGACTGAAAGGGTCGGGGCGAGAAACGCGGTCAAAAGGACCGCAAACAGGAAATCGAACGCGCGTTTTGTCGGTTGGTATACGTTCAAAACAGAAGCAACCTGCATGTGGCAAGAAATGTGTTTTTATCTTGGACGCGCCCAATGCGGACGCGGATTGCGCGGGGAACTTGAACCCGGCGGCGCAACGCCCATATTATACGCCCAATATTGAAAATACGACGCGTCAAACCCGCCCCTGACCGCTATTTTCTCAACTTGAAATCCGGCGCTTTCGGCGACTTTGATACGTCTTGCGCATATTTCCAAATTTGCTTTACTGTTATCGTACGAGTTTTCGCAAAAAATCATCTTTTCCGAACCCCGGCGGGGCGTAAAAGGGAAAGATTCGGTGAATTTTGCGGTTTAAAACGACGATAAGACGAAAACGGTTGCGTCCCGGTCGAAACGCTCAATGAGCGCCGTCCGCGCGCCGCGGCCTACGCGTCAAAAATTACCTACCTGCGAGGATTAAAAAATCCATGAAAAAAACGTTCCTTTTTCTGTGCCTGACAGCCGTTGTATGCGGAACGCTCGTCTTCGGATGCAATTCCAAGAGCGGAAAGCGCGATTTTCTCAACGTTTCCTACGATCCGACGCGCGAACTCTACGACGACTATAATAAGATGTTTGCCCAACACTGGCTCGAAACGACCGGCGAGACAATAGACGTTGAAAAGAGCAACGGCGGCTCCGGCGCGCAGGCGCGCTCGGTCGTGTCGGGCCAGCCGGCGGACGTCGTTACGCTCGCGCTCGCGTCCGACGTCGACGTCGTCGCCGCGGCCGGCCTCTTCTCGCCCGGCGCGGAAGATCCCGAAAGCGACGCCTATTGGCAAAAACGGCTCCCGAACAACAGCTGCCCGTACACTTCGACGATCGTTATTCTCGTTCGCGAAGGGAATCCGAAAAATATCAAAGATTGGGACGACCTCGCGCGCGACGACGTCAAAGTCGTAACGCCGAACCCGAAAACGTCCGGCGGAGCACGCTGGAACTACCTCGCGCTCTGGGGATACGCGCTTGATAAAGCGCTCGCCGAAGACGGCGGACTCGACGCCTTTAAGAGCGGAGAGCTCCCGCAGGAGAAGATCGACGCGGCGCAAGACGCGGCGTTTGAATTTACGAAAAAGGTCTTTACCAACGCGTTCCAGCAGGGCATGCAGTCGGGCGCGCGCGGCGCCACCGACGACTTCGTTAAGAACGGTCTGGGCGACGCGTTCCTCGCGTGGGAAAACGAAGCGATTCTCGCAAAAGAATTTGCGAAAGAAGGCGCGTTTGAAATCGTCGTGCCCTCGCTGACCGTTAAAGCGGAGCCGCCTGTCGCCGTCGTCGATACGGTCGTCGACCGGCGCAAGACGCGCGATATCGCGGAAGAATACCTCAAGTTCATGTACGAGCCGCAGGCGCAGGAGCTCATCGCGAAGCGTCATTACCGTCCGTACAACGAAGAGGTTCTCGCGAAATACCGCGATAAGTTCCCGGAAACCAAGCTGTTCACGGTCGACGAGATTTTCGGCGGTTGGAAACGCGCTCAGAAAGAGCATTTTGACGACGAGGGAATCTTCGATAAAATGCTCCTCGAATTCGCGAAGACCGTAAAATAGTCCTCAAAAGGTTGACGTTATGAGAATCGTTCAACGAAGCGTTCTGCCGGGCTTTGGAATTACGATGGGGTTCACGATCACGTATCTGTGCCTCATCGTGCTCATTCCGCTATCGGGCCTGTTCGTCGTAACCGCCGACGTTTCGTTTGCGGAAATTAAGCAGATCATGTCGAATCTGCTCGTAAAACGCGCGTTCTATTTAACGTTCCGCTCGTCCTTTATCGCGGCGTGCGTCAACGCGTTTTTCGGGCTGGTCGTCGCGTGGACGCTCGTGCGGTACCGGTTTGTCGGGCGCAGAATCCTCGACGCGATGGTCGATCTGCCGTTCGCGCTCCCGACGGTCGTGTCCGGCGTCGCGCTCGCGCGACTGTACTCCGATTCCGGATGGCTCGGACGCGCGTTCGCCGAAAACGGGTCCGGAACCCGGTTTCTGCATAACGTCGGTTCATGGCTTCAGGCGACCGGCTTGCCCGGCGTCGAGAGCGCGGGCGCGAAACTCCTCGCAAGCGATTCCTTTCCGATTCGCAATACGGAATTCGGCATAACGCTTGCGCTCATCTTTATCGGGCTGCCGTTCGTCATTCGCACGCTGCAGCCGGCGATCGAAGAGCTCGACCGGGAAACGGAAGAAGCGGCGGCGAGCCTCGGCGCGACGCGCTGGCAGACGTTCCGCCGCGTCCTCTTCCCGACCCTGCTGCCCGCGCAAATCAGCGGGTTCGCCATGGCGTTCGCGCGCGCGCTCGGGGAATACGGCACCGTTATCTTTATCGGCGGGTCGTTGCCCGGCAAGACGCAGACGATTTCATACGTTATTTATGAAAAAGCGGAAGAAAACAATCTCGTCGCCGCGTCGGTCGTCGCCGTCGTTACCCTGATTGTCTCTTTTCTGGCGCTGCTCGTCATCAACTTGGTTCAGGTCTGGGCCAACCGGCGCGTTATTAAAAACGAATAGCGCGCCGTTACAAATCCTTTGCGAAAACGCCCCGATATGGAAACGCCGTATCGGGGCGTTTTTTTGTCCGCGAACGGCGAGGTCTGGCGCCGCGTATTCGTGGGATTTTTTCAATTCAATTCAAAGGCGCGTTTTTTTAGCGGACTCCGTTTGCTCGGAATCCCACGGAAAATTCATTCTGCAACTCAGCGCATTCTGTTCTCTCCCATTCCGTTGCGGCGGCGCCCCGTTGAAAAGAAATCGCTTTTCGATTAGAATACGCGGAAATTTGTGCGGCCCGGCCCGTCGGCGCGCCGAACGTCGGTTGCGCGGACGCGGGCTTAATCCCTGATAGGAAAGAAAAGGTTGCTATGTCCCTGTTCAACGCTCGCCGAGCCGTCGTCGCCGCGCTTGCGGCGTTCGCCGCGTTCGCCGCAGTCAACGTTTCGGCTCAGGCTGCGGATCCGCTCCGCGCCCCTTGCTATCCTCTTATTGCGCAAGATCCTTATTTCAGCGTTTGGTCTAATACCGACCAACTCGCGGAATCTTGGCCGGTTCACTGGACGGGCCGCGTCAACGCGCTCGTCTCTTACGTCAGAATCGACGGCAAACCGTACCGTCTTATGGGCAGACCGACGGAATTCGAAAAGCAGGCGCCCGCGCTTACGCAGACGGACGTCGCCGTGCGCGCTACGAATACGACCTACTCCTTCGAAGGGGCGGGCGTAAAAATCACTCTTCGCTTTACGAATCCGAATCTTCCGGACGATCTCGACGTCTTCTCGCGTCCGGCGACCTACGTAACCTGGACCGCCGTCGCGACCGACGGTAAAGAGCACGACGTCGACGTCTACTTCGACGCGACCGGCGAGCTGTGCGTCAACGAACCGAATCAGGAAATCGTCGCCAAAGAATTCCAAACGAACGCGCTCTCCGTCTTGGGGTTCGCCACGAAAGAGCAGCCGGTCCTCGCTAAAAAGGGCGACAATATCCGGATCGACTGGGGAACGTTCTACGTCGCCGCCGATAAGGCCGACGACGATCTCGAAATGGGCGTCTACGCCGATAAAGCCGCGCGAGGCTCCTTCGTTGCCGACGGCGATCTTCCGGACGACGACGAAGTCGAAAAGATTTCGTTCCCGCGACGCGCCGACGACGAATGGCCCGTCCTCGCCGTTACCTTTGAATTAGACGACGTTAAAGCGAACCCCGTCTCCAAGAGCCTCATTCTTGCCTACGACGACGAATACAGCCTCGTGTACCTCGGCGAAAAGGTACGGCCCTACTGGCGCCGCGACGGAAAAGAAGCGCCCCAGATGCTCGACGAAGCGAACGCGCAGTATGCCGAACTCATGAAGCGCTGCGAAGAATTCGACGCCAACCTTTGGGCGCGCGCTGAAAAAGCCGGCGGCGAGAAATACGCGTCCCTCTGCTCGATCGCGTATCCGCAGTCGATCGCCGCGCATAAACTCGTCCAGCTCAAGTCGGGCAAACTCCTGCTCGTCTCGAAAGAGAATTTCAGCAACGGCTGCGCCGCGACCGTCGATATTCTCTATCCGACCGCGCCGGTCTTTATTGTCTACAGCAACGAGCTCCTCAAAGCGACGCTTGCGCCCGCGCTCGAATACGCCAAGAGCGGACGCTGGCGGTTCCGGTTCGCGCCCCACGATTTAGGGACCTATCCGCTTCTCAACGGTCAAGCGTACGGCGGCGGAGAACGTTCGGAAGAGAACCAGATGCCCGTTGAAGAATCCGCCAATATGATTATTCTGGCCGACGTCATCGCGCGCGCCGACGGCAACGCCGACTTCGCCAACGAATACTGGAATATTCTCTCCGACTGGGCGGAATACCTGCTCGACAAAGGGCTTGATCCTGAAAATCAGCTCTGCACCGACGACTTTGCGGGCCACCTCGCGCACAACGCAAACCTCTCGGTCAAAGCGATCGTCGCGCTCGCCGCGTTCGCCGATCTGTGCGAAATGAACGGCAAGGACGTCTCCGCCGAACGCTTCCGGATGCACGCCGAAGATTTCGCGAAAGAATGGGTCAAACTCGCCGACGCGGGCGACCACTACAAACTCGCGTTCGACCGCGACGACAGCTGGAGCCAGAAGTACAACTTGATCTGGGACAAGCTCCTCGAGCTGAAGCTCTTCCCGGCCTCGGTCGCTGAAAAAGAGCTCGCCTACTATAAGAGCAAGACGAACAAGTACGGACTTCCGCTCGACAACCGTTCCGACTACACCAAACTCGACTGGGAAGTCTGGACCGCCACGCTCGCCAACGACCGCGAAGGTTTCGACGCCATTATGAACCCCGTCTACGAATTCGTCAGCGCCACGCCCAACCGCGTCCCGCTCACCGACTGGTACTTCACCAGCACGGCGAAACAGCGCGGATTCCAGGCGCGCGCCGTAGTCGGCGGCGTCTTCATTAAGATGCTTGAAAAGTAAGCGAACGCCTATCGGCAAACGCCTTTCCCAAGCGGAAAAAAAGAACGCGTCGGAGCGAACTCCGGCGCGTTTTTTTATTGGGAGGAATAAAAGCGCAAACGCCTACGCCGCAAAGAACACCTCCGCGCCCCCGCCCGAAGGGCGTGAGCCGCCGGCGCCGCCGGCGGACGGTCCGACCATGACGCCGCGTTTGAGAAAAGAATCGAACGCAATTCGAACGCAAAATCAACCGCAAAATTTTGCGACCGTTTTTGCGTTCGATTTTT
>CAMNJU010000165.1 GCA_946541595.1 uncultured Planctomycetales bacterium
GCGCGCGATCCAAACAACCCCGACCGGTCCGGAAGCGCGGCCCCCGTCTTGGGTAATTTCACAGTCGCCGTACAGAACGTAAACTTCCCCGTACTCGTCGTCTACTCCCTTCCAGCCGTACTGACCGGAAATGACAATCGGAGAAACGGTCGCGTTTTTTACGGGAATGTAAAGCGTCGAGTCGCCAATGCGCGCCGTATCGTACTGTTCCGCCAATTCCCGCTCGTACGCATCGTGCGATTCGTCAAGTTCGGCGGGATCAGAGAGTTCGGCAGGTTCGTCGGCAAGCTCGTCAGCCTCGGGTAAAAAGAGCGGCCCGGAAAGACTTGGCTGAGCGCTCTCTTCACCCATAGCGGGCGGAACGATAGCCGTTCCGTCTTGACCGCGATAGACTTCTGCAGCAAAGGGAGAAACAGTTTCGGTAGAACCGTCAGGATCAAGCAAACTCCAAATCGAACGGGAAAAGCCTTTCGGACCTCGATAATCCTGAGCGTCAGCAGTCGAAACAAGACAGCAAAGAAACGCCAAAAAAAATAAATAAAGCCGCGGCGAGATACGAAAAGAGCGCAGCGTCCCCCTGCCCGTCTGCTCCATCCTTGAAGACGCAAACGGACGAGGCGCGGAAATTTCCTCTTCCCAAACTCGAAACGACATACGCGGCTATGCGATAATCTCTGTACAAACGGCGACGCTAACTTACCATAATCGAAAGACTTCCATGCATTCGATTAATCGTGGAAAGAACGGCGCCCAGCAACCGGGTCAAGTCTATACAAAAAGGGCGTTCCGCGCAATATCAAAAAGGTGTTCGAAAGAGAATCTTACTCGGAAAAAAGTGCAAAAAGGGAAACGTCTTCCGTCTTCAAGAGGCTAAATTTCAGACATAAAAAAAGCGTTGGAACCTTGTCCCAACGCCTAGCGAAAAGCATAACTTAATCTATAACTTTCAAAATGCCGCTAAACGCCCCCCGCCAAGCAGCCATTCAACGCGAGCGTTTGAGAAAGGAACCGTCTTGCCCTGCGCGCACAGCTGACGCAAAATTGACGTTTCCGTCTGCAAATAAGCGCTCCAAAAGTCGGACGTCTCTTGACGGATCGTTTGCTGGAACGGCTGGTCGGTCGCATGTTTTGCGCCCATGCGTCTGCCGCCGTAGACCCGATGATCCGCGCCCTGGAGTACGACGAGATACTTGTCGACGCCTCGAATACTGTCGTACGGAATTCGACGTTCGTGGGCTTTCGTAGCGCCGACGATTCCGTTGTCTTCGGTACCAGTAACGATCATCGTTGGAGCGCTGATATTTTCATACACGATCGGACCGCGTTCCGGTTCGCAAAAGACCGGCGGCGAAAGCGCTAAAACGCCCGACACGCGAGGATCCTTATACGTACGCGCGCCGTCGAGCGGAATTTGTCCGGCAAGGAGAAGCGCCGCAAGCGCGCCTAGATCGTTGCCCGCAACGCCAATTCGATTGAGGTCGACGTCCGAACCCAACGGCCCAGGCTCGCCATGATGTTCGTACAGATAATCGATCCCCGAACGAAGAGCGCGAACTCGGTCGACGCCCGTCCAATATTTCGAATACGCCTCTTTAAGTTCGCCCATTGCCCGGATTTTTCCACGCCAAATTGATTCGTCGCTTTCCGGATGGCGCAAAAAAATAGAAACGATTCCCCGCCCTGCCCAAGAGCGGCCAAGATAGGAAAAATTCTCGGCGGAAGAGCCTAATCCATGAGAAAAGATCACCGCCGAAAACTTACTGCCGGCGACTGGGCGCGTCTTGGGATAAAAGACTAGCGCAGAAACGGCAACGCCTTCCCGAGACAGCCACGAAATATCTTGAACTCCAACGGGATAGATTGAGTTCAAATCCCCGCGCGGAGGCGCCGAATACGCTTCTATCTCAGGAATTCCTCGCTCGCCAAGGGAAGAAAGGCCCTTTGCAACGTTCTGCGGACGCACCGCGTCAATAACGCTGCGCGCGCCCTGAACGACAGCGGGCTGCGCCGTCGCGGTCTGAATATTAGCAAACGTTCCAAACGTGAGAGTAAACGTCAGTATCACATGCCAGACGCGGCTCAGGAATGAGAGTTGCTTGCCGTTTTTCATAGAACTCCATCTCCTCTCCGAACATGAAATCATTTCGTTCGGCTACAGACCTACCGTCAAACAACTAAAAGCGGATGAGGCAGGATTCGAACCCGCGGACGGCGGAACCGTCGCCGGTTTTCAAGACCGGTCCCTTCAACCACTCGGGCACTCATCCGAAAAACGCGGAATTTCCGCGCGTCGCGTAAAACGTCGCAAAACGCGGTAGAAAACGCCGCTAATTGGCACGATTATAGCCATTATTCCTCAGACGTCAACGCCAAAAATGACTCGTCAGCAATACAAAATAACCGACCTTATCCACCTATTACAAATCCCCCAAGAAGACCTCCCCTCTAAGCAGGAGTCGAGAAAAGACGGTCTATCCTGGACTCTGGCAACGTCCAACTCTTTACAAACACGTTTCCGCGCCGTACAATTTTTAAAAGGAGAGTTTTCCGCGCAGTTAAAGAGCGCTGGATTCTCGCCGCTCCGTTAACGTTTAACCGGCGACGGCCCCTTTCTTCCCTTTGGGAACGCGCCGACGCGAATCTTGAATAACAGCGAGGTACGAATGCGCCTATTTTCTAAAATCAACGCGATCCTTTTTGTTTGCGCCGCTCTGGCGTTCGCACAGTACGCGCTTGCCGGAAACGCTCCGGAAGGTCTGCTGGTTGATCTACTCCGGGATACCGACTCCGTCTGGCGCGACGGTTATCCGACGCAGTTAAAAATCGACCAGCTCGCCGACGTCGTCGAGCGCGTCCAGTACGCTGAAATTCGCTCGTCCAAACCAACCTTCTCGTGGATCGTGCCAAGTCCCGAAAAGAACGCCGTGCAAACGGCGTGGCAAATTCAACTCGCCGATTCCCGAAAAGCGTTTGAGGAAGGCGACGGTAAGGCGGCGTTCCTCTGGGATTCCGGAAAGGTTCTGTCCGCGCAGTCGTCGTCTGTAAAATACGGCGCCGATGAACCGTTAAAAAGTTCGACCGTATACTTCTGGCGAGTCCGTATTTGGGACCGGAACGGCAAGGAATCCGACTGGTCCGAGATAAAAGCGTTCAAAACGGCGGAGGACTGCCAAGAATTCGGCGTAAGCAAATACCCGCTCGTCAAGGAAATCGATCGGCCCGTCTCCGTTACGCCTATCGACACGCAAACGACTTTTATCGACTTCGGACGCGCCTCGTTTGGCCAGCTCGAACTCGAAATCAACGCCCCGAGATCACAAAACGCGCTCGTAAGAATGGGCGAACGCGTCCGCGACCAACGCGTTGACCGCAAGCCCGCAGGCACGACTCGCTACTGGGAATATAAGCTTGAACTCCTTCCCGGCCGTCATAACTATCGAATCAAAACGCGCGTCGACAAACGCAATACGTCCGGCGCGGCTTTCCTGCTCCCCGATTACGTTGGCGAAG
The DNA here is from genome assembly GCA_946541595.1 of uncultured Planctomycetales bacterium. Classification (GTDB taxonomy): domain Bacteria; phylum Planctomycetota; class Planctomycetia; order Pirellulales; family Thermoguttaceae; genus RUG369. Next base: position 3,511 of record CAMNJU010000165.1, read on the forward strand.
TCATGCCGTTCCGCTATGCGGAAGTCGAATTTATTCCTAATGGCGAAGAGGCGACTCAGGAAGACGCGATTATTCCGCGAGAGAGCGACGCGAAACTCCTTTCTTGCGCTCGGGAAACGGTCACGTATCCCTTCGACGAAACAGCGTCTTTCTTCTCTTCCGACTCCGCTAATCTCAATAAAGTATGGGACCTGTGCAGGTACTCCATTAAGGCGACGACATTTGCGGGCGTTTACCTCGACGGCGACCGGGAACGAATTCCTTACGAGGGAGACGCGCTCCTTAACCAGCTTAGTCACTACTCCGTCGACCGGGAATATTCCCTAGCCCGATTCTCACAGGAATATATGATCTTCCACCCGACGTGGCCAACCGAGTGGAATCTTCAAATTGTGCAGATGGCGCTCTACGACTACATGTACACCGGCGATCCGCGCTATGTCGAAAAATACTACGACGAACTCAAAGCAAAATCGCTTGTCGTCTTAGCAGAAGACAACGGTCTTATCAGTACGCTCAAAGGCAAGCTAACCCCGGAAGTTCTCAAATCGATCCATTTCGCAGGTTCCGGATTCCGCGATATCGTCGACTGGCCGCACAAAGGGCTCGCGGGCAACGACAACGCCGAGTCGGGCGAAACAGACGGATTCGTCTTTAACGACTTCAACGCCGTCGTCAACGCGTACCACTTCTTCGCGCTCAACTCCATGAAGCGCTTTGCCGACGTGCTGGGCAAACAGGAAGACTCCGAGTTCTTCGCCAAGCAGATCGAAAAGGTGCGGCAGTCATATCAGGACGTGTTCTTCGATAAAGAGCGCGGAATCTATCGGGACGGCGAAAAAACCGACCACGCGTCCCTGCACGGCAATATGTTCCCGCTCGCTTTCGGTCTCGTCCCCCCCGAAAACGTCGAAAGCGTTACAAAATTCGTCGAGTCGCGAGGCATGCGTTGCAGCGTCTACGGCGCGCAATTCCTCCTTGACGCAATATATCAGGGCGAAAACGGCGCCTACGGTCTCGAACGTATGACCGCAGAAGACCTTCGCGGTTGGATCAATATGATTCGCGTCGGTTCTACCATTTCGCTAGAAGCTTGGGACGATCGATACAAGCCTAATCAGGACTGGAATCACGCTTGGGGCGCCGCGCCCGCGAATATTATTCCGCGCAAGCTTGTCGGAGTTGAACCGCTTGAACCTGGCTTCGCTAAATTGAGAATTAAACCGCAGGTTGCGAATCTCAAAGAAGTTCGCGCGCTCGTACCCACAATTCGCGGTTCCGTTGAAGTTCGAGTGACGCAGGAAGAGAGGTATCGACTTGACGTCGTCGTTCCTGGCAACGTCCGCGCCGACGTCTACGTGCCGGCGCTCTCAGAAGACGACGTACTGACCGTCGACGGCAAACCGGCGCAAGACGAATTCGACGTCGCGCGCGAAGGAAACTTTTGGAAACTCTCCGACGTAGGTTCCGGAAAGTGGTCGATCGAGAGAACGGCGAAATAACGCCAACCAATCGCGCCGGCGGCGGAATGCGCTAAAAACAGAACGCCCCAGGCCGAATGCTGTTCGACCGGGGGCGTCTTTTAATAAATCTTACAATCGGGACGACTTGGAATCAAAGCTCGTACCGAATTCGTTTGTGCATCGTTCTCATCTTCTTAACAATCGCCGAATGCATCTGACTCACGCGGCTTTCGCTAAGATCCAGCGTTGCGCCAATTTCCTTCATAGTCATTTCTTCGTAATAATACAGAATAATGATGAGGCGTTCTTTGTCGCTGAGCTGCTGCGTGCACTTGCGAATGACGTCGAGACGTTCCAAGCGTTCCGTAGGAAGTTCGATACGTTTGTCAGGAAGAACGTCGATCTCGGTAACGTCTCCGTCGCCCGAACGATCGTTCCATTTTTTATCGAGACTCGTGATATTTACGCGATTCGAATCGACAATCGTCTGACGAACGTCTGAGACGGGCTGTTCAAGGAAATTCGCCAACTCCTCTTCGGAAGGACGGCGGCCGAACTTGCCCACGAGAATCTTATCCGCTTCGTTGAGTTTCGACGTTTTAGAACGCACCATGCGCGGCGCCCAGTCCATTGAACGGAGCTCGTCGAGCATCGCGCCCTGAACGCGTTGAAGGCAGAACGTCTCAAACTTAACGCCTCGCTCCGGTTCAAATGCACGAATCGCGTCCATAAGGCCAAGCGTGCCTGCGGAAACCAAATCGTCAAGTTCGATTTCATGAGGCAACTTCGAACGTATGCGTTCCGCCCTGCGGCGAACTAACGGCATATAATGCTCAATAATTTGATTGCGAGCGCAAGTGTCGTTAGGGTTCGCCTTGTACACGCGCCAAAGTTCAGCCGTTGCCGAATCCACTTCCGCCGCTAATGCCGTCGATTGATCTTCCATGCTCAATATCCCAAATTTCCATATTTGAATTGACGCTCAATCTTCCCGAACGCGCCAAACCCTAACGCGCTCACGGGGATTGAATCCTAGCAAAAAAATCCCGCTCTTGGAAGACGAAATCGGGATTTTTTTACCTCATTTCAAAAAATGCCTAAAGTTTCGAGTTCTGTCTGCCGACAGGCAGTTTTTCCCAACGACGGAGAAACTGTCGCTCGGTAAAGAGCTCGAGCCGCTTCGTCTTTTTCGGATAGTATGCAAAAAAGAAGTTAAAAAATATGCCATTCTTTTAAAGAAAAAAATTTTCTTCCGTCTAAAATTTCTGTTGTATCGATTATCATAAAAATAAAACGTTTAACGCTTTCTTTTGTCTGGTCAATACGACGCTTTTTTAATTAAAAAGCTTAAAAAAACACGCTTCGATTGACGCGAAGCCTAACGCGAATAATAATAAACGGCGAGAAAAGGAAATTTGTCCCTTTCTTTTGAGATTTCAAATAATTTTAGTTAGGATCCTAACATGAAACGTTCTTTTTCACTTCTATCGGCGTTGCGTCAAGCGCGGCGGATCTTCTCGTCCTCAAACGCCGCGCGTTTCGGAATCGTTTGCTCGCTCCTGCTCGCAGGCGCGTCGACTCAGACGTTCGCGGTCGGCGACGGCGAAGCGGCCGACGAGGCTGCAGCCGAGAATTCTGATTCTCAGGCCGAACGCGACCTTTATTCCGACACATGGTTCGCAATTGACGCCCTTAACCGAACAACCCCAACCTTCGACGAAGTCGGCGACGTAAAAACCGATCAACGCCGCGTCGTCGGAATCTTCTACATTACGTGGCACACGCAAAACCTCGCGAAAATGCCTCATCCTTACACGGGCGACGTTACTAAGGTCCTGAGCGAAGCCCCTGAGGCCCGGTTGGACGCAAAGCATCCCGCATGGCACGACGTGTGGTCGATGCACTGGGGCGAGCCGGAAACGGGCTACTTCCTCAGCCAAGACGAATACGTTATCCGTAAGGACATGTCCGAACTCGCCGACGCAGGCGTCGACGTCATTATTCTGGACGTTACCAACGCCGTCCATTATTGGGACGAATGGGAAGTCCTCTTTACAACCATGGAGAAAATGAAAGCGGAAGGCAACCGCGTTCCGAAATTCTGCTTCTGGTCCTATAACGGCGAGGCGATTACGGTCGTTCAAAAGCTCTACGAAAAATATTACAAGACGCCTCGATTCCAAGATCTGTGGTTCTACTGGGACGGCAAACCGCTCCTCCTTTATAATTCCAAGCCGGACGGAGACGCCAACCGAAACGGGATTAAATCTCACAATCCCAACTACGATCCCGACGCTAAAACAAACCCCAACAATCCCCATTACGGCGATCCTGAATACTGTGAAGAATTCTATAAAGACTACACCAAAGCGGTCAAAGAATTCTTCACGCTTCGCTGCATGTGGTGGGGATATTACAAGTGGCAAGGGAGACGTTATATCGGCACAGAAGACAATTGGTCTTTCGGATACGATCTCGGCGATAAAAACGTTCGCGATATGAAGCCTGAAGATCTCGTCTCGCTTCACAATGGAGTCCGAGAAGAAGCCGCCGTTACGCCCGCGCAACATCCGGCAAGCCTCATCGGAAAATCGTGGACCCGCGACAAGGGCGAGCCCGAACTTGACGAATATGACCTCCCGAAACCGACCTACGTCCCCTGGCTCGGAAAAGTCGTCGAACATCCGGAAGCGTACGGTATCTATTATCAGGACCGCTGGGACGAAGCGCTCGCCGCTAATCCGCAATTCCTGTACATCAACGACTGGAACGAGTGGACGGCCGGAAGATATACGACCCCTGAAACGCTCAAATCGATCAACTTCATGCGCCGCGGAAAGGACGCCTCGTATTTCTTCGTCGATCAGTACAACGCCGAATTCAACCGCTGCATTCAGCCTATGAAAGGCGGATACACCGATAACTACTACATGCAAACGGTCAATAACATCCGCCGATACAAGGGCGTGCGTCCTAATCCAGTCTCAAAAGGATTCGTCTCCAACGTGGGAAAAGACGCCAAAGAAGCCCTTGGCGTCTGGGATTCGATTGAAGTGGAATTCCGCGACGCTATCGGCGACACGGCCCATCGCGACGCGCCCGGTTACGGCGGAGAACATTACGTCGA
>CAMNJU010000166.1 GCA_946541595.1 uncultured Planctomycetales bacterium
GAATGAAATTCAGGAGTAGAGCGGGGCGACGAGGACGGTCGCGAGCGCCATGTAGATGAACGTTCCGAGCGTGTCGGACACACCCGCGACGAACGGGTTGCTCATTAGCGCCGGGTCCAATTTGAGTTTCTGGAAGAGGAGCGGGAGCATGGCGCCGGTAATATTACTGGAGAAGACGACAAAGAAGACGGAGAGCGGAACGAGAAGCAGCTGCAGAAGGGGCACGGCCGTACCGTAAATAATGAGCGCGTTAATGAGGCCGCACACGCCCATGGCCAGTCCGAGAATAACGCCCATGAGCATCTCGCGGCGCGCGATGCGCTTCCAGTCGAGGAGCGAAATTTCCCCGGTCGCGAGCGCCGTAATTACGAGCGTCGCCGACTGTCCGCCGCTGTTGCCGCCGGTCGAGACGATCATGGGGAGGAACGCTACGAGCCAGGTAACGCGGTCGCTCACGTTATTGAACAGTTTCAAAATGAGCGCGGTTGTAATAGCGCCGAAGAGCAAGATGGCGAGCCACGTAAACCGTTTGCGCGCCAGGAGCAGGAGCTTGGCGCCCATGTACGTTTCGTCTTCGAGGGGCGTAACGGCCGCGCTCATGTGCGCGTCTTCAACGAGCTCTTCGACCGCGGCGTCTAAAACGTCGTCGTGCGTAATAACGCCGAGCATTTTGCCGGACGAATCGACGACGGGAATCGCGATAAAGTCGTACTTTTCAACGAGGCTGATCGCTTCTTCACGCTTGGCGTTCGCGTTGACGGTAACGAGCGTGCCCGCGGCCTTCATGAAGGTGCTGATCGGAACGTTCTGCTGGTTAATGCGGCGCAGCAGGTCTTTTGCGGAGACGACGCCCACGAGCCGGCCCTCGCCGTCGAGAACGTAGAGGTAGTAGACCGTCTCCATGAGGTGCGTTTGCTCGCTGATCTTCGCGATCGCTTCTCCGACCGTCATATCGGCGCGCAGGCGCACGAAGTCGGACGACATTTCCGCGCCGCACGTGTCTTCTTCGTAGGCGCTCAGAAGGGCGACGTCCTGCTGGTCTTCGCGCGAGAGCAGCTTTTTGACTTCCTCGGCGATTTCCGGATCGACTTCGTCGAGCAAGTCGACGCGGTCGTCGGAGGGCGTCTCTTCGAGGAGCTTCGCGACTTCGTTTCGCGGACACGTTTCGACAATGCGAATCTGAACGTCGCGTTCAAAGTAACTAAAGATTTCCGCGCGCAGGGCGGGATCGATCGCGCGAAAGATAACCCAAATTTCACTGGGTTCGAGTTCTTGCAGAAATTCAGCGGTTGACGCAGGGTGAAGAGCCGAACAGAAGACGCGCATTTCGGCGGCGTCATTAAGCGCGATCATTTCGCGCAGTTCCGGTAGCAACAGAATATTAGCGCTCATTTGAACTTACTCCTGCGCGGTTCTACCGCCGTCTATTAGGGCTTCATCGTTGATCGATATGTACTCGTAAACTATGAAATGGTTGGGAACGGACAGAAAATTCGGCTCGCGCGGCGCAAAAACTCGGACGCGGCGGCCAAAAAAGCCTGTGTAATTATAGTCGAATCCAGCGCGGCGTCAATAAGAATTCGTCTAAATAACGCCGGTTTGTTTAGATTGGCGGAGTTTCTATCTAATTGTATATGTTAAAGATACCGCTAAACGCGAAGAACGCGCGCCAAGGGCGCGGCTGGATAAAAAAAGACGCCGAGGTCGAACCCCTTCGACCTCGGCGGTAGCGTCGTTGCAAGTCGTCACCCAAGTAAACAACGCATTCTGCACGATTAGTTCAACAGGATTTTTTTGCCTGTCTTACTTTATATGAAAATATAGCGTCCTTGCTGATAAAATCAAGAACGAAGAAGGTAAATAAATAAGTTTTTTAAAAAAGGTTTGCCGGATATAACGTTTGTACCGGTTGTTCCTTTTAACAAATATTCTATCGGCGATTTCGCGCGTCTTTTTACGTTAGTTGCGTGCAAACTTCAAATCTTACGGGGGACGCGCCGCGTTTCGGCGCCGGACGAGCGTTTTGCGAATAATTAAGCTTTCTTCTCTCTCTTACGCGACTATTATTTTCGATACATAACTTGACGTCAACCTTTTTGGAAAACTTTTTGAGAAAATTTTGGATTTTTTTGAAAAAATTTTTTTGGAGAAAGATTCCGCAGGCGGTTATTGGCGCGCCGCGCCGCAAGACAGAGAAAAGGAGCTTTATGCGGCCGCGCCGAAGAAGGGCGGCCGTCCGAAATCAGTTTGTCTTTTCGTCGGCTTCTTTTTCGGGCGCGTTTTCAGGTTCTGGTTGAGGAGAAGGTTGGGGCGCGCCCCAAGCGGGCTGGGATCCGGGATTCTGGAAAGGCTGCGGCTGCGCGTTGGGCGCCTGCGGTCCGGAACCCAGCGGGCCGTTGGGTCGCGGGCCTCCGCGCCAGCCGTTCGGATCGAATCTTCGCTGAGCCTGCATGACGCTCCAGTGCAGTCCGAGCAGGGCGGACCACGCCTTTTGCGGCGGATTCGACGCGATATACCCCTTGGCGCCTTCAGGCGCGTTGCGCAGCGTGTTCGCCAGATCTTCGAGCGAGACGTTTTGCGGATTGCTCATATCGAATCTGCCGAACGGGAACGGCTGCCGCATGCCGAAATTCTGGTTGTTGAACGGACCTTGGAACGGGCGTCCGTTTCCGCCGGTCTGCCGAAGGGGGTTCCGGTTCGGGCGACCGTTCGCCGCATGTTCTTTGGCGTCGTTTTCAAGGCAGCTTAGCGAGACGAGGGCGCTCAGGACGGTCGAGCGTTCGTCGTCCGATTTCGAGCCCAGATAGTCCTGCGCGTCTTGCGACAGTAGCGCGATAAGATCTTGCTGCGGCGTATTGGCGAGGAAGTCGAAGACGCCTTCGACGTCGGAGCCGCCGTTAGGCTGGAGGCGCTTGGAACGCCGGTATTCGGCGTATTTTTCGTAAAGGCGCGCGAGATCCTCGTCGCGCAGCGCTTCGGGCAGCGTGAGTCGGAACGCGACGATAACGGGCGACTGCTCGTTCTGCTCCTGATTATGCGGCTGCCCGCCTCTGTTTTGCGGCCATGCGGGCGCGCCGGGCCGGTTCGGGCGCCGATCGGACGCGTTTTCGCCGCCGCGGTTGAGCTGCGACTGCGCGAAAAATTCCTGCGTGCGCCGGAAGAGCTCCTGCTTCTGGCGAATCGTTTTGATTCGGGCCGGGATATCGGACGCGTAGAGTTCCTCGCGCTCGGCGTCGCTCACGGCGAACGTAATCCAGCGCGCGTACGCTTCAAGGGTCGCCCACAGCCGGTCCGCGTTCGGCGACTCGGCAATCTGACGGTAGAGCGCGCGCAGACGTTTTTGCGTCGGCTTGTCCAGACTCTCAAACCGCTCCTGACGGCGATAGAACGAGCGGTCTTCTTTGAGCTCCTGATAGGATTTTTCGGCGGGCGCGGTTTCGGACGCGGGGCCGGAGGACGGAGCTGGATTGGGCGAGCCGGGCGCGGCGGTCGGGGGTCTGAACCGGTTGAAGAGATTCGCCTCTTCTAAGGCATAGAGATAGTTTATGTCGTCGATAGCGACGAGCAGCGGAAGACGTTCGACGACGCGGCAATCGCGCTCGCGCTTTTTTTCTATACTGGGAAAGAGAACGGAAAAGAGAATAAACCCGATCGCGAACGCGGCGGCCGCGCCGGCAAGGCCGACGGTTCGGTAGAGGTTCCGTCGGCGCGTTTCCTGCGCGTCGAGCGCTTTCAGCTCCGCCTGCGTTTCTGAATTAAGCCGGTCGACCGTCTTTTCCGTCAGTTCGAAGTTGGGCGAGTCTGCGTCGAGCGCGTCAAGCGCGTCGAGCGCGTCCCATGCGCGGCGTTCCGCTTCGACGCGCGCTTTAAGTTCGGGCTGCAGCGCGATTTTTTCTTCAAAGGCGCCGCGTTCTTCGGGCGTGAGTTCGCCGTCGAGATAGGCCGAGATTTCCTCTTCAATCGGATCGCCGGGCTCCTGCGTCTCTTCTTCCGTCAGAAGCTCGAATCCGTCGTCGATAAGCGCGTCGGCGTCCGCAGCGTCAAGCGCACCCAGCGCCGCCGTTTCAGGCGTTGCGGCGTTCATTCTCGCGCCGCCGTCAGTTTTGCTGTCAGTGGGGAACCGTTTCATTCGGGGCGTTTCCCTTCTTCGATATAGGGCGCGAGGATTTCTTTTAAATTCATTCTCGCTCTGCTGAGGAGCGATTTAACCGCTTGCGGGGTCATCTGCATGACGTCCGCGATCTGCTGGTAGCTCATGCCCTCGAATCTGGAGAGCAGAACCGCCTGTTTTTGCCGGGGATTGAGCGAGTCGATCGCGGCGCGGACAATCTCCTGCCGCTCGACCTTGGCGATCTTCTGAGTGGGAGTCGCGCCGCTGCGCGATAAGACGCTCTCTTCGTATCCTACTTGAGTCGTTTGCGAGTTTGGGGCGTTGACGTCGTTGAACAGGGTTTCCGGACGGCGGACCTTAGTGCGAATCGCGTTGAACGCCACGTTGTGCGCGACTCGGAAAAGCCACGTGGAGAACCGCGCCTCCTGACGGTAGGTGGCGCGATGCTTGTATACGCGCATAAAGACTTCTTGCGTAAGATCTTCCGCAAGCTGCTGGTTCCCCAAAAAACGCAGAAGAAAAGAGTAGACCCGCGACTGATTCCGAGACATTAGCTCCTCGAAGGCAAGCGCGTCGTTCGCCTGAACGGCCAGCATAAGCTGAGCGTCCACGTCGACGTTGGACGTGTCTTGTGACTTTTCTTCTGAGCTCACGGGGAATCCTTCGCCGCCGCGTTGGACCGTTGGGCGCGCGGCGTTCACGCATAAATACTGTCAGCTGGCGCCGCGGCGTTTGGGAAAGATTCCCCGCGTTGAGTTTAACCCCGTCGCGGCGGAAAAGTTCCTCAGAAAGCGGCGCTTTGGGCCCGATAAAAACGAATCGGCAATTTGTTTGCCGTCTACGGACGGTCCGTGTATTATACAAAAAACGCTCCCGTTTGAACACCGAAAAAGAGTCTTTTTTTGGAGATTTTGTCCCGACGGCGAACGTTAGAGCTTTCCGTTCCGGCGCAGATTCGCATAATTTAACCGTAACAAAACAGGCGCTAATCCGTTTAAAAATGTAATCTGCACGGACTGACGCGCCGGCTTGGGCGCGTTTTATACTTTTGACGCAAGACGTCTACTCGGGAGCTTAATATGACGACGCAAGACGCCGAACTTCGTTCCGTTACCCCTGCCCGCGGCAAAAGCCGCAAGCTGCGCTGGATTTGTCTTTTTCTGTGGACGGTCGCGGCAATGGTCGCAACCGTCTCAGGATGCAGCGCGTACGCCGCGTTCAAGATTAAGCAGGCGCTCGACAATTCGGGCTACTTTGAAGATTGGACGGAAGGCGTCGACGGCGTCTCGGTCGAAAACGTTCCTTACGGAGAAGAGGATTGGAATAAGATCGACCTCTATTTCCCGAACGAACTCGCGCCGGAGAAATCCCGCGCGGCGTTTATGTACGTTCACGGGGGCGCGTGGGTAGGCGGCAAGCGTTCCGATATGAAGGGGTTCGCGCGCCGCATGACGAAGGCAGGCTACGTCTCCGGAACGATCGGCTATACGCTCTGTAAAGAGCAGACGGCGAGTACGTACTCGATTTTTAAGGTTCTCGACGAGATAGACGCGGCGCTTGCGAAACTCAAGGAGACGGCTGCCGAGCGCGGAATCGAGCTCGACCGCGTCGCGCTTGGCGGCGATTCCGCAGGCGGGCACATTATCTCGCTTTACGCGTATTCGCGCGGCAAAACGGCGCCTCTTCCGGTCGTCTTTATCGCGCCGCGCGTCGCTCCGATCGATTTCCACGCCAAGACGTGGAAGCCGGTTCTGCCGCCCGAGTCTGTGGCGACCGTCGCCGCGCTCATGAATAATAAATCCGCCGACGAGCTTTCCGCCAAAGACGTCGAGAATCCGGACGAGCGCGCCGAAAAGCTGATCGCCGCGGTTTCGCCCCTCTCGTATCTTATCGCGGAGAATACGATTCCGACGGTCTCTGCGTACGGCGGCAAGGATCCGCTCGTCGGGACGGGCCATTGCGCGGCGCTGCGCGAGCGATTTAAGGAGCTTGGCGCGAAAGAATTTGACGAATCCGATCCGTCCGACGCGTCGACGCCCGTTTTCGACTGCCTTGAATACCCGCATTCGGGCCACATGCTCGAAAGCGATCCCGATTACGCGCGCCGTTTCCACGAGCTCGTTCTGAAGTACGCTCAACGATATCTGGACGAGCCTGACACGAAAGAATCCGCCGCGCAATAGCCGCCTTGGCCGTTAGAACGCGGGCGCTCCCGCCGGCCGTAGACAGAAGCCGCGCCTAGACGACAGGCGCGGTTTTTTTTATTGGGCGGGAACCGAACGTTATTTCAGAGTAATCGGCCGCGCCGGATCGTCGCCGCTTTCGAGCCGTTCGCCATTGGGCGCGACGGCGAAAACGTTCGGGCGCAGAATTTCTTCGACGCCGAATCCGAGCGCGAAATCCAAGTGCGGAGGCTGGTTATAACCGACGTTCTGCCACGCGGCCGCAAGCCGGTATTCGGGATCGTGCATGAGGGTCGGGATCCGATAGCGCGTGGGGACGGTCGTCGTATAGACGCGGAACCCGGAGCCGTCGGCAAGCGCGTAGACCGTCTCTTCGCGCCAGTCGCCAAATAGATCCGCGTTGAGGAAGGGCGTCGCTTTCGAACCGCCGTAAGAGACGCATCCGTCCGCCTTGAATATGACGTCGGCGCGGTTCGTTTCCGGATTGTATTTGTGAATCGAGATTCCGTCCTGCAGTTCCCGGCCGAGATCGCCGTCCCAGTAGCAGAAGAAGTTGACGGGAATTCTCGGACTCGGGCGTTCTTCGCCGGCCGCGGTTACGAATCTGCCGGCCGCCCACGATTCCGCGCCCGGCGTTCGCGGATCGACGTCGTCGGACGCGCCGCGGCCAACGTCGCGCCCCTGGAACGGGAGGAACCAGAGGAGCTCGCCCGTCCGCGCGTCGCGCATATCAAACGCGGCCTCGCCGCTTTCGTGCACGGAGAAGATTTCCAAGCCGGGCCGATCCGGAACTAAATCGCCGACGTGCTGCGCGTCGCCGTGGAAGAGCTTCGGGTAGCCGGGCGCGTGCGGATAGACGCCGGAAAGATCGTCGTCGAAGAGGGACGCGCCGTAGATAATTTCGTCTTTGCCGTCGTAATCGACGTCGGCGACCGTTAGGCCGTGATTGCCGCGGCCGCGGTACGCGAAGTTTTCCGGTTGGCTCCGATCGTCGGAGTCGAACGCCGCCTGAACTTTCAGCGCGCCGTTTTCGAATACGTAGGCGGTCAGCGCCGTTTTCGTATAGTATCCGCGCGCGAAGACGCCCGACGGCCGAACGCCGTCGAGAACCGCGACCGCCGCGAGAAAACGGTCGACCCGATTGCCATAATCGTCGCCCCAGTCCCGTTTTAGACTGTCGCCGCGCGCGGGCAGATACGGCGCCGTATCGAGCGCTTCGCCGGTCGCGCCGGAAAAGACGGTTAGGAATTCTGGGCCTGACAGAACGCGACCTGAGTCGTTGCGGAGATCGGCCCCGTTGTCGGCGGCGCGGATTTTCGGATCGCGCGACGCTTCGGAGACGAATTTTCCGGCCGCGTCTTTGGAGCCGGGCGCGGTCTTAATCATGACTTCCGCTTTGCCGTCGAGATCGAAGTCATAGACGAGAAACGGGTTATAGTGCGCTCCGGACCGTATGTTGACGCCTAAATCGAGCTCCCAGAGTTTTTCGCCGGTCAGTTTGTACGCGGCGAGTCGGACGGGCGCGGAAAATCCCTCATGCGCGTTGTCTTTTGAATTGGATTCCCAGATTGCGACGATTTCGTACGCGCCGTCGCCGTCGAGATCGGCGGCGGACATATTCCCGAGCTGATAGCGCATCGGGCGGCTCTTCGGATCGCGGTCGTTCTTCCAGTCGTCGGGCCGTTCCGTTTTAATTTCGAGATACGGTTTCGCGAGCGGACGCGCGGACTTCGAGACCGACGTTTTGCCGTTGGGCGCCTGCGCTTCGACGCGGTATTCCGATTCG
>CAMNJU010000167.1 GCA_946541595.1 uncultured Planctomycetales bacterium
CGAATCGGCTCGCGCGTCTTTTTAGCGGCGCGCTCGTCCGCGCTCGATTATCGCGCGTCGGAATGTTCGTTCTGTAATTTACAGCTGGCGCAGGGAACGCAAAAGCCGGTCGCGCACGTATTAAAGCTGCTCGCCGTTTCCTTTGGGCTCATGCCGCTCGACGAAATTCCACTTGAAACCGTCGCCGTTAAGAAGAAAAAACAAAAAAATAACGCGCGTTGAATTTAAGAACGCGCGTTTGGGAAACGAAGAAGCCGCGTCGGCGCAACGGGCGTCGGCGCGGCTTTTTTACTGCGGCGGCGAGAGAACAGGCGATTAGGGCCAATTCGCCGCGAGCTCTTTAGCGACGGCTACGCACTCGTTCGCGCTTTCGCTGTAGCCGTCGGCGCCGATCGATTCGGCAAATTCTCTGGTGACGGGCGCGCCTCCGACGAGAGTACGCGTCGATTCAGAGAGCCCGGCGGCCGCGAGCGCGTCGATCGTCGCCTTCATTTGCGGAATCGTCGTCGTGAGGAGCGCGGACATGGCGACGAACGTCTTGGCGCCGCCGCGCGCCTGAACCGTTTCGACGAACTTTTCCGGCGGGACGTTGCAGCCCAAATCGACGACTTCAAATCCCGCTCCTTCGAGCGTCGCGGCGACGAGATTCTTACCGATGTCGTGCATATCCCCTTTGACCGTGCCGATAACGACGCAGCCTTGGCGTTCCGCGCCCGACTGCTTCAGGAGCGGATTGAGAATCGCCATTGCCTCTTGCGCCGCTTTCGCCGCCATGAGGAGTTCCGGCACGAAATACTCGCCCTCGTCAAAGAGGTCGCCGACCTCGCCCATAGCGGGCACGACATGACCGTCGAGTATTTCTCCGGGCGACAGCCCGGCGTCGAGCAGCGCCTGGGTCGAGTCTGCAGCCTCGTCGAAATCTCCGTCGACGATATTCTGATAGAGTTCGGAACGTTCTTCGGACATGCCTGACTTTCTGTTTGAGCGCGGCGAATGTCGCCGCTGGAATTTAACGCCGCTATTATACCGCGAACGGCGCGTATGATAATGGGGCGCGTTTTTTTACGCGGCGCCCCGTTACCGTTCCGGCTTGGGAATGCGCGCGCGATTGGAGTCGCCGCCGCGCCGTCCCCTTCGGCCGCGCTTTTTCTTCTCTTCCAGATCGAACTGAAAGACCGTCGTGTGCTGCCCGACCTTTTCCCGCATCGCTTCGATTCGGTCGCGGAGCTGAGCCGCCCTTTCGAAATCGAGCTCGTCGGCCGCCTGCAGCATCTCCTTCTCGAGTTCGTCGAGGTAATCGAGCGTAATAATCTCCTCGGAGTTAACTCCCGCCGCTCTGCTGACTTGCTCGTGCGCGGCCGCCTCTCTTTCGATACCCTCTTTAACGGATCGCCGAACCGATTCCGGCGTAATTCCGTGTTCCTCGTTATACTGCTTCTGCCGCGCGCGTCGGCGTTCCGTTTCGAGAATCGCTTTGCGCATCGACTCCGTAACCTTATCGGCGTAGAGCACGACTTTCGCGTTGACGTTGCGCGCGCTTCGCCCGATCGTCTGAATGAGCGACGTTTCGCTTCGGAGGAACCCCTCTTTATCGGCGTCTAAAATGGCGACGAGCGAGACTTCCGGCAAGTCGAGCCCTTCCCGGAGAAGATTGACGCCGACGAGCACGTCGATCTCGCCTTCCCGGAGCCCCTTGAGCAGTTCGACGCGTTCGAACGCGTCGAGCTCGCTGTGCAGCCATTTGCAGCGCACGCCGTTTTTAATAAAGTAGAAAGCTACGTCTTCTGCGAGCCGTTTCGTGAGCGCTGTAACGAGAACGCGCTCCTTCTTGGCGACGCGGTCGAGAATTAATTCGTGCAGATGCTGAATTTGAACCGACGCCGGAACGACTTCGACGACCGGATCGAGAAGTCCTGTCGGCCGAATGACCTGCTCGACAATTCTGCCCTCGGACCGCTCGAGTTCGTATTCTGCCGGGGTCGCGCTCACAAAAACGACTTTGTCGAGCCGTTCCTCCCATTCGGAGAATTTGAGCGGCCGATTGTCGTACGCGCTTGGCAGCCGGAAACCGTGATCGACGAGATTCTTTTTGCGCGCGCGGTCGCCGGCGTACATTGCGCGAATCTGGGGCACGGTAACGTGCGACTCGTCGACGAACATAAGAAAATCTTTGGGGAAGAAATCGAACAGCGTTTCCGGCGGAACTCCAGGCGCGCGATTGGCGAGCGGCGCGCTGTAATTCTCGATTCCCGGACAGAACCCGCATTCCTGCATGAGCTCCATATCGTAACACGTACGCGCCTTAAGCCGCTGCGCTTCGAGCATCCTGCCGTGTTCGGTAAGGTACGCGACGCGTTCGTTCATTTCGTCGTTAATACGCGTAATCGCTTCCCGCAGTTTCTCTTCCGGAATGACAAAGTGCTTGGCCGGATAGACGCACGCCGACTGGAGCTTCTGCAGGGGCGTAAACGAGACGGGGTCGACGTAACTGAGCGTCTCGACTTCGTTTCCCCACAGCCCGATGCGAAGCGCGTATTCTTCGTAGGGGAGCCGGATATCGATAGAATCGCCCCTCATGCGAAAGGATCCGCGTTCGAGCGCCGCGTCTTTGCGGTCGTACTGGATATCGACGAGCTTGGCCGCGAGTTCCGTCGGTTCGACAATATCGCCGACTTTGAGAATAACGGTAAGATTCTTATAGTCTTCCGGCGATCCCAGACCGTAGATGCTGCTTACGCTCGCGACGACAATAACGTCGTCGCGGCTCACGAGCGAACTGGTCGCCGAGAGGCGCATGCGGTCGATCTCGTCGTTAATGGAAGAATCCTTTTCGATATAGATATCCGTTTGCGGAATATAGGCTTCCGGCTGATAATAGTCGTAATAGCTGACGAAATAAGAGACGGCGTTGTTCGGAAAGAACGCTTTAAATTCCTCATATAGCTGAGCCGCGAGCGTCTTATTATGCGAGAGAACGAGCGTCGGACGCTGCAGCTCCTGAATGACGTTTGCCATTGTAAACGTTTTTCCGGACCCCGTTACGCCCATGAGCGTCTGGCTTTTCGCTCCGGCGCGGAATCCGTCGACTAGCTTTCGGATCGCCTGAGGCTGATCGCCCGACGGTTCAAACGGTTTGCACAATTCAAACATTAAGAATCCTCTTTACGTATATTGCGTCGCCGAAACGCGCGCCGCAGAGCCGTCCGTAGACTCGACGCGCGGTTGAGATTAGAGCAGTGCCCACTCCCGCGTTTGCGCGGATTTCTGAATCGCAAAGAGCGCGTCCTGAACGCGGAGTCCCTGTTCGATAGACGGAGACGCCTGTTCTCCGCGTTCGAGCGCGCCGTAGAACGAGGCCAGAGACGCAACGTGCGCGCGGACCCAACCAGCGGTCGATTTCGGGGACGGAAAATCGCAGTTTGGATCGCCGTATCGCGCGCCGCACGCGATGCGGAGCCAGCCGTAGCCGCCCCCGTTGACCTGAGGCGGAACGGTCGCGTCGCAGAATTCCAGATAATGAGGATCCATGAGCGAAAATCGGAGCGCGCCCCGCGTTCCGGAGATATCGATTCGCAGCTCGTCTTCCGCGCCGGACGCGAGTTTCGTCGCCTCGATAACGCCCGTTACGGCGGCGCCGTTATCAGGATCGGCGACCGCGAGCGGCATGCGGAACTTTTCGGAACACGCCGCGTTGTCGGGATATTCGCGCAGTTCGTCGCTCTGGAGCATGGGAACCGTTTTGGCGGCCGACTGGCGGTCAAGGCCGCGCGTCATTACCGTAACGGAGTCTTCGACGACAACCGGCTTCGACGGGACGTCGCTGAGCTTTTCGCCGGGATTGAGCGCGCGAATCGGGCGTCGCGGCGTCGCGGTCGTCGTCTGCGCGACGAGCGCGCGCGGCAAGCCGATAAGGTAGTCGACGAGATCGACCGCGTGCGACGCCAGATCAAGAATGACGCCGCCCCCTTCGGCATGCTTCCAGCGAAAGGGCGCCGTCGGCGAGAGCAGGCTTGAATGATAGTATCCGACGTGATAGCGCAGGATTTGCCCGAGCCTGCCCGCGTCAATGAGCTCTTTGGCGCGTCGGATTGCCGGAAAGCCGCGCATGTGAAACGCCGTCTGCGTGACGCCGCGATAGATCGGGGTTCCGTCGACTCCGCGCCGGTCGAGCGCGTCGCGAATCAGCTTCGCCTCGTGAACGTTTGAGACGACCGGTTTTTCGCAGTAGACGTGCTTGCCGTGTTCGATTGCGGAGAGGAGCGCCGTAAAATGCCGCGCGTTCGGCGTGCAGATATGCACGACGTCAATATCGGGATCCTCGGTAATCCTGCGGTAGTCAATATCGAACTTTTCGCAACCGACCGTCTCTCGCGCCGCTTGCGCGGTCGCGTAGGAGCTGGTAACGACGCAGACAATTTTAGGCGCGACCGTTAGTTTCGGCGCGTAATAAGGAAGCGTCGCGTACCCGTACGCGTGAACCTTTCCGATCATGCCAAATCCAATGAGGCCAACCTGTAACGAGCTTTTCATAAGATTTTCCTTTGGAGAAAGAGCGCCGAAGAGGCGGGGCCGGTAGAAGACATAAAAAAAGAGCTCCGACTTTGAGCCGAAACTCTAATAAAAGTGGGCGCACATGGATTCGGACCATGGACCTCAGCCTTATCAGGGCTGCGCTCTAACCAAACTGAGCTACGCGCCCGCGTCGCAAAGCCTCAACCGTATGGCTAAAGCCCGTCGCGCTGTGCGAAATTCTAAACGAAAACGTCTGCTTGGCAAGGTCTCTTTTCTCTATTTTCGTCTTTTTTTAAAAATCGTCGGCGCTGCGGTTCCGATTCTCCGGCGTCTGTTCGGAGGAATAGCGCGACTGCCGCTGTTCCCGTGCGGCGCGCAGCGTTTCAAGCAGTCTCGCGCGCCGGGCAGCCGGACCGTCGGAGTCGGCGTTCCCGCCCGCCGCTCGGTCGCCGGTTTCCGTTTCGCCGCCCGATTCCTGCTCTTCGGGCCGCGTCCGGTTCGTTTGGTTTGTTGTCGGGGTCGGGACGGAGTATTCCGGCTCTTGCGCGGGCTCAGGCGTCTCTTGCGTCTCTTGCCGGTTCGCGTTCGAGAGACTGTCGTAGCGCGTCTGACGCTGACGCCGCGCCTGCTGGAGCGATTCGAGCATCCGTTCGCGGCGCGTCGGTTCAGCGACGGCCGTCTCTCCGCCGTCCGCGGGCGACGCGTCGCCTGTTGTGAAGGAACCGTCGCCGCCGAGCGCTCCGTTATTTGCCGCCGCCGTCGTATCGGGCGCAGTTCCAAACGCGTCGGCGGTCATATCTTGGCCGCCCGCCGGGTCGAGTCCCAGTTCGGCGTTCGCTCTGTCGACGACCGCGTCGATCGCCGCAAACGGATCGGCGCTCCGGTTCGCGTTGGCGTTATAGCCGGACGCGCGCGCGTTTTCGATATCAATGAGATCGAAGGACGCGACTCCCGCCGAGCCGTCGGCGTTGTTGCCGTCAAGCCCGTTTTGCGAATTGTCCGACGTAAGGCCGCCCAGCAGCACGGCGGCGTTAAAGCCTTTTCCGAGCGTCGTTAGATCTTTATAGAAGACCTGACGCGGCGGTACGGTCGAGCCGTCGACGACGACCTCCGCGCGCGCCGTGTCGTCGGCCCCGTCGAGGAATCCGACGACCTGGCCGCGATAGACGTCGCCTTGCGCGCACGTCTTATTGTAGAGCTTGCGCATCGTCGGCAGATCGACAATTTTTTTCGTATAGAGCCACGCCGCGTGCCGGTAGTCGTTGGGGAGCTCTTTGTCCAGATCGGGCCTGCTGCTTATGATCTTCTGCGCGTCGGCGGTCGACAGACCGGGTATCGCGGCGATGACTTCGCGCGGGGCCGCGTTAATATTGACGCGTCCTACGATGGTCGTCGACGGACTGGTAGAGCAGTAGTCGAGCAACTGAAATATCTTATCGCTGTTTGCGCTCGTAACTTCGGCGGAGATAGGGGACGCGTATTCGACGTTTCCGACCGCGACGGACGCGCCGACGAGATCAAGCGGAGTCTGCAGCGTCGCCGTCGGCTGAACGCCGAAGTCGAGCGTCGCGTTTTGGAGCGAGCCGCGCGTGAGCTCCGAGTCGGCCTGCGCGTTCGTTTGCGCGTTTGCTCTGGCGACATATCCCGACGTCCGCGTTCGCGCCGAGCGGTTCTGACGCCGGCTGGAAGCGTTTGCGTTCTGGCTGGAACTTTCGTTCGAAACGCGCGGCCCGTACTGGCGGTAGAGGACGACGAATTTCGCGAGATCGTCGCCGACGCGCGACGCCAGTTCGCGGTAGAGGAACTGGAGGTCGGTCCCGTTGAGGTCGACGCGCGCTTCGCCTTGCGGATCGACGTCTTTTTCCGCGCTGAAGACGGTGAGCAGCTCCTTCCACGGGGTCGCTTCGTCGTTTCTCGGCCGATCGGACCCAAAGGACTCGAGCGAGAGCGAACCGCCGAGCGCGCGTTCCTCTTCTGAGTTCGCGTCTTCGGCGCCGTAAGTAAACGATTCGTCGGAACCGTATAGCTGCGAACGCGTTACCCCGCGCGCTAGAAGCAGTTCCTCGAGAAAGACGGGCACGGCGTTGCGCGGGCTGTACGGGAGTTTCTTTTCGGAATAATACTTTGCTTCTGCGCCGTTAGGGCGCGCGTTTTCGTCGGGATCGATCCAGTCGAGAATTGAGTCTGCGGCGTTAGCGGTCATGCCGGGCAGCTTCATGAGAACCTCGCGGCCCGTTCCCGGCGTTTCCCTGTCCCACTCGAGAACCGCCTCTAAATTGAGACGCGTCGATTCGTCGACCAGCCCGTATCGGACGCCGGTTACGCGCGCGTCTTCGAATTTCGGAGAGAGGACCGTGAAGCGGGACGTGTCTTCGCCCCCTTCGTCGGTCGTCAGAACGGGCACGGCGCAGAAGTATTTCGGATTGTCGTAAAGGCCGCCGAACTGCGCGCGTTCCGCTTTGCTCGATTCAACCGCGGCGATGAGGAACGTTACGGCGGACCGATCGACGCTCTTAACGAGCGAAGCGCGGCCGCGCGTATTTGTCGCCTGCCGTTCCGTCTTCATAAGCGTAACGAGCGCGGCGCCGCTGAGCGTAAGCGCCGCTAACACGAGCGTTACGATGAGAAGCATGACGCCGCGTCTAGCGGCGCGCGCAGAGTTTACGGGGTAGAGACGGTTCATCTTGGCGCTTTAGTCGATATATGCGCGGCGCATTGCCGCGAGTTTGTGAAGCGTGGCTTTCGGTTTTTGGTTTTCGTCGAAAATACCGGACGTTGGGAATCGGTCGGGATCGCGGGAATCGAATTCGCCGAGGCAGACGAGGGGTGAGTTCTTTTCCCTTTCTTCTTCGACTTCCGTATCGCGTTCGCCGTCGTCGGTATCGGTCAAGTGAGTCGACGGCTCGTTTGCGTACCGATACGGCTTATCCTGCCAGCGCGTCCAGATAATCTCTTCGACGCAGCGGCGCGAGAGCGCGGTCGCGAAAAATCGGCGCGATGTTTCACGCTGGTTCTTTTCGGTCCAGACGGAGTTTTCGAAACTCTCCTCTTCCGGAGACGACGAAAGCAGCCCGCCCTCGGCGTACTGGCGCTCCGCCCACTGGCGCAGGAACTCCGGATTGGCTGCCGCCTTGGCGGACGTTATCGCGTCAAGCTGCTGGGTCGCCGCGTCTTGCACGGCATACTGCGTCGTAGGCGCGCTCGGGCAGGAGGTTCCAATGCACAGCGGGACGCCGAGACTGCTCCAGCGATCGAAGAAACGGTGCATTTCCATGGGATCAGGGGGCGCGGAACTGATGGTGGTTTCGCCGAAATTTACTTCGAGATAGAATCCGTCAAACACGTTGCGCCTGGCGACGCGCGCCGCGAGGTCATAGCCTGGCATTTCGAGCGCCCCGCGGCGTCCGGAATCGCCGAACGGCAGTTCAAATCCGAGAAGAATCTCCGCTTTAGGGCGCAACGCGCGGATTTGGAACGCCGTCTTAGCCGCGACCACCAGCCGCGTTTCGATCGTCGGCACGTCGAGTTTCGATTCGACGTTCGTTGCGACAATCCAGCGGTT
>CAMNJU010000168.1 GCA_946541595.1 uncultured Planctomycetales bacterium
GGGCCGTCGGCTCGGCCGGACTCGGCGCCGGAAGAACGGCGGGCATGGGCGCGGGCGCGGCGGACGCCTCGATCGGATCGTCCACAAAGCTCGACTGCGTCGTCGACTGATACGTTTCGGCGGCCTGAATCAGCTTCTCATAATAGGGATCGGCCAAATTCGGCCGGTAGTCGCGCAGCGAACGGCGGAACATGCCGTAATAGACGCAAACGAGCAGGAAACGCGGCGTTACGCACCAGAAGAAGACGACGCCCAATAGGAAATAGGACCAGCGTTTGCGCGACGACGCGGCCGTCTTCTCCGCTTCCGTAGGCTCCGACGGCTGACTCTGGGCCTTGTCCGGCGCGTCCTCGACGATCCCGTCCGGCCGGAAGAGCCGCCCGACGTCCTCCTCGCTCGGAATCGCAAATCCGAGCGCGGCCATAGGCGTTCCGAGAAAATCGACGACCTTTTTGACCGTCGTTTCATTCTCGAGCGACGTGCGCCAGCGGTAGTCGTACTGATTCCCCTGCATGCGCGCGCAGAGGATCCCGAGCACGCACAGCGAGCAGGACGTCCAGAAGAGATGCGAAAGGAACCCGCCCCAGAAGAAGAGGAACCGCGGCTTCGAGAAGAGCGCGTCCCAGAAGAGCGCCGCCCCTTTCTTACCGGGATCGACGCTCCGCCCGGTCGTTTCGTCGACAATCGAATCGACCGTCTTCTTGTCGCGCCGGCGTCGCCACGCGAACGGCTCGACGCCCTTTTTCCCGCACAGCGCAAAGAAGACGGGCGCGATTCGCTGGAGGCAGAACAGAACGACGGCGCCCACAATTCCGGACAGGCCCGCGACGAATTTCTCCGACGCCGTGCGAGGACGGTCCTTGCCCGTAATGCGCCGTTTGAGCGCTTGAAACGCTACGACAAGGAGAAGCACAAGCGAAAGCGCGAGAAAGAAAAGCTGACCGAGAATGAAGAAGACAAACGGCCCGGCAAGATTCACGTCGCCGTCTAAAATGCGGTCCGCGCGCGCAATCGGAAAGACGAGCGCGCCGAGCGCCACGACGAAAAGCGCGCTCGCGAACCATACGGAGACGGAACGGTCGAGCCAGCGCGCGCCGTCCAGGCCGAGCGAGGCGAGCGTCTTTTTCGCGCGCGAGGCAAGCCACGCGAGTGGGTCGCTCAGCCGGCCCATGTCGTCTTTTTCCGGGTCTAAGGTCGGCTCGACTTTAGTCGGATCGACGATCTTAGACTCCTCGCAAAGGCGCGCCCACTGAATAAGCGCCCAGTCGAAAGGGTTCGTTTTAGTTCGCTTCATTCGTTCGCCGTCCTGACAGACAGGGGAGAAAACACGGTAAAAAAACAGCGCTATTATTATACGCGCGGCGCGCCGGCGCGCAATAGAAGGGGCGCTATACGTTCGTAACGGCGTTGACGGCCGTTCTGTCGTCCAAATTCGGCCGAAAGACGGTCAGTACGGTCAGCGGCAGATACCACGCCATATAGAGCCCGCCCTGACGACCCATCCAAAACTGCACGGCGAGCATGAGCGCGGCGCTGCACGAAATGAGCGTCGCCAGATTCTTATTCGGATTCCAGAGCGCGTATCCCAGACAGAAGACGCCAAAGAGCGCGATTACCGGAATGCGGTAATAACGCTGCAAATATTCCCAAAGCCCGTCCGCGTCCGCAAGAAAGAGAGAATGACGCCCGAACATCGAGGCGAGAGCTTCCCCATACGTCCAGTCGGCGTCGACCGTTAGAAACAGGAGCGCGACCGCGAGCGTCAGAATCGACGCGCTGAGCCCAAACGCGAACCGAACCGCCCCTTTCTTCCAGTAGTAGCCGAACCACAGCGGCGCCAATAGGAAAGGATAGAAGACGAGCGAACCCGCGATTCCAATCGCGACGCCCGAAAAGACGGGCCGGCGGTAGAGCAGGACCGCAAGTAAAATCATGAGCGCCGGAACGATATGGTCCAAACGCGCCGAAAACTGATTGATGTACGGCAAGAGCAGATAGAGCAGTCCGCACGCGAACCCCGTCTGAAGCGAGCCGAAATGATATTTTCCGATGAGGACGATTACGGCGCACACGGCCAGCTGCAGCGCCGTAACGATGAGAATCAGCGCGAAATCCTCGACCGTGAGCGGCGCGGGCCCGGGGCGAACGTAGCCCGGCGCGACGGTTCGCGCGCGTTCCGAACGCC
Organism: uncultured Planctomycetales bacterium; assembly: GCA_946541595.1. GTDB lineage: Bacteria > Planctomycetota > Planctomycetia > Pirellulales > Thermoguttaceae > RUG369. Next base: position 2,186 of record CAMNJU010000168.1, read on the forward strand.
GTTCGGAACTAAGTTCGGCGGCCGAGTCGTCGGATTCGGCGGCTAAATCGTCGGGCGCGTAGTCCTCTTCGGCGCCGCCTTCGTCCGCGGTCGGAGCGCTCGGCGCGACCGGCACGGACGGCGCGGCGTTAAGGCCGTTGAGGCTCATGGGCGCGTCCGGCGCGTATCCGAATCGGCTCGCGATCACGGATTCGTCTGAATCGTCCTCAAAATCAAAGACGGGGCCGCGCGTTACGCCCGCGGCCCACTGAACGGCGCGCGACGCCGAACGCTTCTTTTTCAGCGCGTCTTCGTCAAGTTCGATCGTAACGCCGAAAAACTCGACGACATGCTTTTCGCTGCTGCGCAGCCGCGTTTCCGAGACCGCCCTGCGCCAGGATTCCTGGGACGGCGCAAAGAATTTATCGACGCTTTGTGACGCGAGCAAAAAGGGCCGGTAGCCGGGCCAGCGCTCCACGTCGAACGAGCGTTCGCACTCCTCGTCGGCGGCGATAATCTGCTCGAGCCGCCACGCGCGCGGAGAATCGCACGCGTCCCCACGATTGATAAACAGATTCGGAATAATAAACGCCGACGCCGCGACGCACGAAAAGACGAGCCCGGTAAAACTGAGGTTCGGTTCCAAGAGCGGCCTGCGGCGGAGAAAAACGTCGAACGAAAGACGGCAGAAGATCAGAATGCCGACGATCCAGAGCCAGAGATAGCCCTGAAACATCGAGCCCATGGCGATATAGACGAGGCCGGGCGTGAGCGAGATGAGCGCGAGCACGTCGAAATTACGAACGCTCCACACGCGATTAAAGCGGAAGAAAACCGCTAAAATCAGCAGCGACGACAGGTAGAACCACGTCGTGGGCAACATTTCGTATTGGAATAGCGATGTAGGCATGGCAGCCGGAAATTCCCGCGTCTCTTATCGCGCCGGCGCCGCGTCGCGCCGCGCCCTTATATTCGCCCGAGTATGGCCTTTACGCAAAAGGCCGCGTCCGGGACGCCGCTCGCGCCGATTATAGTCTTTTCGCATGGCGCCGTCAACCTGCCCGGGGGCCTCCGAACCTTGCCCGGACGGAAGAACGCGCTAAATACAAAAGCGCGGTCCGGATGAACGAACCGCGCTCGACGCCGTTACTTACGCGCGCAATCAGTCGGTCTTAACGCGCCAACGGAGATACTCTTCCATGAACGGCTGTACGCCGCCGTTGAGCACTTCGTGGAAACTGCCGACCGAATATCCGGTTCGGGAATCCTTAACGCGCTGTTCCGGATGCAGGAAGTAGTTGCGGATCTGGGACCCGAACCCGACTTTCGAGAGGTTCTTATAGCGTTCGGACATCTGCTGTTCGCGCTTTTCCTCTTCCCGCTGCAGGAGCCGCGCGCGGAGCATCTTCCACGCCGTCGCGCGGTTCTTGTGCTGGCTGCGCTCGTTCTGGCACTGGACGACCGTGTTCGTCGGTATGTGCGTGAGCCGAATCGCGCTCGACGTCTTATTGACGTGCTGACCGCCCGCGCCGCTCGAACGGAAGACGTCTTCCCGAACGTCCTCGGGATTGATATCGACGTGAATCGAATCGTCGATATCCGGGTTGACGTCGACGGACGCAAAGCTCGTCTGTCGCTTGCCTTCTGAGTTGAACGGACTGATGCGCACGAGCCGGTGCGTGCCGATCTCGCTCTTGAGATAGCCGTACGCCATGGGCCCGCGGACCATAATCGACGCGCTGTTGATGCCGGCCTCTTCGTTGTCCTGACGGTCGAGAATTTCGACGGTATAGCCGCGCGACTGCGCCCAGTTCATATACATGCGCAGGAGCATCTCGGCCCAGTCGTTGGCGTCGGTGCCGCCGTCGCGCGCGTTGATCGTCAAGATGGCGTCGTTCGGATCGAACGGGCCGTTGAGCAGCGCGGCCGTCTGAAGATTCTCAAGCGTCTTCTCAATCTCTTTGAGCTTGGCGGGAATCTCTTTGGCGACTTCTTCGTCCTCGGCGCCGAGTTCAAAAAAGACGTCGAGTTCGTCGAGCTCCGTAATGATCTCGTCCATCGGCTTAACGAGCGCCTTGAGCGCTTTAATGCGCGCGACGACCGTCTGCGACTTCTCCTGATCGTCCCAGAATCCGGACTCCGCCATCTGCTTGTCGATCTCGGCAATCTCTTGCTTTTTCGCGTCGTAATCCAAAGAGTTCTTGAGCTGCTCAAGGCCGTTGCGGATCTGCGCGGCTCGGTCTATTTGTTGTTGTTCAACTGGCATGGACTCGTTCATCCTTCATATCTGCGGTCGCGCGCCGTTCGCGGTCCTCGCGGAACGGCCGCGCGATTTGCGCAACTATTGTACTTGAAAACGCCGAACGTACAAGGGCGCCGCGCGCGTCATCGCCCGGAAACGAGCGTCTCGACAACCGCCGCCGGACTCGCGTTCGCGCCCGACGGCCGGACTTTCTGCGTATAGACCGCGCCGCCCGCGGCCCCGACGTTCACGCCGCCGGGCGTCGACTCGTAGATCACGCTGTCGTCGCGGCCGAACGTCTTGCGGCAGTTGTGCGCGTCGAGTTCGCCGTCCGGACGCGTCCACGGGGTCGGAATGGCGCGCTCTAAGACAAGCGCCTGCATATCTGTCGCGCAGTCGACGCGCTCGCGCATCGCGTCAAGATTGCGCGCCGCGCCCCCGTACGCAAAGAGCGCCTCCTGCCCCATAACGACCGAATAGCGCGTCGCGCTCCGGCTGGCGTTCGCGTCGAGCGGCGCGCGGTAGCAGTCGGGCATAACGTCCGAAAGGGGCGCGTTCGTTTCGGAACCGCGCGGTTCGTCAAGCTTGAATTTTTCGTAGAGCGCGCGTTCCTCCTCGCCGAAATAGGGCAGAATGAGAACGCGCCAGCTGTGCAGCGGCTTGCGGAGCTCGTCGATCGAATAGGTCGGCGGAAGCTGACCGCCGTGTTCGCGGCGGTACGCCTGAATCGCCTCGGTTATCGCGTGAATCTTCGCCAGATCCGCGACGCGGCGCATGTCCGTTAAAAAATCTTCCAGACCGCGATTGGCCGCGATAAAAAGCGTGCCGGCAAAGGCGATCTCGCCGGGCCGGGACTTGAGAACGTCGGGGTCGCCGAACGCGTCCTGCCGGAGACTGTAACTGTCCTCGGAAGTAAGGGTTGCAAATCGCTCCTGAAGCCGCGCGACGAGCGACGAAAGCAAAAACTGCTCGTCGAAAGGCGAGGTTCCGAAAAGGGAATCTTTCTCGGCGTCCTCCGTCGGCTCCTCGCCGTCCTGAGACTTCGAGTCGTTCGCGATGAGCCGGGAAATCTCCGTTACCGTCTTCCCTTCCCGGCGCAGCGCGATAATATCCTGAGCCAGAGGAAGCGCGAAGGCGTCCCGCGTGTTCGCGCACGCGCGCTGGAGCGCCGCGTCGAAATCGTAGCGGTCGAACTGCTCGCGCCATAACGCTTTCCAGCGCGCGCAAGACTCTTCCGACGGCTGAACAGAACGGTTCGCGTAAAAAGGAACGCCGAGCGCGAATTCTAAGAGGGCGAGTCCGAGCCGCCGGTCGTTCAGCGTCGCGACGGTCGAATCGAGAAAGAACCGCGACAGGCGGAGAAGCGATTCCACGTCGTCGGCCGCGCCCGGGAAATCGCCCGTCCCAATGCGAAGATTCGCGCGAAAGACAAAGAGACGCGCGAATTCGAGAATACCGGCGGGCGCAAGATCGTCTTTCATCGAGACGCGGCCGCGCGTTTCGTCCATAACGCGCCACGCGCCGAACTTCGGCGTACGCGCCGCGCGCGACAGCTCGTCGTAGAGGTCGCCGTTGGCGTCGATCCAGAGCGCCGCGGTCGGAAACTCGCGCGCGGTCCACGGACCGACCTGCATGCGCCGCAGACACGCGTCGAGCGCGTCCTTCGAAACGGCGCCCGGCGTCGACTCGCGATTCTCCGAATAATTCTCGCGTTCCGAGAGCGTCGGCGCCAGACTCGGGCTTTCCCGGCCGGTAATTCCGTATTTGGACAGGTGCGCGCGCAGCGTAAGCCGACCGTACGTCAGCGGCTTCTCCGCCGGATCGACGCCCAGCTTCTCGCAGTTCGTCCGCCAGACGTTCGCGTACCACGCGCGCGAACGTTCGTCGTTGGGCAGATCCTCCCACGCGATTTCGTCGGCGTACTCGTCCCTGCCGAACGCTCGCGGCCCGAGCGCGCGCATAACGAGCGTCCAGCCGTTCTCGGACCCCGGCGTGAGCGCCGCTTCCTGACGCTTAATAAAAAGGGCGCGGTAATCGATCCACGCTCCGGCCGCGTCCGACCTGGGCTCCGCGGAAACGACGTCCTGCGCCGTCGGCGCGCGCAGTTCCGCGGGAACGGGCGGCTTCTTCGCTAAAAACGCCCTGCACAGGAAAACGGTCGCAACGAGCAAACCGATAAAGATAAGGAATTTACGCTGCATCTCGTTAACTCGAAACTAAAGGGCGCAAATGAAACACGGGGCGCGGCGCGGCCGTCAGAGCGTCAGTTTCCACGGATCGCGATAGGGAACGCCGAGGAGCTCGTTGGCGGGCTCGTAATTTGTAATCCGCTCCTTTTCGGCGTCCCAATCGAGCCGCATGCGCGTCTTGAGCGAGATGTTCGCAAGGTGGCTCATGGCCGTGCTCAGGTGCGCTTCCTCCACGTCGGTGTTTGGGAGTTTGCGCGAGCGCATGCAGTCGATAAAATTCTGCGCGTGGAGCGCCGTGGCGTCGAGATTCTGCTGCGCGGCGCCCTCAAGCTGATAGACTTCCTCTTCCGCGCGCGGCTCTTTCGTCTGGAACTGGCCCGGCTTCTCGGGCTTGATGATATATCGGTTGTCGTAAACGTAACAGGTCCCCATCGTTCCGCGGTATTCGACGTACCCGAGCGCGCGGTAATTCTCGTCGGTCGCCATAATCGGATTGCCGTTCGCCTCGAAATGATTGAACGTAACGAGCCGGCCGGACGCAAATTCGAAGCAGACGGCGAGCGTGTCCGGAATCGTGCGGTCGTCGTCGACGGCGAACTTGCCGCCCATCGCGCAGACGGACGCGGGCGCCTTTTCGTTGAGCGCCCAACGAATGAGATCGAAGAAGTGAACGCCCTGATTCGCGATCTGAGAGCAGTATTCGTCCCACCAGCGGAACTTATAAGGCGCGATATTCTCCTGATATTCGCGTTCCGGACGCGGTCCGAGCCAAAGTTCCCAATCGAGCCCTTCGGGGGGCGCGGTCGGTTTCGCCTTTCCCATGCCGGCAGGGTACATATTGGAGCAGTGGGCGGTGCGCGCGACCGTTACCTTCCCGATTTTATTTTCAAGGCCGGAATCGAACGCCGCGTGATAGAGCGGCGCGCTCCGGCGATGGATACCGACCTGAACGATCCGGCCATATTTCCGAGCGGCCTGAACCATAACGCGCCCCTCCGCGATCGACGTCGAAAGGGGTTTCTCGCAGTAGACGTCTTTGCCCGCCTTACACGCTTCGACCGTCTGATACGCGTGCCAATGGTCTGGCGTCGCGAAGACCATACCGTCGATATCTTTGCGGTCGTATAGTTTACGGAAATCGCGCTCTTGCGTCTCCGAGCCGTCGCCAAACCGTTCGGCGGCCGACGCGAGCGTCTTGGCGTCGACGTCGCAGAACGCCGCTATTTTGAGATCCGGCGACTTCTTGAACGACGCGAGGAGCTGACCGCCCCGGTTCGCCAGCCCGACGAACGCGAGCCGCGCTTTGTCGTTCGCGCCGAGAATCTGCGCTTTGGAGGTCGGCGTCTGAAGCGCGGCGAGGCCGAACCCCAGCGTCGCGGCCGTTGTCTTAATGAATTTGCGTCGGTCGGTCATCTTCGTATCTCCTTAATCTAACGGAACTGCGGCGCGCGAAAACGAACGTTTGCA
>CAMNJU010000169.1 GCA_946541595.1 uncultured Planctomycetales bacterium
CGTGTGCGGACTTTTTTTCGGAGTGAACAGAAGTTGAGCGGCCGTCCTTTGTTCGCGCAAAGCCGCGTGCATCGTATGCATGTTTGCGACGCATCGGTCGCTAAGGGTTCCTTGGAAATCAAGATCGACGACGAGAACGCGAAGCGGTTTTCTTTGCGCTTCGCCGTCTGGCGAGGTGTAATTTCCCGACGCGAAAGCCGCCGCAAGATTGGCCGTCAGCGTCGTTTTACCGACGCCCCCTTTAAAGTTGATAAAAGAAATGAAACGCGTGTTAGATCCCCGCGCTTTTCGTTCTTCTATGGAAACAAAGGGATAAGGAATAAACTCCTCTTTTATGGGATGAATCCATATGTCGTTTTCGCTTTTAAATTTTTCGGCAACAATGCTTTGAACGCCCTTTTTGAGTTCTTCTAAGGTCAAATTATTGTTTGGGGACGTCGACTTTTCCTCTTGTGTTTCGGCTCCGTTCTCAATCTCGCTTTGCAGCTGTATCGCTGATTTACGCGCCGCTTGCAGGCGCGCGTTCATTTCTGCGCTGTGTTTTGCGAGCGCTTCTATTTCTCCGATAAGCTCTTTCAAATCAGGATTCGTCATTTGCAGTAAATCCATTTTGTCGGTTTAGTTTTGACGCGCGGCGTTTTTTCGCAGCGCTTCGAGAACTTGCGGGACGGACGCCACGCCGGTAACGCCGATCTGTTTAATCGTAATGGAGGAAACGACGCCTGCAAGATAGGCGGCTTCCGTCAGGGAGAACCCAAGCGCTTTGGCGAACGCGAGACCGGCGTTTGTCGCGTCTCCGGCGCCGCAGATATCGATAGGGGGTTCGACCGGGTTGGCAGGGATTTCGGTCGCGGCGGCGCGCTCTTGCGCGTCTATCTCGACGAGAATGGAGCCGGAGGCGCCGCGCGTAACAAGAACGGGGCGGCGATTTCGGCGCGCAAGCCATTCCGCCGCTTCGCAGAGCTTGTCGACTTTCGTTTCGGACTCGCCGTCGAGCGTCGTTTCGCGCCGTTCCTGAGCGACATGGGCGACGGCGTACGCGTCGAAAAGCTCGTTTGCGTTGCATTTAACAAGCGTTTCGCGATACTCGTTAATAAAGAAACGCGAGTCGCACAGAAAGAAGACGTTTGGGTTCTCGCGCGCGGCGTCGGCGACGAATTTTCGGAACTCGGCTGAAAAGATTGCCTCGGAACCGGACGCGAACTGATCGGAGACGACGACCGCGTCGAACGTCGGCAGTTTTGCCAGAAAGCGCTCCTTGACTTGCGCGACCGTCTCTTCCGGGACGGGCTCGGGATTGCGAACGTCGTACCGGTTCCCTTCGATCCACGCGCCTTCGTCGGGGGACTGAAGGGGGCCGCCCGTAAAGACGGGAGCGGGCCGCATCGGTTTCATGTAGGTTGGCGTAAGAATACCGTCGGAAACGACAATTCCGTCGGTATTTGCTCCGATTTTATGCAGCTCGCGCAGGAGATCGAACCCCTCGCCGTCTCCGCCGACGACGCCAAAACAGTACGTATCGGCGCCGAGCGCGCGCAGATTATTGGCGATCGTGCCGCCTACGCCCGCAAAGAGCCGAGTCGCGCGGATTTGATACGCGACGATCTTAGTCTCGACGGATATTTCGTCAAGCTCCGGATAGACGTAGAGATACTTATCGAGGCAGAAGTCGCCGAGAACGGCAATTTTCGGCGTCTTGACCTTAACGAGCTCTTCGAGCCGTTCGGCGAGCCGCGCAAAATCTAAGGCTGCGGCGTGAGGTTGGATTGGCATAGCGGACATGTCGGGCCCTCTTACGCAAACGCGTGTGAAATGGAGTTGAACGCTACCGATCTTTTCCGGAAAGGAACGCGAAGAGCCGTTCGGGCTCGCTGAAATCGGGGACGATCGCGCTTGCCCCGGCGTTGAGAAGCCGCCCGCGCTTCCACGCGTCGACGCCGGCGCCGGGATTCGCTTCGTTTGTGGCGACGCCTACGGCGTATCCTCCGACGTCGCGTACGTTTTCAATTTCTACGTATCCGTCCCCGAATCCGACGAGTTCGGCGCCGTCGATCGCGTTGACTTTAATAAGCCGTTCGATAACGAGCGCTTTGGAGAACGTTTTGTAGTCGTCCTGCGCGCCGTAGATTCCGCCGTCGAAAAACGGCGTAAGCTGCAGGAGCTCCGCTTCCCGTTTGACGTAGCATTCGTCTGTTCCGCTCGCCAAATAGAGTTTAATTCCGGCGTCGCGCAGGATTTGCAGGAATCTCCGTCCGCCGGGCACGACGAAATCGTCCGGCTTTGCGGCGCCCGACTCAAGCTTTTCGATACGGTTCTGAATTCGTTCCTGAAGTCGGCGCAGATATTCTTTCTTGTAGAGGAGGGGATCAAGCGGAGTTCCCCCGCGCGCTTTGACTTCCTCGGCGAGCTGGATGCACTGGTAGATCGTCTGCTTGCCGGTGATTTTATCGACGAAATCGCGCACGACGCGTTCGATATCCTCAGCGGATTCGCGGGCCGGATCCGCGACTTCGGCCAAAACTTCGCAGAAGTAAGGCGTCATGACGTTCTGCCAGCCTTCGCGTACGAGGCTTAGCGTTCCGTCAAAGTCAAAGAGCGCTGCGCGAAACGTGCGGGTCGGTTGCGGCGAAGCGATAATTTCAATAGTGAAGGACTGGGCTGCGGACAAGATAAAACTCCTTAAACGCGACGGAAGCCGAATATACGCGACAGGGAAGAGCGGCGGCAGTTCAGGCCGATTTTCCCGCGCCCTTAGTATAATTCTTTTTGAAACACGCGTCAAAACTGACGGTCCATTTTTGTTAAAAAGGGCGTTTTTTCAGCTCAGAATATTGGACACTTCTCAGGCGAGGTTCTGTCTGACATAAAATATCTAGAGAATAAAATCGATATATTAACAAAAAAAACAATGTACCCGTTATAATCGGTATGAAAAATAGCAATTTTTGAGAAAAAATATTTTTTTTCTATTGCGCGATACTTTTCGCTTATGTTTTCGTTATAATCAAACTAGCGGTTAGTATCTCGCAAAGCGCAATGCGGCGACGCGGCGACACTTATCGGAACGCCGATTCCGTAACAGTCGCGCAGAGCCCATTGTAGGTTGGGAACAACGGCTTTTTACCTGCCTATGCCGCGTTTAGCGAGCCCTCAAACTCGTTAAACGGTTTGCTGATATTCTCTGCGTGATTTTGCAATAAGAGCGTGAAAGGAGTTTACGATGAGTATTGTTGTAACTTGTCCTAACGGTCACCGTCTGACGGCTCCTGACAAGCGAGCCGGTACGACCGGCCAGTGCCCAGCGTGCGGCGCCAAAGTTCATATTCCCGAAAAGAAGGACGCTCCGCCTAGCGATTCCTCGATTCTACGCGTACTTGGCATCAGCGACGTTCTGCGCAAACGCGCCGAAGAAGAGGAAGAAGAGAAACGCGCTGCGGAAGCCGCCGCCGCTGCTGCGGAATCGGGGCAGCCGGTTCCGGAACAGGACGATTGGATGAAGAAAAATACGCGCACTAAGAAGATTTGTCCGCAATGCGAATGGGAGATCGACGCGGGCTACAAGATTTGCCCGAAGTGCCGTTACTACTTCGTTAAGTAAATTCTGCGACTGCACGCCGACGAAAATGAAAAAGGGACAGACCGCTCTGTCCCTTTCAGGTTCTTTTGCGCGCTTTTACGGCGCCGTTACTCTTCTTACGCGCCGCCCTCTTTTGAATTTTCGGGCCGATATTTCGCGACGACGAAATAGCGCGTCGCCGGGAGCGTCGAGTCCAGCCAACGCGTGCGCGGCGCTAGCATGTCGAACATCTTAAAGCCCAGTTGCGACGTAGTTTTGGGACTTTTCTTCAGAAAGAGCTTTTCGATCGAGGCGAACGGCTGAATTTTGAGAACGCTCAAACCAGCGTTCTCGAGCGCCTTTCTAATTTCCTCTGGCGTATGTCCTTGCGTCTTTCCGTCTTTCGTTTTGCTCTTGGCGAGCGAGTTGAAGACGAGTCTGCCGTTGGGCGCCAAATACTTTTTGACGCGTTCGAGCGCTTCCGGCGAATCAAGATCGAGCGCGGCGTGTCGGCAAAAGCAGACGACGGAATCGTACAGACATGCCGCTGCGGGGTCGATCGACGTTTCGCCGGTCGCGAGATCAAGCTTTTGAACGTCGACGACCGCGTTTCCGTCGTAGGACGCGCGCAAAAACTTGAGTCGGCGTTCGTCCGACTCTGTAACGGTCAACTTCTCTTTCTGGGGAAGAAACCGCGAGATGGCGCCTAGACCCGCGCCAAGTTCGAGCGTCTTAAGCCCGAGCCAAGGTTCCGCCTTCTTGACGAGAGTCTTGCCGAAATTCTTGGAATGTTCCGGACGTTGGGCGGAATCGGAGTCCTCGTCTTCGTCGTAGAAGCTGTCGTCGATAAACCAGTATTTCAGAATAAGACGAATCGCGCTCACGCCGTCCTTCCATCCGATCTTCTTTCCTTCGGAATAGCGTCGGCCGTTGTAGCTGATGGGGACTTCGTAGACCGTCCAGCCTCTCTTGGCGATTTTGGCTGTGATTTCCGGTTCGATTCCGAAGCGGTTTGAACGGAGTGGAATCGACTTTAACGCGTCGGCGCGAAACGCTTTATAGCACGTTTCCATGTCGGTGAGGTCGAGCCCCGTGGTGAAGTTGGAAAGGTGCGTAAGGAAGAGATTTCCGAGCTTGTGATGATATTGCAGGACTTTGCGGGTCTCGCGCGTTGCGAACCGGGATCCGTAGACGACGTCGGCGCGGCCGTCGAGCAGGGGCGCGAGTATGAGCGAATATTCGTTCGGATCGTATTCGAGGTCGGCGTCTTGGATAATAGCGAAGTCGCCGGTCATCTCCTTGATCGCGCGCCGAATCGCGGCGCCTTTGCCCTGATTTTTCGGCTGTCGGAAGGCGCGGACCGTATTCGGATAGCGTTCAACGAGCTCTTTAATGATTTCCGGCGAACGGTCGGTCGAGCAGTCGTCGACGAGGACGAGTTCGCGGTCGATGTTCGGCGGGAGCGGCGCGGCTAAGACGCGGTCGACGACGAGCGAAAGGTACGCCTGTTCGTTATAGACCGGAATGAGAATCGAAAAGAGAATGCGCGAGCCGTTCTCTCTCGCGGCGTTTGATTCCGCGGCCGGGACCGCGTCGGTTTTGGAAACGTTCATGGCGTCTGCGAACTAATTACAAAAGGAGTCGAATAGAACGGCCTCGCCGTTCGGATTCGGCGCAAGCGGGCCTTGCCGAGCTTAATTAAACGCCGAATTTCCTCGCTAGTTTATCTATTGTAACAAAAAACGCGCCGCTGCAAAGGCGACGCGTCTTTTGTTGCGACGAATTCTCAGACGCGCGGAGGCTCAAAAGATTCCGCACAATTGTTCCGAACGTCTTATTTTTTGAGCGCTTCGGCGATGAGGCCGGCGACTTTTTTGCCGGAGCGCAGCATTCCGCCAAAGATCGGGCCCATGCGATATCCGCCCATGACGTTATTGGCGCTCATGCCGCACGCGTAAAGTCCGGGGAAATATTCCCGCGTATTTTCGACGGTTGAGATTTCGCCCTGTTCCGCCTGCATGGGGCGTTCGCCGATAATCTCGCCGGTCGGCGTGTCGAGTTTAATGTGCGCTTTTCGCGCCGCGAGGGTGAGTACTTCGCACGGATGGCCGGTTCCGTCGAGAACGCACTTAGACATAACGACGAGCGGGTCGACGTGCATGCGCTGACGTTCGACTGGCGCCCAGTTAATAACGAGGCCGCCGATCGCGTCGTTCTTGAAGACGACGTCTTCGACGCTTACCGCGTTGAAGATTTTCGCGCCGGCGTGCGTGGCGCCGTAGATGAGCCCGGACGCCATTTCGACGGAATCGACGCTGTAATAACCGGGCGCTTCTTCCAGTTCTTTCGACGCGACGTTGAATTCGTTGAGAATCTCGATCGCTTCTTTCTGGACAATAACTTCGTTAAAGAGCATGCCGCCGCCCCAGACGCCGCCGCCGGGCGCAAGATTGCGCTCGAAAATAGCGACTTTAAAACCGGAGTCGGCAAGCGTTTTCGCGGCGACGAGGCCGGAAGGACCCGCCCCGACGATAGCGACGTCGATATCGAGATTGTTCAAGAGTTTTTTACTGAAAGAGGAGACAATCGCGGCGGAAACCACATTTTCAAGATGATTGTTAAGCATTTGTTTTTCCTTCTTAGGCTCGAAGGAAACGCAGACGCTTGCGCGCGGCAGAGAACGGCCGCAGGTTAGAGCGTCGAAGCAATTTCCTTCGTCGGCATTATCCGAATCAGGTTCAAGCGGTTCTTCTCAGCCTTGCGTTTGCAAAGCGCCCACATTACGTTCGACAGGGGAGCGGCCTAACCGACCGCTCTCCATTTTCTGATGTTATTATAGAGCGATAACGCGAAAGAGCAAGTTACGCGTTCGATTTTTTCTTCAAAAGTTCGACGGCGTACGCGGCGGGCGAGATCGTCTTTTTACGGTCGAGCGGCCACGATTCCATTTCTTCGAGCGCTTCAAAGAGAGTGACGCACGCCGTTTTATAGTCGACGGCGCCAATTTCGGAGACAAGCCGGACGCTGCGGTCGATGAGCTTCTTATTCGTCGCGTCGACGTGCGCCATCCAGTTCCCGTTGAGGCGGCCGTATTTTCCCATCGTCGCCGTCGAAATATTATTGAGAATCAACTTGACGGCAATGTGCGCGAAAACGTCGAGCGGGGTGGCGGGGATCGCCATATTGAACGCGAAGACCGTTACGCCGTCGACGTTCGCCTGCGCGGGCGCGCCGGCGTTCGTATTGTTGACGAGGAAAGCGACTTTGCGTTCAAACGGTTTTGCGCAGTCGAGATACGCGGCGAACCATTCGTCGTTTGCGTCGCCCCAGCGTTTCGTTTCCGAGTCGGCCAGGAGCGCGACGGCGGCGTTTGGAATTCCCTCGTATCGGGACGGGTCGTTTTCATTGCCGATCGGGAACCGGTAAACCGTTTGCCGGCCGATTTTAGGCGGATCGTTAATTTGCGCGGACGTTCCGCCCATGGCGCGATAGTCGTCGGGCGTCCACTCGATGCAGCGCGGTTCGACGCCGCCGAGCAGCCAAATCCACGCGTCTTTTGCCGAGCGGAGCGGATCTTTAACAAAGGCCCAAGGGGCGGGCGCGTCGGTTTCGTCGAGGGAGCGGAACGGCGGAATCTTGAAAGTGGGGGAGCGTTCCGTCGTATCGGTAAAGATGTCGAGTTCGTAATCGCGCGCGAAGTACGTAACGCGTCCGCCACGCTTGTAGAGATCGCATTCGAAGTCGACGTAATCTGCAGCCGTCTTAACGTTTGCGTCGGAGCGTATTTCCGAAAGCATGACGTCGAAATCGGCGGCTTTTTCCGCAGGGGTCCTGTCGTCGAATCCGAGCGCGGCGACTTCTTCCGGAGAGAGGATTTCTTTAAGTCGGCGCATGAGCGCGGTTTCAAACGCGAATCCTGCGACGAGCAGTTCGATCGTCGTCGCCTGCATACGCGTGGAGCCCGCGATCGCCATAGGGCCCGTCGTCAGGTTGACGACGGTAACGCGCGGATCTTCAATAACGGCTCGCGAACGTTCGACTCGCGACGCCATGAGATCCGACGGGTTATTGAAGAGGAAGAACGCCGGAATGCCCGCGTCGAGCGCGGCGTGAATCGTGCCGATGACGGACGACGTCTCACCCCCTTCGCTAATGGCGACGAGCGCGTCATTGGGGCCGATTCCCGACTCTTCGTACTGGCGTTTGCCGAACGAGATAAAGTCTTCGAAACTCTCGACAGACCGAATGAGCGCGAAGTCGCCGCCGGTCATAATAGCGTTTGTTTGCGCGGCGAGCGTCTTGAAAAGATCGGCGTGTTCAGGTAATTTCTGAGCGCTCTGACGGCAGAATTTCTTATTGGCGGCGTCGAGCAGAATGGAGAGTCTGCCGGTCGCGCCGCAACCGCTGAAACTAACGCGTCCGCCTGCGGCGAGCGCCTTATAGATCGCGTCTTGCAAATTTGCGAATTCTGGGGACGCGACCGTTTTTTTCAGGACGG
>CAMNJU010000170.1 GCA_946541595.1 uncultured Planctomycetales bacterium
TCAGGCGGTTGAAGTCGCTGAGGCGGCTGCGCAAGAAGCGGCGGAACTCGACGCGCTGAACAAGAAGATTGCCGAACAAACCGCCGCGAAAGCTGCGGAAGCCGCTGAAAAAGAGAAGGCTGCAAAAGAAAAGGCGGAGGCTGCCGCTGCGGAGAAAGAAAAGCGCGAAGCGGAAGAAAAACGCAAGCTGCAGGACGAGCTTTCCGAGACGAAGAAAGCGCTTGAAAAGGCGAACGCCGCCGCCAAAGAGGCCGCGGATAAGGCTCAGAGCGAGCTCGATAAGGCGAACGCCGACGCTAAAGAAGCAGCCGACAAAGCGCAGAACGCCGCGGCCGCGGCTTCTGAGAATCTCGCGAAACTTGAAAAAGAACGCGACGCGGCTAAGGCGGAAACTGACGCGCTGCAATCTCAAGTAGCGGAGGAAAAGGCTAACGCTGAAAAGCGCGTTGACGCGGTTCAGGCGGAACTGCAGGCGGCGACCGACGCCCGCAAGACGGCGGAAACGCAGAACGTTCAACTTCGGGCGAATTATGACGCTCGAGTTAAAGAACTGAACGACGCGTTAGAGCAGGCGAAGACTCAGATTAGTTCTGTTCGCGCCGAAGCGGACGCGCTTCGCGCTCAACTTCAAGCGGCGCAGCAAGCCGCAGAGCCTAAAGCTGAATGACGTGATATAGCCGGCGTCCGGACGAACGCGACGCGTTCGTCCGAACGTTTGGTTTAGGCGTTAAAAAATCCGCGCTAACCGTATAATGGCGTTAGCGCGGATTCTTTTATTTAGTCGCGGTTCTTAACTAAGATTTTTCGCGGAACTTCAATTGTCTTGAGCGTCTTGTTGAGGCTCTTGCTTCTGGTTCAGCGCGTCGACGAGCGACCAGTTGTTTGGAAGGATTGCGCCCTTGACGATACAGGTAACGCCGTCGCGAATCATGCCGAAGTCCATTTCTTCTGTGTTTTGGACTTTAAACGGGTTTTTGATCACGACGTCGTGACCGATATGACAGTTCTTATCGACGATTGCGCTGTCAATAATCGCGTTCTCTCCAATTCCAACGACGGGACGTCCTGCCGCGAGATCGGCGTCGTCTTCTGTCTTGCTTGTGATAAAGTCTTGCCCCATAATGATCGAATTACGAATGACGCACTTTTTCCCGATTCTGCTGCGGATTCCAATAATGGAGTTTTCAATAACTGCGTCATCGCCAATCTCGCAACCGTCAGCGATTAAACTGTGCCGAATTGTCGCACCGTCAAAACGACTTGCCGGCAGATACCGCAGGCGGGAATAGGTCGGCGTGTCTGGCGGGGAGATTTCAAAGATAGAAGGATTCTGGGCGAGGGCAAGGTTAGCTTCATAAAACGCCCGAATCGTACCAATGTCTTCCCAGTAGCTGTCGAAAAGATGGACACAGACGTTCTTTGTTCGAATCGTCGCAGGGAATACCTCTTTGCCGAAGTCGGTGTAGTTTGTCTTGTCAAGCGCTTCGACGAGCGTGTCCAGATTGAAGAGGTATACGCCCATATTCGCAAGGTATTCGCGACCGTTAGGCTCATAACCCTGTTCCCGAATGAAATCTTCGCCCGTGTAAACGTGCTTCAGTTCTTCGTCGGTCTTAGGCTTTTCAAGGAAACCTAATACGCGTCCTTCTTCACTGATGCGCATGATTCCAAGCGAAGAAGCGTCTTCCTTGCGTACGGGAATCGTCGAGATCGTAACGTCGGCGTTGTTCTTTTCGTGCGTTTCAATCATCTTCTGGAAGTCCATGCGGTAGAGCTGGTCGCCAGAAAGAATTAAAACGTAATCGACGTTGCGTTGTTGAATGAATTTAAAATTTTGCCGAACCGCGTCCGCCGTTCCCTGATACCAGGTGGAACCGTCGCTTGTTTGTTGCGCGGCCAGCATTTGAACGAACCCGTGCCCGAAAGGATCAAAACGATATGACTGAAGGTGACGGTGCAAACTGTCGGAATTGAACTGCGTAATAACGTATATTTTATTGAGACCGCTGTTAATGCAGTTCGACAGGGGGATGTCGATCAAACGGTACTTGCCCGCAATTGGCACGGCAGGTTTAGCGCGCATTTTGGTCAAAGGATACAGTCTCGTACCTTGTCCGCCGCCAAGGATTAATGCGATAACATTTTTTTTCATGTCAGTAATCCCTACAGGAATTTTTTAACGTCTGTTATGACGACCGTCAAACCAAAACTCAATTTCGATTGACGCCGGGCTATAGATCCCCTTGTTAAACATTGACTTGGTTAGACAACGCCGCGCTGAATCAGTAGTAAAACGAGCGCGGCTTCGTGATTATTCCAGAGGATATCTGTGTAAAATCACGGTCAAGCCACGCTCGGATTATATCGAATTTGTTTTCGAAAGAAAAGGATTTCTCGGTTGTTTGACGTTTTTTTCCTTTTTTTCTAACGTTCTTCTCTCAAAGCCACGCCTTGAAGTTATAAACGCAGTGAGTTTGGAACGTTTCAAACGACAGGAATCTCAAATCCTTCACGCTGTTTACGACTCATGAAGGCAGCAGCTTCTTCGTCTCCAACAATCGTTTCTTTCTCTGTATCCCATTTAATTGTGCGTCCGAGCCGCGCGGCGATACCGCATAAATGGCAGACGGTCATCGCGTACGTGTGCGTATAAACGTCGGAAGCGGGAAGTCCGCCTTCGCGAATACACCTAAAGAAATTCGCCTTGTGATTTTCGATCGGCTTATCCTTATTGAGCGCGACGAAATCCTCCTCTTTCAGCGCGTTTTGACGATTCTCTTCGATAGGCTTTCCGGTAACGCGTCCGCGATCGACAAAGATACGTCCATCCGTGCCTTCAAAGATAATACCGTTGGCTCTCGGCTTATCTTGAACGACCAGTTCGACGCCGTTTGCAAACTTCGTTACAATATTGAAATTGACCGCCGTGCTGTAACGGTCGTCAAATTGGGGATACCCTTTTTCATCCAAGGGGGAGGCGTGAACGACGTCTTTTCCGTCGACTTCAACGACCCCGCGTCCGGGACCGAGTTGATCGACAGCCCAGAGCGCGCAGTCGATATGGTGAGCGCCCCAGTCTGTAAACTGACCGCCGGAATACTCGTACCAGTAGCGGAACGTTCCCGCGGCGCGTTCTCTTCGGTACTCGACATAAGGCGCCTGACCAAGGAACATGTTCCAGTCAAGACTGTCCGGAACCGGCGCCGTTTGGAAAGGGCCTCCTTTGGGGCCTGTGTCAAGATAGACGACTATACGCCTAATATCGCCGAGCAAACCCTTGCGGACCATAAGCGTCGAGAGCATAAAGTGATCCTTCATGAGACGCTGCTGAGTCCCTACTTGGAAAACTTTATTTGTTTTCTTAACGGCGTTGCGAATTAACTTGTTCTCTTCAATGGTGAGCGTTAGCGGCTTTTGACAGAAGACGTGTTTTCCTGCAAGGAGCGCTTCAATCGCAATTTTGACGTGCCAGTGATCCGGCGTGGCGATACCGACTACTTCGATATCGTTTCTTTCCAATAGCTTTCGATAATCCTGAGTAACGAAGCATTCGCTGTCTTTACGCACGACGCCTTCGTTATTACGGCATGCTTCGGCGTGATTGAGGTCGACGTCGCACAGGGCGACGACGTCGCCAAACTGCGACATTTCATGCGCGTCCCAAGATCCCATACCGCCGCAGCCAATAAAGCCGATTTTAAAACGTTCGTTAGGCGAATCAGCCGAGTAACCCTGTTGCAGAGGGGAGAACGTAGAGAACATTGCCAACGAGAGCGCGCTGGACGTCTTTAGAAAGGAACGCCGCGTGCATTCGTTTTGATTCCGTTTTTTAGTAGACATAAAAACTCCTTTGAAGCAAGCAAAGGGATTGGACGGCTGAAACTGACATAACGCCTGAAGTCGAAACGCGATCGCGGTAGGACTTCAGGCAATGGCCGATTTTGGACTTTTAGTTACTTAACGACAAGGTTAACCATTTTGCCCGGAACGACGATCTTTTTGACGATTGTCTTTCCTTCAATTAACGACGCGATACGCGGGTCGGCAAGTACGTTAGCTTCCATCTGTTCAGGACTCGAATCAGCGGCCATCTCGATTCGTCCGCGCATTTTACCGTTAATTTGAACAGGGACGACGATGGAGCGTTCTTTGAGAGCGTTTTCGTCCCACGTGGGCCACGGCTCATACGCTAGCGTGTTCGTCGCGCCCAGCAAAGCCCAAAGCTCTTCCGCAATATGCGGAGCAAACGGTGAAAGAAGGAGAACAAAGGTTTTCATTGCCGACTTAGGTCGCACCGTCTGACGGCTAAAGAAGTTCGCGAATTCCATCATGCAGGCAATCGCCGTGTTGTATGAAAGATTTTTAATATCTTCCGTAACCTTTTTGATTGTCTTGTGAAGGACGAGATTCTGTTCTTCGTTTGGCTCGACGTCCTGAACCGCTTCGTTCAGCGCGTCAGATTCGTGATCGGCTGTTATGATCATACGCCAAACGCGGTCGAGGAAGTTGCGCACGCCGTTAACGCCGTCTTGGTTCCAAGGTTTTACCGCCTCAAGGGGCCCCATGAACATTTCGTAAAGACGGAGCGAATCGGCGCCGTACTGCGCAACGACGTCGTCCGGATTGACGACGTTTCCGCGGCTTTTGGACATTTTTTCGGATTTGCCGAGAACGACGATTTCTGGATTGGTCGCGAGAATGTAGTTTTCGCCGCTCTTACTGATATCCTTTGCGGGAACTTTAATCGGCGTAACGGGAGTTCCGGTTGATTTGAGCGTCGCGGCGCCCTGTTTGTCTACGTCGACCTCACGGGCGGAAACCCATGCACCGTCCTCAGTTTGGAATCCGGTATATTCCATTTCGCCGAGAATCATGCCTTGATTGACGAGCCGTTGGAACGGTTCCTTTCTAGAGACCAACCCAAAGTCGTATAAAACCTTGTGCCAGAATCGTGCGTAAAGTAAGTGCAGAACGGCGTGTTCCGCGCCACCAACGTACAGATCGACCGGAGCCCACGCTTTTTCGATTTCAGGATCCACGAAATTCTCAGAGTTTTTCGGATCAAGGTATCGGAGATAATACCAGCACGACCCCGCCCATTGCGGCATGGTGTTGGTTTCTCTCTTATACTTCTTTCCGTTACGTTCAACGTAGAGCCATTCTTTGGGCGCATGTTCGAGCGGAGGCTCAGGGGAATGTTTGTTGGCGTCGAATTCGTATCCTTCCGGGAGATCAAGCGGAAGTTCCGAAGGATCGAGGGGCAGAACGATCCCTGTGGGTTCGCCGTTTTCGTCAAGTTCGCGCAAAAGCGGGAACGGTTCGCCCCAGAAGTGCTGGCGACTGAAGAGCCAGTCTCGCAGTTTATAGTTAACCGTCTTGCGTCCAAGTCCAACGCTTTCGAGTTTTGCGGTAAGCAACGGCTTAAATTCTTCGGTCGGAGTTCCGTCGTATTCGCCGCTATTAATTGCTACGCCGGTTTCGGTGAACGCGACCTCCATCTTGCTCGCCTCCTCTGCAGAAACGGACGATTTCGGGCCGGGCGCGACGACTTGAATTATGGGCAAATCGAATTGCTTCGCGAATTCAAAGTCGCGCGTATCGTGGGCGGGAACCGCCATGATCGCTCCTGTTCCGTAGGACGCGAGCACATAGTCGGCAATCCAGATCGGAATCTGCTCTCCGTTGACGGGATTGAGCGCGTAAGAACCGCTGAAGACGCCGGTCTTTTCTTTCGCGAGATCGGTGCGGTCTAAGTCGGATTTAAAGGACGCCTGACGGCGGTACGCTTCAACGACTTCCTTTTGTTCAGGAGTAGTAAGCCGCTCAACTAAAGGATGTTCCGGAGCGATTACCATATACGACGCGCCATACAGGGTGTCGGGACGCGTTGTAAAGACGCGCAGCACGTCTTTCGCGGGCTTGCGCGTAAAACCGCTTGCAGCGCGAGATTTCTTCCAAGCGTCAAATTCTTCCTTCGGACCGATGAAAAAGTCGACTTCGGCGCCGACGCTTTTTCCGATCCAGTTTCGCTGCAGCGCTTTAACGCTTTCCGACCAGTCAAGATCGGCAAGATCCTCTTCGAGTCTGTCCGCATATGCAGTAATGCGCAGCATCCACTGCCTCAATGGCAGACGTTCGACGGGGAAACCTCCGCGTTCGCTTACGCCGCCGACAACTTCTTCGTTTGCAAGGACGGTACCCAGTTCCGGACACCAATTGACGGGCGCCTCGATTTGATACGCGAGTCGCGCGTCGTCAATGTATTGTTGAACCGCTTTTGGCCCCTCAGCGCGCACGTCCTCAGGGATCGGGAGTTCAGCGATAGGACGCGCTTTTTTCTGTTCTTTATCGTACCACGCGTTGAAGAGAACAAGAAAGATATACTGAGTCCACCGAAAATAGTCGACGTCGGTCGTGGCAAGCTCGCGATCCCAATCGTAGCTGAATCCCAGCATATGAAGTTGCCGTCGGAAATTCGCGATGTTCTGTTTGGTGGTGATGCGAGGGTGGATTCCTGTTTTTTTTGCATGCTGTTCCGCAGGAAGACCGAACGCGTCCCACCCCATGGGGTGCATGACCGCATAGCCGTTCATGCGCATATAACGGCAATAGATATCGGTCGCGGTATATCCTTCCGGATGTCCGACGTGCAAACCTTGCGCGCTGGGATAGGGGAACATGTCTAGCACATAGGCTTTCTTCCCATCGGGATTATTCGGCAGATCGCTTGGAAGGCGCGGCGCCGCAAAAGTTTTGTTATCTTCCCAATATTTGCGCCATTTGGCTTCAACGACAGAAGGATTATATCTGGACATAATGCTTACAAGAACCGTTCACATAAATCAAAAAAAACAGTAACCGACTGAGAAACGCAAATATGCGCCGCCCATTCCCTTGAATTATAACGGAGTTCCAGTAATTTTCCACCCCGTTAGGGTGAAATTTTGGATTGGAACAAACGCCATGTTCTCTTCTGTTACAACATAAATAAAAATCCCGAAGAACGCGTTTTTTCAAACTGTTCTTCGGGAGAAGAGTAACGTCAGGACGTTAAACCTAAGGCGCGAGGTTTAATGTCGCGGACCTCCGTGCGCGCCAGGCGCGGGCGGTCCTGCCGGAGCGCTGTGATTAAGCGCCGGTCCGGGGCCTTTGGGCGATACATGATTGATCCCCCTCGGCATTGAGATTGGCGTGGGCGCGGGACGATTGGCCGCCGCCGGCCCAGGAGCAGGACGATTGATTGCCGATGGGATCGGGCGATTGACCGCCGTTGGCGCTGGCGTTGGACGGTTGATCGCCGAGGGCGTCGGGCGATTAACCGCCGTCGGCGCAGGCGTAGGACGGTTGATCGCCGTTGGGGCAGGGCGATTGGCCGCCGAAGGCGCAGGCGTGGGGCGGTTGATTGCCGCTGGCGCGGGGCGATTAAACGCCGCCGGCGCAGGCGTAGGACGGTTGATCGCCGAGGGCGTGGGGCGATTGACCGCCGGCGTAGGTCGGTTGATCGCGGGGCGTGCCTCCGTATTGGTCGACGTATTTTGAGGCCGCGTCGGTCTAATATCCCGATCCATATTCACTCCGATTGGACGAGGACGGCTGGTTCCATCCGGTCTTTCCGTAATATTTCCGGGCCTAACGCCTCCGGGTCTTACCGGGGTGTTTCCGGGTCTGACGTCACCGGGTCTTGTCGGCGTATTTCCGGGTCTGACGTCGCCGGGTCTCACGGGCGTATTTCCGGGCCTAACGACTCCGGGTCTTACCGGGGTGTTTCCGGGTTTGACGTCACCGGGTCTCGTCGGCGTATTTCCGGGCTTAACGTCGCCAGGTCTTACCGGGGTATTTCCGGGCTTAACGTCGCCAGGTCTCACGGGCGTATTTCCGGGCTTGACGTCGCCAGGTCTCACGGGCGTATTTCCGGGCTTGACGTCGCCGGGTCTCACGGGCGTATTTCCGGGCTTGACGTCGCCAGGTCTCACGGGCGTATTTCCGGGCTTGACGTCGCCGGGTCTCACGGGCGTATTTCCGGGCTTAACGTCGCCGGGTCTCACGG
>CAMNJU010000171.1 GCA_946541595.1 uncultured Planctomycetales bacterium
GACCGCTTGGAAATCGCTTAAAGAAACGGCCAATCCCCCGCGCGATTTCGACCCGGAATGTATTAGCTGTCACGTGGTCGGATGGGACGGTCTTCAGCACTTCCCATACGTCGACGGTTATGCGTCTGAAAAACAGACTCCCGAGTTAATCAACGTCGGGTGTGAAAGTTGTCATGGACCGGGTGAAAAGCACATGACGGCCGAATTGGGAGACAACGAAGCTGTTCAGGAGCGCATTCGATCCGCAATGCGTCTTGGCGACGGAGTCAAAAAGGTTTGCTATCAGTGTCACGACGGCGACAACAGCCCGGCTTTTGACTTTGATCTCTACTATCCGATGATCGAACACTCGGAAGAAGACGAAGAGGAATGACGCTACAATAGAACAGTTCTGCATTTCGCTTCGCTGGCGTTATGCAGGACTGTTCACTGCTTTGCGATCGCATAATCTATAAATCCGTAAAAACGCCGCCGTCAATTTTGAAACGCCTGATTTTCAGCCCGACCTTAAACCGCGGACGCTCTATCGTCGCGATAAAAGAGCCTGTCGATAATTCTAAATTGTTTTAAACGTCGTCTTATAACGGTCTATATTTTCAAAGTTCAAGCGGTCTGGAATGGGTTTATCCGTGAAAAAAGAATTCGAAATTGTAGTAAAAATTTTTTCAAAATAAATTGATTCTTACAGAAGTTGTTATAGAATAGAAGTGGCGAAATAGAATTGTCATTTTTAGTTACCTAAGAAAAAAGGCGCTTTTTTTAGTTTGTCCGATTTATCTTGGACCGTCGTTGTTGTTGAATTGTGAGGAGTCGTAATGGCGGGCAAAGGTTTAACCTCTAAAATTTTTGACCAACTGAACGTTGGCGTGGTTATGGTTGGCGCTGATCATAAGATTCTCGCGTGCAGCCAACCGTTTGCCAATTGGTTTGCTAAAAATGTTGGCGTAAGTTCCAATTCTCCGGCTGATATGGTCGGATTCGATTTCTATACGACGCTTGGACTCAACTACTTCTTCGAAGGCGATTACGCGCCTTTTTACTACGCAACCGCTGAAAAACGTACTGCGCGTACCGTCTTTGCGACTTTTGATCCTGACGATCCACAAAAAGAATCGCTCGCCGGCTTTGAACCGAGTCTCTCTTCTTGCGACGATTTTTATTCGCTGTGCGTAACTCCGATTTTTGAAAAAAACTCCGTCTTTTATATCGCGGAAATTAGCGATATTTCTGAGTCGTCGCGTACTGGCAAACGCTTGGAAATATTAAAATCTGCCGGCGCGGAACTCACTGAATTTACCGACGGCGCCTTGGGCATGAAAGAAGAAGAGAGAATTGAAAAACTAAAGAGATTAATCGAGCGGCACATGCGTGACATTCTGCTGTTCGACGTTGTTGAAATACGTATTGTCCAACCGGGCCCGAAAAAAAGGCTTGCTCCGTTCCTTAATTTTGGACTCAGACCGGAAGCCGCTCAGAAAGAATTATTTGTCAAATCGTATGACAACGGCATTACGGGCTATGTCGCGGATTCCGGGGAACCGTACATTTGCGACGACGTTAAAAACGACGGACATTACATTGAAGGCGCTATCGATTCGCGTTCTTCTATTACCGTTCCGCTTATTTTTGGTAAAAAACTCGTTGGAACATGCAACGTTGAAAGTCGAACTCCTCACGCGTTCTCCAAACAGGACGAAACTTTTTTACTCCTGTATGCGGGACATTTGGCGACGGCAATTCACTTACATCTGTCCATTTCGAAAAACAGAAGAAGACTTCACGGAAAATATAGCCGGGAAATCAGAGAAAAGCTTGCTCAGGTAGTTTCTGACATTAACTCTTTGACTCTCAATCTCTCTTACGACTGCGTCCGTTCAAATGAGGTTACAGAGGAAATGAAAAACGACGCCCTTTCTCTTGACGCCAAAGTCCAATATTTAAGAAGCCAGATATCAGACCTTATCTTTATATTCTCTGCGCCGGATTCCGAGGAAAGAGACGGTTTGGTAACGAACGTCCCAAGAATCTATCCGGACGAATGGAAAACAGAATGGGCCAAACGACCATCGGAAGTTCAAAACGCAATCAAACGCGCGATTGAATTTCTGTTTAAACGACGCGTTTTGGTCGTTTCGTCAGAGCCTCTAATGAGTATTGACCAATTGGAAACGCTGGGCTGCACCGTAGACGTCGTCGATTCGACGCGACGCGCCCTGCAAGCTCTTGAAAGGCGGGATTACGACCTCATTCTTACCCTGAAACACCCCGACGGGAAATATCTTCAGGCGGACGACGATATCGACGTACAAAACTCCTATCAAAAATCGCTTTCTGATCTTCATGATGGAGAAAGCTTTTTTGTTCCGCGTGAAAACGACGAAAAAGACGCGAGCGCTCGCGAGCGCATTCGTAACGAAATAGAGGTTCAGAAAAAGCTCGACGCCTACTTTTTTGAACTGGCAATCGAAGAACTCCACTTAAAGAAGACCCCGTTATTTATACTTGTCACTCCTGAATACTATTATGATCCAACTCATATTAGAGAATATTTGTCGGCGAGAATCGGGTTTCAGCAACAGGCGTTTGTTGACGAGGCAATTCCCGTGTCTATACTATTGTGTGTAAAGACGACATTGGATTCCGTAATGTCAAATGACAAGCGGAGGGATTCCGATCTCAACTCTTAACAAAGAAAGGCGTATTATGGCTAAATCTTCTTCTAACAAAAACGCTAAGGTCTCTAAGGATTCCCAAAAGAGCCAAAAAACGACGAGAACGAGACTTTCTAAAGAAACCGACGAATTCATTTTTCTCGTTAGCGAGCGCTATTTTACTGAACTGGGACAATCCATTGATAAAACCGACGCTTCTGCTAAGCAGAGCCAAGGAAAAAAGCGTGGGCCCACTACCATCGTTAGCGACTGGATTAAGGAAATCTATCACCGAGACGACATTACCAGAGAAAAAATCTATCCCATCCTTTGGGAAGCCACTAGACGCGGGTTCTTGTTGCTGAATCCTCCTGTAAAAAAGGAATTGCACGACGAACTTATCAAGCGATACGACTTACAGCGCCATATCGACCAAACGAACGGCGACATTATTGTGACTAATGTTACCGGCAATACTACGACAAGCAACGTTAGCTTAACGGCTGCCGACAAAATCATAGAACTGATTGACCGTGTCGACAGCATGAAGAAAAGCAAGGCGATTCAGGAGAAAAAGAATCCGGAAGAGGTGCGCGTACATCTGGGCATCGGGGCGGGATACGTCGCCGAAATGGTATCCGAACGCCTTGCGTCCCGATCCTCGAGCGAACTGCCGAAATTGACTCTGCACGCTATCTCCCCGGGCGGGTACTATTTGGAAGAACCGCAAAAAGATACTTCGACGTACTTTGCCAACTTTACTAAGCAGTCTCTCGACGTTAAAGTTGTCGGACTGTTTTCGACGCCAATTGTGAATGGAACGTCTCTTGACTCTCTCATAGCTAATCCGTCCTTCTTGGAAAGTTACAAAAAGCGAGACGAGATAGACGTCCTTGTAACGTCGCTTGCCTCTGCGGACGATGATCACGGACTTTTGAAGCAGTTTTTCGTCTACCTTCGCGACTCCAAAATGCTCGAAGAAGACGTGATTCAAACGCTTAAAAATAAAGGTTGGGTTGGCGATATTCTCTTCCAACCCTATTCCCAAAAGAAAGCTATCGGTCCCGACACGGTCACGCCCGTCGCTCTTTTCACCTTACCTGAACTCGTTCGTTTTGCTCAAAAGCCCAATAAATATGTGGTTTTGACCGGCGGCCCCTGTGGCGAATGCCATAAATCAAAGGCAAGCGCTCTTCGGCCTTTGCTTAGAGACCCATCCATGAGAGCGTGGACGCATCTTATTATCGACGCAAACACAGCAAATGAGCTTACGGTTAAGGAGCCCATCGTTAATTTTCCTGAGACCTAACCGTCTCAATCCTGCTAAAACAAGCTTTTCCCCTGCAAACAAATAGCCAAAATAAAAACCTACCTGATATGTGTTTCAGGTAGGTTTTTCTTTTGGCGCCGCTGTCGCCGGCGAGTTTTACGGGAACGTCGCCAACGCGACTCTTTATCACTCGCACCATTCAGGAACAGGGCTCGGAATAATCTCGCCCGTCGCGGAACTTTGCAAAGACTCTACTCCTTTAATAAATCCGTCGACTTCCGGTTCCGAACTCAATACATTGAACTCAAAACCAAAAGTCTTTGTCTCTTTAGGGGCAATCGGAACCACACGCCCGTTTTTCTTTTCAAACGAACGCGTATTTGGGAAATTGACGGCGGGTTCCATTCCTGAGACGTAAATATCCCCGTTAGGCCGCTGCGTTTTCCAAAGAATGAAATACGGAAAATCATTTTTATTGAACGTCAGCGAAACGCCGCGCTGACCGTCGGCGCGAATCAAAGCGACGCCGGTCTCACCCTTGTCGTCAGCGGCAAGATCAAAGAAATAACATGTTTCAGCTTTCCCCGGGACCGGTTCGGTAAAGACGTTCCAATCAGAAAGTTCCAAAACAGCGTTGCCGTCGCGCGGACACATTTTCTGAAACGCCGCGACAAAACGCGCGCCCGGAGAGACAAGAGGATAGCCCGTATTGATGTGATAAAGCAACTCAAATTCGTCGGCAACGTGAAGAAGATTCGTTACTGAATCCTCAACTTTTAATTTAGCAGAACCTGCTTGAACCGTGTACGTCGTTTTGAAAAGGAACTTCCTTCCAAAAACGCTCGTTTCCATAACCTCTCCGGTCAAACGAATCTCGCCCGTTTCCGGATCGACAGAAGCTTCGACGCGGCGCGCGGGGAGATTTGACAGGCGACCGTGAAGCGGATATTTCAAAACGCCGTTTGCGTCAAACTCAGGCGCGCCGTTACTCTCCAACCCGCATCGCGCAACCCACTCGCAAAAACCCTCGAGCCAACCGCAACCGCCGGGAGCAAAGATGGGAACGAATTTTGGATGGACCGGTCCGTTTACCGGAGAATCCCATTTTAAGTCAACGTCACCCGACCGCGCTTTTAGAATATTCATTCCACGCGAAAGAAGTACGACAAAATTCAACCGACCGGTATCGATCTCCACGACGTCCAATCCGTCCTGAACCCCTCCGTGAAGCCGACGCTTCGTCACGCGAAAAGGAATCGTTCCGTCCGAAGAACGGTAGACGTCCTGAATATCAAGCGAATCCAAATAGACGTTTTTTTCGCAATCTACGATTACATGAGTCGTTTCCATAAGTATACTCCACTGTCTCCAAAACGGTTTTCACGTCTTTTGACGACGTTTCATGTCTTAACGCGCACTCTGCCCGACAGAATACCGTACCAAAGCTCGCGCTGCCTCCGGCGCCAGAAGCTAACGCCCAAGGGCAAGAGATATTGTAATATAACACGAATCTGATTTCAAGAAAACTCCGGCGCTAAGTCTTTGCTTTATTACGCGTGTTCAAATAAACCGCTCAATTCGGGAAAGACCTTCACGGGGTGAAAAGTCTCAGTTGAAACAAACGCCCAATGGGTCGTTGCCGTTGCAATCACCGCCATATTAGACGCGTCAAACGTTTCAAAAGAGGACCAGCGGTATTTTGATTCGATCTCGTTTAAATTGCAATCTCTTGGCAAAAGAAGAAACCGGTAGCGTCTAATGCAGCTCGCGCGCTTCATCTCGTCTACCCAGGTTTGTACTAAAATTTTATCTCCTTCATACGTTGAATGACGGTAGTCAATCGCGTGGCTGCGCACAACCCAAATGGCCCCTGCTTTCAAATAACGTTCCGAATCCCAACCAAGCGCGGCGGAATGACCGACGGCAACGTCTTGCATCCACTGAACGTAACATACGTTGTTCGTATGATTCCACACGTCCAGATGACTCTTTGTCACTTCCACGCAGGTTCCAAAAATAGAATTCTTTCCCATCGGC
Organism: uncultured Planctomycetales bacterium; assembly: GCA_946541595.1. Taxonomy (GTDB): domain Bacteria; phylum Planctomycetota; class Planctomycetia; order Pirellulales; family Thermoguttaceae; genus RUG369. The sequence continues at coordinate 5,959 of CAMNJU010000171.1, forward strand.
AATAGTTGCTCGCTCATGGTTAAATTACTCCAGACAAGAAAAACAAACGGTGACAAGCACATGAAAAAATCTCGTTCAGAGCGGTTGAGTTCGCCTGAACGAGATTCGAACAAAAATTAGGGCGATAACGGTCGAAAAGTGATAATCATAGATTCTCACAAATCAAATCACCGATCTCAGAAGTCGTGTACCCCATCTTGCCCGCGACTTGACTCTTCATCTTCGTTCCGGTAACAAACTGAATCGCCTTCATAACGCGTTTAGACGCGGCAGAATACCCCTCGTGGTCGAGAAGCATGGAAACGGCGTTGATTGTCGCGATCGGATTGATAATATTCATGCCCGCATACTTCGGCGCGCTTCCGCCCATCGGCTCAAACATACTCGTGCCGCCCTTATCAGGATTGATATTTCCACCCGCAGCAACGCCCATGCCGCCTTGCAGAACGCCCGCAAGGTCTGTGATGATATCGCCAAACATATTCGTTGTGACAATGACGTCGTAATACTCGGGGCTCTTAACCAACCACATGCAGCACGCGTCGACATGATTGTAGTCTTTTTGAACGTCGGGATAATCGGCTCCGACTTCTTGGAAAGTGCGCATCCAGAGGTCATGTCCGTACGTTAAAACATTCGTCTTCGCGACTAGCGTTACCTTCTTCCCCTTGGGGTTATTGCGCTTACGGGCAAGTTCAAACGCCCAGCGAATGCAGCGCTCGCAACCTTTGCGCGTATAGATAGCCGTTTGCGTCGCAACCTCGTCCGGCGTTCCCTTTTTGAGATAACCGCCAACGCCAACGTACATATCTTCCGTATTCTCGCGAACGACGACAAAATCAAGATCCTCAGGCCCCTTATTCTTCAGCGGAGTCTCAACGCCCGGGAACAACTTAACAGGTCGGAGATTGATGTACTGGTCAAAGACAAAACGCAATCTGAGGAGCAGTCCTTTTTCGAGAATTCCCGGTTTAACGTCAGGATGTCCGACAGCGCCAAACAGAATCGAGCTGAATTTGCCCAGTTCCGCAATTTCTTCGTCAGTAATAACAACTCCGCCATTTTTGAGATAACGGGTCGCGCTGATATCAAAATCAACGAGTTCGAGCTTGATATTTTCGAGCTTCGCGACTTCCTTCAGTACTTTAACGCCTTCCGCGACCACTTCCGGACCGGTGCAGTCGCCGCCCAACGTCGCAACTCTCAATAAATCGCTCATTAAAGAAACTCCTTTTGCGTTATCGTACGCAAGTTATCATTGTCTGTGCCAAAGAGACCCGCAACCTAGGTCGGAATCCACTCGCCTAAGCTACAGAGTCCTGCAGTTGAAGAGGCGGCTCGCTCGCACAGCCTTCAAAAAACAACCGAATTATACAATCTTACCTATCGGCGTCAAGGAAAGCAAACTTGCCCCGCCCTATCAGCGATAAAACTTACGCACGCGTTTAATAGATGCGAAACCGCCAAGTTCCATGCATTCACGAACGACTTGCAGCGCCTCCGAATCTTCAGTCAGTCTTTCATATTTGCGCTTAACCGAACCGACGACATGATCCATGCCAAGCGGAAATGCAATTGTTAGAAGCGCGCTTTCCAGCGGACTTTTAACAGGAGAGCCGTCAAGCTTTCTCTTCGACGGAAGCATCACGGTGAAATTACTTAGCCCAACGGACGCGTGAACGCCCTTCATATCGGGGTTCGCGTGTATCTTTTCAAGCGCTCCCACTAACCGCCCCAACGCGCCTTCGGAATCACTGCCAATGGGAGAAACTCCGGGATCGAAGATGATATCGTCGTTTTCAATACCGCGTTCTTTCGCTTTCTCAAAGAGAAAGAGAGCTGCGGAATAGACGTCGTCAACCGTACGGGAAGGCACGCTTTCGCCCGACTCGTCAATGCGTTCCGTTAAAAGGAGAATAGGCCGGAAAGGCGTTATGGAATAGAGATTGAACATCTCCGTACGAAGCGGAGAAATCGAGTTCAAAATGGGTTTGCCGCGCGAAGGGTCGTAGGCGCGTAAACCTGCTTCCGCAAGCGCGTAGTCTGG
>CAMNJU010000172.1 GCA_946541595.1 uncultured Planctomycetales bacterium
GATATCCTTTCGAGCGCGCAGAACCTCGAGAAACCGTTTCGGGAGCGGCTTGCGTTCTTTATGTACGAATTTGCCCTGTACATAGAGCAAAGCAGTTTAAAGCTCTGTCAAGACTGGGTGCGCAATTCGGCGGCGCCAGATCGCGGTAAAATTTCAGCCGGAATGGAGAAACTGCGTTTTGACCGCGCGCTTGTCGCGGATCTTTTTAAATCAGGGATTGCGCGTGGGGAAATCAAAGCCGACGCGCCGGTGGAAATGTTAGCCAATACGCTTATCGACATACTTTACGGCGAAATGCTGTGCTGGACGACTCTCGACGGAACCGAGGGGTTTGCCAAAAGAACGAAGGCTTTTTGCGACAGCTTCTTAGAATCAATTATCATCCCTTATCTCAACAAAGGACAGTAAAATGCAATACATAAAATTCGGCGCGACGGGAATGGACGTTTCCAGAATCTGCTTAGGCTGCATGAGCTTTGGCAAACCGGGATCGGAAAACGGCGTGTTCCCTTGGGCTTACGACTACGACGAATCGAAACCGATCTTTAAAAAGGCCGTCGAACTGGGCATTAACTACTTTGACACGGCCAACGTCTATCAATTTGGAACGAGCGAAGAGATTACGGGCCGTTTAATTCGCGACTTCGGCCTTAACCGGGACGAAATTGTCGTCGCGACAAAAGTGAATTTTGAGATGCGTCCCGGGCGCCCTAACGGGGGCGGTCTGTCGCGCAAGAATATCATGACGGAGATTGACCACAGCCTCCGTCGGCTCGGCCTTGACTACGTCGACTTATACCAGATTCACCGTCTCGACCCGTTCACTCCCATGGAGGAGATCATGGAGGCGCTGCACGACGTCGTTAAAAGCGGCAAGGCGCGTTATATCGGCGCGTCGACAATCTTCGCGTGGCAGCTTGAACGTCTCCAACAGATAGCGGAACGCAACGGCTGGACAAAATTCGTTTCGCTGCAGCCTCAGTATAACCTTATCTATCGGGAAGAAGAGCGCGAAATACTCCCGCTCTGCCGCGACCGTAAGATGGCGGTCGTCCCGTGGAGTCCGCTTGCCGGCGGACGCTGCGCTCACCCGTGGGGAACGAAGACGGCGCGAAACTCCGTCGACGCCGTTTCCCCGGCGGTTTGGGGCGCGACGGAAGATATCGACAGGCCGGTTGTCGATAATTTAGAGAAGATCGCCGCCGCGCATGGGCGTTCTATGGCGCAGGAATCGCTCGCCTGGATGCTCTCGAAACCGGAAATTACCGCGCCCATCGTCGGCTGCACGGCGGTCAAACATGTAGAAGAAGCGGTCGCCGCGCTCGACGCCGTACTCGAACCGGACGAGATCGCGGCGCTCGAAGCGCCTTATCGGCCCCATATTAAGACCGGCGCGTTCTAATCGCGCGCGACAACTCGACAGAAGAAACTGAAAAACAAAGGGAAACACAATATGAAAGTACTCATGCTCAACGGAAGCTGCAACGCGAACGGTTCGACGCGCGCCGGGCTCGACGCCATGGCGGAAGTCTTCGCAGCCGACAACGTAGAGACCGAAATCGTAACGGTCGGGCCAAAAGCAGTTATGGACTGCATCGGGTGCGGCAAGTGCGCGGAAAAGAAAGAATGCGTCTTTAACGTCGACGGCGTCAATGAATTCGTTAACAAGGCGCGAACCGCCGACGGATTCGTCTTCGGCACGCCCGTTTATTACGCGCATCCTTCCGGCCGCGTTATGAGTTTTTTGGACCGCGTCTTTTTCTCAAGCCTCAACGCGGACGGCTACGCGCCGTTCCGTCACAAGCCTGTCGCGTCAATCGTCGTTGCGCGCCGCGCCGGAACAAGCGCGTCTTTCGACGTCATGAACAAGTACGCCGGAATATCGCAGATGATCACCGTCGGCTCTACCTACTGGAACGAGTTTCACGCGCTCGTTAAGGAAGACGCGCCGCAAGACGGAGAGGGACTGCAAACGCTCCGCAATCTTGCGCGGAATATGATCTACGTCATGAAGTGTATCGCCGCGGCGCGCGAGGCGGGAATCGTTCCGCCCGTCGCCGAGGAAAACGTCATGACGAACTTTGTACGGTAAAATTGGCGCGCCGAGTCCCATGCGGCAGACTTAGCGTCGAACCGCAAAGTCTGTTCTCGGAGCGTTTAGTGCGGCTCAATCTTATTCGGAAACAGGAAAGCCGCCGGTCTTGCGATCGGCGGCTTTTTGTATTTCCAGGCAAAGCGAAACGGGGCAGCTAGCGCAGCGCGTTATTCTTTCGTCGGCCAGTAGACGATGTAGCGGTTGCGATTGAGCTCGAAAAATGGTCGAAGCGTATACGTCGAGCCGTCTTCTGTTGTCGTGGGACCGATCCGGAACTCTAATTTCTCCCGATCGACAGTTTCCAGATACTGTTCGGGGGATTCGTCAAGCGAAACGAGCAAATTAGGAACGGGAATCCCTTTAAAACCGCCCAGTTTATTATTCTTCGTCGTATATCGTTCGGACTCTTCGACTTCGTCGAGAACGGCGGCAAGGAGAATCGGGCCGTATTTAAACGCAACTTGCCCTTTTTCGCGCGATTTATAGAGATTCAGCGCCATAGGAAGCGCGATTTCAACGACGTCCCCTTGACGCCACGTTCGGCAAACCGTCGCGTAACCGTCGATAATTTCTGCGGCTGTGCGCTCGCCGTTAACGTCGACCGTCATTTCCCCGGCGAGCCAACCGGGAACGCGAATCTTCAACGCGCGACGCGCTTCTCCTTCCGTAACCGTCAGTTTCGTCGCGGATTCGTACGGAAACCGCGTCTCCTGTCGCAACGCCAGTCCGCAATCGGACAGCCGCGCCGTCGAGGGAATGAATAAATTGACGTAGAGCGAGTCCGCGTCTTTATAATAGATCGACTTATCGAGCCGCGCCGGGTTCTCCATTCCTCCGAGACAGCAGCACCAGAAACTGTCGTCGCGCGTCGAAAAGAACCGATACGAGCCGGGAACAAAGGACGAGAAATACGTCTTGCCGTAACCTTCGCTATTATCTTGATCCTGCGACGGATAGATTAAATTAAAGAGCGACTCTTCCAGATAGTCGACGTATTCGACGCGTCGATCCCACGAAAAGAGAATCTCCGTTAATTTCATCATGTTGAAATTACAGCAGGTTTCGCAGTTGGTCGAGCCGAGCGGCTCGGCGTCGGGCGCCGTGAAATGCTCCGACAGCCCCATGCCGGAATTGGCGTACATGCGGTTCTTACGGCACGTCTGCCAAAAGAACTCCGCCGCGCGCCGATATTTCCCGTCCCCCGTATACTCGTAAAACGCCGCCGCGCTCTCCACTTCGGGAACGTGCTCGTTGACGTGCCGGCCCGTAAGATTGTCCTTCCCTTCAGACAGCGGTTCGAGTAAATCGTCGCGTAAAAAGCGCTGCGCCAACTGCAAACAGTACGACTCGCCCGTAATGTCGTAAAGCCATAGCGCCGTTTCGCCTACCGCGCCATGTTCGGAAAACAGCATGCGCTGCTGCTGAGCGTGATTGAATCGGCCCGTCTGGATCCACAGCCATTGGGCGAATCCTTTGGCGAGCTCCAGAGCTTTCTCGTTGCCCGTCGTTTGATAGACTTCGACGAGCCCCTTGAAAACTTTTTGAATTCCGTAGAAACAATCCCAAATCCCGCCTAGACTCGCGGCGTCGACTTGAAACGAATCGGGCCGGTCAAAAATATTTGCGATAACGCGCTTTTCGTCGATTCCGCCGATGAACCCGCTCGGACGCGCCGTTTGCGCCAACTCGTCGACGACGTAGTCGAGCTTGCGCAAATACTCCGGGTCGTTCGTCTTGCGATACATAAGACAGGCGGCGGAAAGCCAATGGCCGATACCAAATCCGCTCGAATCCCACGATTCCCAACCGCCGTAACGCTCCGCTTTAGCGGGCAGGCCCGCCGCCGCGCGGTGCGCCGCAAGCAGCCGATCAAGATCAAGCTGCAGAAGGTTTCGCGCATTGTCGTCGCGCATTTTCTGAAACATACCCGGCAGTAACGAAACGTCCTCGTCCGGGAGAAAAGAACCGCTCCTCGAGAAGCGCGGCTCAAACTCAAACGGCTTGGAGACAAGAGTTCCGTTCTCGTCGTAGACAGACAGCCGAACTTTCTTAAATTCGGAGCGGACGTCGATATAATGCATTTCGTCGAACCGCATGCCGTTGCGGACGGTTACCTCTCGAACGTGAAGCGGCGTCGTCTCGCCCGTCTTCCCGTCGACGGCTTCTGTCTTTAAGACCAGCTTATGAAACGTCCCGACTCGAGTAACGACGATGAACCGCGAGACAATTTGCCGCGTGTCGAACTTCGTACGCGCTGTCGCGAACGCGCGAATCGCGAACCGTTCGTCCGTCGAATCGGAGAGCGGGACAATTTGAGCCTTGGCGTAGAGCTTTTCGTCCCCGACGTTCCCTTTGAGCTCGTAACTGTCGGCAGAATAGAGCTTTCGCGGTTCGCCCCAAGAGACGGCGCTCTCGATACGAACGCCGGTCTTATCGACGGCTCCGACCGTCTTAGGCAAATCGGGCGTCTCGCCCAACGGGGTCTCGAGAACAAGCTCGTCGACTTTTTCGTACCCGCCGACCGACGCCGCGACGTCGCGCAGTATTTCCGCGGGACTTAACGCGCGTTTGTAAACGGCAAATCCGTCGAGAGTTGCGCGCAGATTCTTATCGTGAGCGTACTGGCTCTTGCCGAGATAATTGGCGGCGCCGTCCCCGACCGTTTCGTCGATTGCCAGCGTAACGCCCGTCTGGCGTCCGACGAGCCGCCCGTTCAGATACAGCTCGAACGCGTCGCCGCGCTTGACAGCCGCTACGCGCGTCCATTCGTTTAACTTAAATTCCGTCGGTACGGAAATAAGCTGTTCGCCGCGCGTGCTCCCTTTCGTAATCGCCAACTGCATTTTGCCCGCCGCGCCGTCGGTCGTCGTCGGCGTTAAGTACATATTGACGTTCTCGTCGAATCCGAAATCGAAGACGCGTTCGTAGGAGACGAACGACTGAAGTTTTATCCAGACTAAAAACGTCGCGTCGGTCGCCGTATTCAGAAACCCTTGTGGTAAACGGAGATATCCGTCGTCGGACGTCTCGTTGAGAACCAAGCCTTTGCCGACGCGCCCTTCGCCCAATAACGCGCCTTCGCCGACAAGTTCGGCGTCGAATCCGTTTCCGGAAATATCGGCGATCTTGCCGTCGCGCGTCTCTTCGAAGTCATAGGCTAACAGCGGCTTAGCTTCTTCCTCTTTTCCCGGCCAAATATGGGGCAGAATTTTATACAGATAGAGCCGGACGTCGCCGTGCCAATGCTTCCCGTTCGGCTTCAGCCCGTAAAACAGATTTATGCCAAAGCGGAACTCGTCGCGCTTCGCCATCGCCTCAATCAGCGCGTTCATCGGTTCGTACGCGATATCCTCGCGGCCGGTAACCGCGTAAATCGCAAAAGAACGCGGATTCTTCCCTTGCGCTTTAATCGACTCGGCGAGCTTCTCCGCCGTCCTTTCCGACGCGGTCTGTCCGCCGCGCCTTTCGATAATCCAGCTGTCGCCGCTAATCGGAACGAAATATCGGAAATAATCCTGCTTCTGCAAAAAGACGTTCCAGGTCGTCTCGGCGCCCATAGAGAACCCGCCGAACCCGCGCGTGGCGCGCGTCGCTTTGAGCTCTTCGTCAGTCGCCTTCCCCGCAAAAGAACGGTATTTCTTCTCGACGGCCGGCATGAGATCGCGCGTCAGTTCCTCGGGGAAATTCCGCGTTAAATTCCCCAACTCGTCGAATCCGACGGCGCCGCGGTCCTTAGGATAGAACGAAGGCGCGACTACGATAATCGGCGCTAGTTTGCCTTCGTCGATCAGGCGGTCCAAGATATTCGAGAGGGGCGAAGGGCCGTCTTTGGAGAAATAGCACGTCTGATCTTCCCCGCCGCCGTGCATGAGATAGAAGAACGGATACGCCCTGATCGCTCCGTCGTTAACGTGGGAATAAAAGGCGTCGTAACCGTAAGGCAAATATACGAGCGCGCTTTTTTCTCCGCTGGGCGTGGAATATTTAAATTCCTCGACGCGGCCGTGACGCTGGATCGGCGCGTCGTACCCGTCGGGCAGGTTCTCCGTTATCTCGTACCGGCCGGGCAATTCCTCGGCGCAAAGCGACGGAATCGCAAGAGGAAGCAAAATCGCCAATAAAACAGCGAACCTTTTCATATTCGTTTTCCTTTCATGACGCGCCCAACCTTCCGATCCCGGAGGATTCGACGCTTTCCCAGAAGACGGCGTTCTCAACGTGCCGCTCGTGACAGCGTAAAACAGCTCTGCCGCACGTTCCCCCTCGCCGCTCTTTAGAGCGACTTGCCAAGTTCGTAGGCCTGCTGCGGGAAATCAGTCTTTTGCAGCAGTTCGAGCGTCCAGCTGTTCGTCGCGACGACCGAACCGACGGGCTCCCATTCGAGATATTTCGTCATCCCCTTGAACGACCCCAGCGCGCCTTCGGCGGACTCGACGGTCGTATCGGCCATCGTCAGCATAATCGCGGCCTTCTTCGAGCCGTGCAGTTTCGCGTCGTTGGCGTAAAAACGGTCGATAACCGTCTTAATTTGCGCGTTGAGGCCGTAATAGTAGATCGGGGAAACGAAAACGACGGCGTCCGCTTCGAGCAGTTTCGGATTCAGTTCGTTCATGTCGTCCTGAAACGCGCAACTCCCGGCGCTTTGGCATTTATCGCAGCCAATGCACGGATGAACTTTTTTAAACGCGGCGTCAAATCGGAAGACCTCGTGTCCCGATTCGGTCGCTCCTTCGATAAACTTCTTCGCCAGATACGCCGACGTTCCGTTTTTATGCGCGCTGCCTGTAATTACTAGTACTTTCATATCTGTTCCTATCGAAAAAAGTCTTTCTATCTGCCCATACGGCAAGAAGCCGGTAATAAACGTCACGCCGATTCCGTTTCCTTCGCGGCCGACTCGGCGTACTTTAACACATTTTGAAAGCGTTCGTTCCGCATTAGCGCTAAAAGAAGCTCCATACTGTCGGAACGTGCGTTCCTTTTAAGGGACCTTCGCGCGTTCCGTTTCGTTCGCTTTCTTCGTCGCCCGTCTGGGAAACGCCTAAAAGATTACTATATCGACACAGAATTCTTTTTCAATTCTTTTGGCCAAAAGGACCCGAAATAAATAGAAATGAAAAACTTCGGAACGGATTCTATTAAAACGGCCCGGCGCCCGCGACAGCCTCAGAAAGCCGCGCGTGCCGCTAACGAAAGAAAGAGCGCGTAAGCGTTAATCAAGATCGCGCCACAAAACGGGCGCCCCAGGCGTAAGTGCCATAAGGATTTAACGCCGTCTCCGCCTCCCCCGGCGTTGGCTTAACCAAGAAAACAAAAAAGTAAAGCTAAACCTTGGGAGGCTTATACAGATGAAAAGCGCGCTGTTAATTCCCCAAGCGCCATTTAAACAATCCGAACGCAGACTTTATGAAAGCGTTTCGTACTTGATTTTGTTTCCTTTGGCGTACCGTTCCGCATAGGAACCATTAGGAACTCGCAGGGTCAAATTGGAACAGTCAAAGAACGCCCTGTCTCCGATACTGGTCACGCTGGAAGGAATCGTAAGCGACGGTAAGGAGGAACAACCCCAGAACGCCTTGTCTCCAATACTCGTCACGCCGGAAGGAAGCGTAAGCGACGATAAGGAGGAACAACCGGAGAACGCATGCTCTCCAATACTCGTCACGCCGGAAGGAAGCGTAAGCGACGATAAAGAGGAACAACCATAAAACGCACAGTCTCCAATACTCGTCAGACCAACGGGAAGCGCCAGCGTCGTTAAAGAGGAACAATCCCAGAACGCCCTGTCTCCAATACTGGTCACGCT
>CAMNJU010000173.1 GCA_946541595.1 uncultured Planctomycetales bacterium
ATTAAAAGGGCGAGAGGGGCCCCGCTCGCAGCGCGGCGCCGAGTCAATAGGAAGATCAACGTGAAGTTTTCGAAAAAATTCTTTTAACGCCAAGCCGCAGCATAATCGCCACAGCTTTAATCGCTTCTTTACGGTTTATTTTTGAAACGCCCATACGCCTGTCGATAAACACGATGGGAATTTCGGCAAATCTGGTTCCAACGAGCCGTAAACGATAGAGCGTCTCTTCGAAAAAAGAATATCCTGTTGAAACAAAACCGTCGAAATTCAGTTTACGTAAAACGCTGACTCGATAGCAACGAAAAGCGCCGCTGTTATCTCGCGTCTTTAATCCGAGCGTTATTCTGGCAAACGTGTTAACGCACCGACTCATAAGCCTCCGTTTCAAAGGCCAGTCGGGCGTCGCGCCTCCTGGAACATACCGAGAACCGATAACGACGTCTACTTCCGCGTTTTTCTGATTCAGTCGGGCAATGAGCCGCGGCGCGTCTTCAACAGGATGACTGAAGTCGGCGTCCATATTCACAACCGCATCATAATCATGTTCAATTGCGTATTTTAACGCGCAAATAACGGCGGAACCTAATCCCCGTTCGTTCTGTCTCACGAGCGCTTTGACACGCGAATCGCGCTCGCCGGCCTTCTGGGCCCAAGCGCCGGTTCCGTCGGGAGAATTATCGTCGACTATGAGAACGTCCGCGTCGGGTAAAAGCGATAAAAGCCGCTCTGTTAATCTGGGGACATTGTCTATTTCGTTATAAGTTGCAATAGCTACGAGAATCTTTTCACGGCGTTTTTCCGTCTCCCCGTCGACGCAACCTCTCTCAAAAGAAGAATAGCTCATCTCTCCGCTCATTCCATATTTCCGAAACACAGTCCCCGTTTAGCGCGCTTCTTTAACGTTAACGGCGTTTTTTTCGGGACGAGGCGAACGGCGTTCGCCGTCTTGACGAACCTGTTCGTAGATTTCCTTCATGAAAGTCTTGTATTCTTCATCAAGTTGTTTGAAAGACTTGCCGGTCAGTTTGACAATTAGATCCGGCGTGTCCGTTCCTTGATAAACTCCGTAGAGGTATCGAACAAAAGCGTTGCAATAGGCTCCGTCGTTATAAAACATAAAGAAAAACGCAAGTCCGGCCGCTTGGGAATAGAGAAGATTGAGATCCTCATAAGCTTGAAATTCCGTTCGCGACATTCCAATAAACCGTTCTAGAGGAATGTATTCGTTGTCGACAAAGAGAGAAGTCAGCGCGTCCTCGATTCTAAAGACGCCTTTAAAACCTCCCATCGCAGCTTTATTCTTCGCACGGTCAAGCGTAAACGTCTCAGCCGTAATCGCAATTCCTTCCACGGCCCAGAAGTTTGCGTAACGCGCCAATTTTGAATAGTCGGACTTTCCACGCGCGCTATTGGGAATATTGCATTCGTTAAACAGTTGGTGCGTCGCTTCATGCGCCAGCATCGGCATTAGATCAAAAGCGTCGTCGACGCTTTTGGGATCAGGTTCGTACACAAAGATGCAACGAAGGGACGGGAAGTACCCGCCAACGCTTTGAACCGCGTTCGGGTCGTGTTTTTTCAATTCGCGCACGTATTCCGCGCGATTACGGTACAGAATCACCTGATGCCGTTTCGAAACAATCGCGTCGTTGGAATAGAGCCGCGCCGTCCACTGATTCTCATTAGCGACAAAGGGATAAAACAAGCGTATCCACGCGTCGTAATAGCTCTCTAGGTAACGCCCGATTTCAACGCCGCGTTCCAACGACACGCGCGAGAGAATGGAAAAATGTTCCGTTTCGATTCGCCAGCCGGACGCGCTCGCAACGATTTTTTTCTCTTCCTCCTCACGGGTAATCCACTGATTGCGATAAAACCTTTTTCCCTTGTGATACTCCTCAACCTGATCTTTGAGCAGCCAACCAAACTGAGGATCGTCTACGTATCCTTTTTCAATTCTCCTGATCTCCCACTGTGAGCGCCATTCTCCCTCGTAAAGAGAAAACCCCATAAACTGACGCGCGCGTTTATGGTCCGGGTTAATGTACAGCGTCTGTAAAACGCACGCGACAATTTCGTATCCGCGTTTACGCGCGCCCAGACGTTCGGCGACGGCAAAAGTCTCATTCGAATATTTTTCACGCAAGCGTCTCAGGGCGGCATACCAACTCTGCTGTTCTTTTGTCGCGTCGCCGGGTAATTTTGCCTCAAGCGGCTTTGAGGAGAGAAGAGAAACGTCGAAAAAATACGGCTGTTTTTTGTAGATGAGCGACCGGGTAACCTTCGCTTCCAAGGTCATGCCGCGCTCGTCGCATTTTGAAGCTAAATTCTCGAGTTTTTGCTGATATTCGGCGAATATCTCAACGCTGGAACGAAGTTCTGAGGTTTTCGTGGAAGAGTCTTCCGACGAACCGTCAGAAGACTGAGCGGCCGGCCGATCGCCGTCTGGTTCAGTTTTAGAATTTTGAGCGTAAACAAGGGGAACAAGAACCGCCGAAACGAGAAAGGCAAAAACGAGAAAAGCAGGATATCTTTTTGACATTTTACAATTCGACGTCAGTTCTGAGAACTCCCGTAATCAACGGTGGAAACGCGCCGCATGCGACTAAGCCGAATGCGGCGCGAAAAACAAGCCTAGCGTATTATAGGTAAAACGTTCAAAAAACGCAATACTTACCTCGTTCGTCTCCGAATTACTGCCTTCTGATCAGTTTATAAGAGAACGCTTTCGCCGAGTCGACGACGACAGTCACGGTTCCGTTTTCGGCATTAACGGAAGAACGGTTCAGTTCCTTGCCGAATCGATCGCGTTCAATGACGTCGAACACGCCGTCGTTCTTAAAAGCGGACGTTTTTAGAACGACTGTAAACGGAGGTTCTTCCGGCAACGGAGTGACAACCGTCGCCTGATCAGAATCTTGCAATGTTTCAAGCCGGAAAGCGCCCAACGTTTCGCAGACGCCAAAATCGGTAGGCTTTCGATTAGCGACAAGACGCAGATCGACGTCGTATTGTTTTCCAACCGGTTCAAACTTAATCTTTCGCTTGCCGTCGCTTACGTCGACTATAACGGAACCGAGCCGGTAGCGGGAATCGGAGGTTCCCGAACCTAAAAGCTGAAGTCGACGGCCCGTTTTCGTATCATAAAGTCCGCAAAGAAGATTATAATAACCGGCGGGCAGATCTTCCGGAAGTTGAACCGTCACCTTATCGCCAAACAGTTTCGCTTCTCGACCGCGCCATGTATCGCTTGGTTTGTTAGGCGCTTGCAACGGTAAAACATGCAGTTCGGGCTTATCGTTCCACCACGTCTGCGGCCGTTCCAGATGAAGGAAGGGGGTATACGGTTTATCCGTAGGCTGCAACGCGTCCCAAACGAGATCGCCCTCCAAGGAATTCCCGTCCTGAATACGAACGTTTTCATAAGTCGGACGAATCGGAACTACTTGATGCGAAACCTTTTGCCTTCCGTTGACAAAGAATGAATCGCCGTCGACACGAAGTTCGGCAATCTGTTCTCCAGTTCGCACGACGCCGCCGTATGATTTACCGTTGGCGCCGACCGTCCAGAATCCGAATCGAGGAAGCGTTATCGGAGCGGGAAAACCGTCGGGGACTTCAGCGTCAAGGGTCCAGTCGTCGACGCCGCGGTTGACATAGACGACGTCGCCGGTCGACCAAGTTATCTTCTGACGGTGAATATCGTTGTCGACAAACTCAAAATCAGTCAGCTCCGCCAACGCAAGCGACCGCGCCAGATTCTGCAACAGCCAGTATTTGCGAACGGTTCCGCGAATCGACATACTCAAGTCGGCCATGACGGCGTGCCCCGTCAGAACTTCCGAGGAAACGTAGTCGTCGCTTTCAATTCCGCGAAGCGCCCTCGAAAGCCCGCCTTGATAGCGGTCGCTGTATCCGACGCCATGCAGACTAAACCGTTTATGATTGACCGCGTCGACCCACGGCACATATTCGCAATCGGCGGCGTCAATTACGGTCGAATAATTCTCCTGCGTAGGCGTAACGCGGCGTAAAATTGCGTCTGCGCCGTCGAGATGGCCTATGAGCGCGTCGTTGCCGGATTCACTGATCGTAATCGCGTTATTATTAAATTTCTCGTGAACTAAATCGAAATATTTATTCCACGCGTCAAGCGTTTCCGCGCGCGAATGGAATTTTCCAGTTCGATCATAGAAATCCATAATATGAATTGAAGAAAAGACGTCGGTAAAGTAGGCCGTCTGCATTAGATCTTTACTGACAAGATTCAAATTGCGTTCGGCGTAGGGACGAATTTTCGTCGGGTTGAAGCGGTAACTTTGAGCATTGGGGCCGGGATTGTACCATGCCTTCTGAGGCAGTCCGTCCGGGTTAAAAATAACGTCGTCGTAATTGAAACCGTCCGCGTCCGGGTAGAAATCGATGTAGTTGTCGTGCAAACCGAACGGAATTCCAACTTCGTCCAAATATTTTTGCGTCTCTTTAAGCTCCGCTAACGTTCCCTGATCCTCTCTCGGCGGCCAGATATCCGGCAAACGGTTGTCATAACCATAACGCTGCCAAACATGCTGAACCAACAGGGAATCAGTAAGTCCATAGTCGACAAAGGTCTTCATTCGTTCGAGGATCGTCGCGTACTGCCCGCCCCAGTAGTCGAAGACAAATCGCCCGGTCTTTTTAGAGACAAGAAGCGCGGGCTTTTTGTCAAAACCGGGCGCATATTTAATAGCGCAGTCAAGCGCGCCTTTATCGCTAACGCGAAGGGTTAGTCTAGAGTCAGGGCAGGTCGTCAGCGTATAGACGCGCAAATCGGGATTAACGATAAATTTATTCACGGGACGCGTCGTCGCCTCAAGTAATGAAACGCCGTTGTCAAAATCAAATCCTACATGACTCGTCGAACAGCCGAAACCGTCTCCGTCCTGCGTAAACGGTTTCTTAGGATCGACGATACAATGCCCGTGGCCGAAGTAGACGCGCGCGGCTCTCTCCGACATGGGTCCAAACTGAAGATTCTCAATTTCTTCGTTGTCAGCGGCGACAAATCTGAACGCAAGTCCGGCCGTCGTTTGCGAAATAAAGCAGGCTATGGAGTCGGGAGCGTCCGGAACAACCTTTACGCCGTCAAGGTCGCGCTCGGTAAAGTTTGCGTCTACGGGAAGATCGCCTATAATCTCAGAACCGCGCGAATAAGCAAATTGCCGCGCCGATTTTTCCAAGTTCGTATTTTCGACAAATTCGGTCGTCGCGTCGCAACGTGCAAGCGGACGTTCAAAACCGAGGTTGACGCCACGATATTGAACGCGAACGCCGTCAATCTGAATGAATTTTTCCTCGGAACCGATCGCAATCCAGCCGTCGCAAACGCCGAATTTACCCAGAGAAACAACCGCAAATTGACCTTCGCCAAGATTAAAACCGCGAGAAACAGAATCTAACACGACGCCTGAGCTGGGAACCGACGTTGGGGAATCGGAAACGAAAGATTTGAAGATCCGTGCGTTTTTCTCGCGCAAACTCTCGCGTTCTTCTTCGGTCGCAATCGGAACATCCTGAGGATCCGCCATAATTGCGACGTCCCCCCAAAAACTGCCGTCGCAAGTTGTGTCGCGCTTTGCGCCAGGATCCGTTTCAAACGTCAAAAGAATATTCTTTCCGGCGAATCTCGAAAGATCGACGTTCGCTTCGGACCACGCAGCGCCGTTGTACTGCTCGTTTAAAAGAATATCCCGTTCATTCGGTTCAGCCGCTAACGCTTTGCTCAACTCGTCTTGCGAAATATCCTCTGTCGCTTCTCCCAGTAGGGAAGCGTACACACGAAAAACGACGCCGTCGGTCGGAGGTTCCGGAGCGAAAACGTCGCGCATCGCTCGGAAAAAGCGCAACTCAATCTTCTTTGTTTCGGGAAGCGAAACGGCAAACCGCAAACCGATAACGCCCGGTCCGCCTTTATACGGAGGATGAATCGACCATGCCGCGCGATTAACGCCCCCGCGCGTCATGTAACACGGGTTCATCGAACAGGCGGAATTTTCTTCCGAACCGGACCAACCGACGCTTAGCGGGGAATAATCGCCGTCAAAGCGTTTCCAGTACGCAAAATAGTCGACAGTATTTGAACCGGTCAGTTTTAAATATGAGTTTTTCCCAAGAACAAGGGTTCTCATTCTTTCGGACGTAGGGAGAAACGTCTTGACGTCCGTCGCAAAAACGGGACGCAAATCAACGCTTTCCGAAGTTCCGTTCAGATTGAACGTAAAAACAGCGCGAATTGGGTAGTGGGCGTCGCGGTAGACTCCGCGGACAAGAAAAGGAACCGTTCCCTCGAATTTCGCCTTCGCGCCAACGGTAAATTCACGTTCAAAAGAATCTAATGGGGCGACTTCTTTTGAGTCGCCGTCTAGAAGATAGACGCCGTCTATCGAAGAAAAAACAGCCCGTACCGTTACCGCGACGTCCGACGCGTTTTCTATAGTTAACGGCGCTTCGTAAACCTTTCCTTCCTCAGTAATAGGTTCTATTTCGGCAATCTCAAAGACAAGCGGCCCTCTGGCAGTCCGTCCCCCTGTAAAGGCGATGAGAGAAGAGGCAGTTCCGACGAACGCGGCAACCGTTAGGAACGCCGTAAAGAGAATACGCGTTAAATTCTGTTTAAGTAACGACATAGTATTTTCACAATCATACAAATGGGGAAAACGGACAACTGATTTACGCTTGCCTAGGATTTCGATTAGGGGGCAAAGTACAAAGGCAGTCAATTCTTCACAACACCAGAGGCGACAATAAAAAACTACTCTGTCTCCCAACGTTTCACGTCCAAATATTCCTCGTTCCTATTTTTATAAAACGCGTAAAAAACAACGGGAACATCTGGACCGAGAAAATCTTTGATCTCCCTAAATCTCTCCTCGGGAAGCGCTGTCAGGAGAGCCGAATCGGACCAAATTCCTCCGTTGTTTTCATCTTCCAGCCAGCCTGCGGCAAGCGCAAATGAAAGACGAGGTTTTACCCTTTGCCAAAGATCGCAATCCTTTACGGCGCCTTGCAGAGCTGCAAAGGTCGGCGCGACATACAGATTGTCTTTCGCAATCTCGTCCAACAAGGCGACCGCGCTTGCAAGCGTCGTTCCGGGCGCGCCTAAACTCGCGCCGTTTTGGCCGCTGACCCGCAGGGATACTCGAACGTCCTTTTGCTTAGCGAAATCGCAAATTTCACGCAGCGTCTTTACAACGTCGGCATGCGTCGCTTCGGAAGAATAATTATTTTCCGGCGTTCGGTGAGTCCTGAGAATAATTTCGCGAGCCCCCAAAACAGAGGCCTTTTCTATGACGGAACGAACGACGTTTACCGAAGAATTATATTCTTCGGGGTCGTTAAGAATTAAACGCAGGTCTGGAAACAGGTCAATTCCGGAAGTCAGGTCGACGATAATATTTAACTTCTGCCGTTTCAACCAGCGCGCTTCTTTTTGAATCTGTTCTACCGAACGTATGTTCAAATATTTCCAATCGACGACGACTCCGTCCCAGTGTTGAAAAAAGGTCGGTCTGGCAAGGATGGATTCCTTAATCGGCTTCGTCAACTGATCCGCTTCCCGAATCGCAAGCCAGCGTCCTTGCGGGCGTTCGGGCCAAGCCGTCTTTGCAATAGGAGTCACGGTTTCGTCCGACAGGGTAACTTCAAAAATTCGTACCGCGCCGCCGGCGACCGTTTGTTCGGTATTCCGACCAACTTCTGCGTTTTCAAATCCTTTTGGCAAAAATCCTACCGCAGCGCGTTCGCTTTCGTCGGTCTTTAATTCGCGTACGCTTTGTATTGCGCCAATTCGCGATTCGATCTTAAA
>CAMNJU010000174.1 GCA_946541595.1 uncultured Planctomycetales bacterium
GAAAAGCTCGAGAACTTTCTCGAAGCGGCCGGCAAGCGTTACGGCAATAACCCGAACGTCGCATTTATCGACGTCGGAACCTACGGCATGTGGGGCGAGGGACATTCGAGCCTCGGCGTCTGGAAAGATCTTTCTTTCTCGCGGATGTCGCCCGAACGCACGCTCGACGTCGTAAAGAAACATATCGACCTGCATTGCAAATACTTTCCGAACGTTTTGCTGTGCATTAGCGACGACGTTGCGGGCCCCGAACGGCAAGGCTTCGATTTCCCCGAAACAGATTACGCGCTCTCCAAAGGGGTAAGTTTACGCGACGACAGCATTCTCGTAGCGCCCAAGCCGAACTCTTGGTATCACGCCGATATGGCGCAGAAATTCTGGCCGAAACTGCCCGTTATTCTCGAACATGAGCACTTTAAGCCGTCGCAGGAACGCGGCTCGTGGGACAACGACAAGCTCGCCGAAGCGGTAGAAGCGTATCACGCGTCTTATATGTCGATCCACTGGCTCCCCGACGTCGAATGGAACGAGCTCAAAGATACGGTTCGCAAGATCAATACGCGCTTGGGGTACCGCATTCTTCCGTCGCGCGTCGAATATCCAAAAGAAATTACAATTGGCGCGCCGTTCAGCGCGTCGTGGACGCTTCAAAACGTCGGCGTCGCGCCATGTTACGACGGAGGATTCGTCGCGCTCACTCTCAAAGACGAAAAAGGCGGAATCGTTTCCGTACTTTCCGACGAATCGTTCGACGTTCGCGAACTTCCCGTCGCAGAGCCGGGCAAAGCGCCGAAAGTCGAACGCACGGCGGCGTTTCGCGTCGGATTCGTCGCGCCCGTTACCAAACCGGGCCAATACGACGTTTACCTGAGCGTCGGCGAACGGGACGGAACGCCGGTCTACGCGCTCCCGATTCCCGGCGACGACGGTCAACGGCGCTATAAAATCGGAACAGTTTCGGTCGTAAAGGGCGAAAAATGAATCGGTTATTTTCTGTATTCTGCGTGCGGAACATACCGCTCTTCTTGGCGTTCCTTTTAACGTTCGGCTCGCAAGCGGGCGCGGAGGATCCGGCGGCCAAAACGCTCTCTCTTAACGCCGACGCGGACTCGATTTATCTTGCTCCGGAACTCGCGTCGGCTTTCGACGAAGGCGCGGCGCTCGTTCGCGTCGGATGCTGGGAATACTATCCCAACGCGCCGTTTCTCGCGCGCTTCGACGGCGTCGGTGACGACTGCCAAGACGACGGGTATCCCCAAGACCGTCCGCTTTACAGCCCGCAGAACGTCGATTTCTTTATCGAGAGACCGGAAAAGACGCCCCAGGGCTATAAGATACCGCGCTATACAGACGACGGCCGCGACAAGGTTTACGACCGGTTTTATGTAACCTCGGGCCGTTCCGAATCTGTCGGCGGCAATCCGGACGCCAATAAGCTCGAACCGTACGGAAAAATCCTTGCGGGCCCGTCCTTTGTTACGGAACTCCCGTCGTTGTGCGACGGTCCGCGGGAAGAGCCAGGTTCAATCAAGGGGCTCGAAGCGGTCGATTTAGACGACGCCAAAGAGCTCGGCGTCGCGCACGCCGCTATGACGCTCGATCTGTGCTGGATCTTGCAAACGGAAAATGTCGACACGCTTGATTTTAACTGCAACGGAAAGACTTGGCGCTTTAATCGGAAAGCGGTCGAATACTACGACGCGTGGACCAAAAAAGCGACCGATTACGGCATGCAGGTTACGTTTGTGCTCGTCTTCTGGGGACAGCGAATTAAGCTCGCGCCGGAAGGTACGGTTTTCCCAGACTACGAACGCTGGACCGATATGGCGTACACGCTCAGTATCGCCGCGCCGAATACGGCGACGCGAGAAGGATGCGAGCGGCTCATGGCGCTTTACGAATTCCTCGGCTCGCGCTATACCGCGCCCGACAAGGCGCATGGGCGCGCGTCAAATTTCGTTATTGGCAACGAGTTAAATTCCGGCTTTATCTGGAACAATATGGGCAAACTCCCGCTCGACGAAACGGTTCGCCAATACGGCCGCCAGCTCCGAATTGCGTATACGGCGCTCCGCAAATACTGGTCGGGCGCGAGGGTTCTCGCGTCTTTCGACAACTTCTGGACCGCCAATAGCGCCCACGATTTCGGATTCAGTCAGTACGAGGGCAAGGGAGGATTCGGCGCCAGAGAGTATCTGCTCGCGCTCGCGGCTCAGACGCGGTCTGAGGGCGACTATCCGTGGCACGTCGCGTTTCACCCGTACGGACTGGATTTGAGAACGCCCGTCTACTGGGATCAGTTCTCCGTCGAAAGCGCCGCGCGCAACGAAGACGCAAGGCGCGTTACGCCATATAATATTGAGATTCTGCCTCAGTTTCTTGCGCGAGACGAAATGAAGTGCAACGGCGCCGCGCGGGATTTCTACTTTACGGAGCAGGGATTCGCAAGTCCGCAAGACGACGACTACGGGAATTATCACGACGAACTGTACGATCCTGACAACCTCCCGCAAGTTTGGCTCGACCGCCAGTCGGCCGCGTACGCCTACGCGCATTTTAAATTTGTCGCCGTCGGCGCAAAGGCCAATATCTTCCACCGTCAGCAGGACGTTAAAAGCGAACGCCTCAACATAGGCCTTTGGGCGCGTCCCGCCGACAAAGAGACGGGCAAGGGCGCGCGCAAACCGATCTGGGACGTCTTTCGTCAAATCGACAAGCCCGGCGCGGAAGAGCTGACCCTGAAATACTTGCCCATTCTCCGCTTCTATCCCGACGAAAAGCCCGCCGAAACCTGGGACGAGCTCATTCCCAACTTCAACGTCGTGCGCAATGCGCTGAATCGGCAGTAATTCAAACGCACAGAGCCCGCTCAGGCGTTCGTTCGGCAGATAAAAAAACTCCGGAACGGTCGGTAAGATCGCTCCGGAGTTTTTGATTTCAGTCGCGCTGAATACGCGCAAGACGTTCTGTCAGTAGATATAATTCGCAAGCCGCGCGTCTTCAAGTTCGATAAACGCCTTTTGAACGGTATCGAACGGAATGCCGGCGCGATTGTCGAAAATGAAGCGAACGACGTCGTATTCTTCCAAAAGCTCTTCGACGGCGGGTCGAAGCTCTTCGTAACTTTCAAACGTCTTGGGCTCGTTTTCGCCGTCGTTCCAAATGAACTCGGATTTCTCGGTCGTCGTTACGGTAACGGTAACGCGCTTTTCGTCTTGCGCCGCTTGAATCGCGTCCTCAAGTTTGACCGACTTGCCCTTCTCTTTGCGGCTCATGTCGGCGGCGGTCATGAAAGCGAAAATATTAATCGTTTCCTGTTTGTCGACCGGAGAAACGCCCGTTTCAAAGAACTTGCAGATTTCAACGAGCAGCGGCTCGTATCCTTCGTAATCGCCGACGTTCGCAACGCCGTTTTCGCCAAAGACCTTGCAGCTGTACGGCGCGGCGCCCTTGCGGATTCCGCGGAACGTGCCGATCGTCTTATTCTTCCAGACGCCAACGACGACGTCGGCGTTCGGCGTGTTCGTGCGAGACACGGAAACGCAGTCGGGCCCCATGACGGTAAAGAGGGATTCGACGCCGTGAATTCCGTACCAGTACAGGGACGGATGCTTTCCGTTAATCGAGCACGGGCTAGTCGCGTCGGCTCCGTAAATCTCGCCGATCGGGCTATTGTTGCGCATCTCCTGATACGCCTTGACGTAACGCAGCGAAGACGCGGAAAAGACCGGTACGTTCGCCGCTTCGGCAAGTTCAAAAATCTCCAGTACGTCTTTGAGCGAACCGCCCATCGGCTTGTCGATATAGACGGGCTTTTTCGCCGCAATGACGGGCTTAACCTGTTCCAAGTGCAGACGGCCGTCGACGCTTTCGAGGAGAACGCCGTCGACCTCGGGCAGCATTTCCTCAATCGTCGAATAGACCTTCAGCCCGGCGTCGACGCATTGCTGCGTATAGCCCTCGACGCGATCCCAACTGTCCGCGTTGTCCGGCGTTCCGCCAGGATAGACCGCCGTGACTTCAAACTTCTTAAAGATTTCCGCCCCGTCCGGATTATTAATCGTCTTGACAAACGCCGGAACGTGCGAAGTCGTCGCGCCAATAATACCGAGCTTAAAGGTTCCGTCCGCGCCAAACGCGGCGGCGCAGACAAACGCTGCCAAAGAGGCGGCCGTAACGGCGAAAAAACGTTTCATGGAAGGTACTCCTGTTTCTAGCGTACTGAAGGAAGAGGACGCGCTCTAAAGAACGCGCCGACGGCCGGACGAAACCGCCGCAACCGCCCTTTATTATACCCGGAACCGGCGAAAAATTAAAGCGCCCGGCCCTCCCAACGCAACCCCAGCGGGAGCGACTCCCCGAAAATCTCTTTGGTCGCGTCGCTCACAAGTTTCCCGTGCCGTTCCAACGCGGCGAGCGTCGCCTCTTCGACGTTCATCTTCGCAAGGAACGCGCCGACGCGCGCGCGCGTAGCAACGTCGACGTCAAACGCGGACTCCCCGGAAACGCGCGTGAGCTGCGCGAGCGCGAAGAAATCCGCGCCCGTCGGCTCGATCGCGCCCGAATCGCACGCGTCGAGCAGGCGCGCCGCCCAGCGCGCGGCCACGCTCGGGGCAAGCGTTCGGTCGAGCGGCGCGTTAAACAGAATGCGCGCGCCAATTCGACCGAGCGCCCAGACGAGCGCGTCCCGAATAGGCCGCGTCCTCTTTTTGACCGACACGTCGAGAATTGCGTCGCCGATTTCCTCTTTGACGTCGAGGGGCAGCAGCTCCAGCGCGCCTAACATGCGCCATATTTCCGCGCCCTCCTGCGACGCAAGGTCGAGGCTCGGCCTCTTGCCCTGCCCTTCGACGAGCTGACGCCTGAAGTCGCGAACGCTCGAAAGAATCGGCTCGGCGAGCGTGAGCTGACGGCCCGCCGTTAGGCCCGACGCGACGCGGCGCCACAGAATCCAGTTCTGCATGCGGGTCTCCGGCGTATTGAAAAGGAGTCGGCCCGCGACCGTCTTCCAAGTCTGCTCGACGCGCCAATCGTCTGCGGCCGAACCAAAGCCCGGCCGGAGCGCAAAGCCCAGCCAATTCAGCCAGCGCGCTTCGACCGCAGGACCGCGTTTGCGGCCAGACGCAAGTTCAAGCGCGGTCTCGGCTAAACGCCGCAGCGCGGTAAACGGAATTTCATCTTTGGGAACGCCGAATCCTTCGCTGATTTTGCGATAGAGCTCGCCCGGCTTAATCCGCTCGAGACCGCCAAGCTCGCCGTCGGACGCAAACAGGGCGCGCAGCGCGTTCCGAGCCGCTTCGACGAGCGATTCGTCGACGACGCCCTCGCTTTCCCCTTCGGAATCGCCCGCCTCCCAGTCCGACTGTACGCCGCCGCGCGCGTCAAACTGGAGCGTCCAGCGCGACGCGCGCGCGCGAACGGGCGCGTCTTCCGGCAGAACCTCCTGCAGGAATAATTCGATCGTTCCGATCTCGGTCGGGCGCGCGACCAAACGCGCGGTAATAGTCCGCGCCTCTTTCTTGGCGCGGGAACGCGTCTTGAGCGCCGTTCGAATCGGAGCGAGCTCGCGCGTTTCGTTTGGATCGATATCGACAAGATCGCCGGGCGCGTCCGTCGCGCGAACGGACGAAACAAAAATCGGAAACGAGACGGGCTGCTCGACGGCAAGTTTAAACGTTTTGTCGAGAACGATTTCGTCTCCCGGCTCGCATTGGGACGGGAGCAGGCAAACCGCCTTGGCGCGCCGCGCGGACCCGCCTTCCGCGTCCGCCAGTCCGACGCCGACGTAGTACGTGCGCGCAAGAGACGCGCCGATGCGCGCGCCCCGGCCGCGAAGCGCAAGTCCGTAATACGCCGCGCCGCGCGCGACGGCAAGATAGAGACTCTCGTTGTGCAAAACGGTCGGGGCGGAACCGCGCCAATTCGTTAAATTCTCGACAATTCGCGCGCGCAGCTTCGGCGACTCAAACGCGCCGCCGTTAAAGAGAACCGCGTCGACGCCCGATTCCGACACCGCCCCAGCGACGCTCCGCAGACCGCCGATCGCGCCCGCGCGCTCTAGATCGCGGCCGGCGTTCTCATGCGCGGCGAGAAAGTACGCAAGATATTTCGTTACCGCGGGATCGGCGGCATAGGGCAGCGAAAGTTCGCGAAGGCCCGAACGGCGCCGCGCCGGCACGCTCGACGCGTCCGTAAGGGGAAAGAATCCGTCGACGAGCAGTTTTTCGACTTCCGAACGCTCGATCTCAATAGAAACGCCGCCGCCAATAAGCTTAGAGCCGGCGCTCGGCAAAAAGACGCGCCGCGTCGACGGGCCGTCTTTATCCTCGCCCAGAAACGCTTCTTTCGCTTCGCGCGCCTCTTTGAGAAGGAGCGCGCGTTCGCGGGAACTGAGCGGCGTCGAACGCTTTTCGAGAACCTTGGCTTCCAGATACTTATAGAGCGCATGGTCGAGATTGTCGCCGCCGAGCACAAGATGGTCGCCGACGGCCACGCGATAGAACTTCACGCGTCCGCCGCGCGTATCTTCCCCTTCCCGTTCGAGCGCGTAGATGAGCGCAAAGTCGGTCGTGCCGCCGCCAACGTCGCACACGAGTATCTTCTGGCCGGGCGCGACGAAATCGGTCCAGTCCTCTTCATGCTTCGCAAGCCACGAATAAAACGCCGCTTGCGGCTCCTCGACGAGCGCCACGCGCGGGAGTCCGGCAAGTTTCGCCGCTTCGAGCGTGAGCATACGCGCCGTTTCGTCGAACGACGCGGGTATCGTAAGAACGACGTCCTGCGTTTCCAGCGGGAAATCAGGGCGTTTCGCGTTCCAGGCGGCGCGAATGTGCCTAATATAGAACGAACTTATCTCCACGGGCGACCAGCGCCGGCGCGGAGAATCGCCCTCGTGTTCCGACGCCGAACCGACAGACCACGGTAAAATGGGCGCGCCCCGATCGACGCCCGAATGACAGAGCCACGATTTTGCGGACGAAACGAACGAATTCGTCTCAACGGCGCCGTAATCGCGCGCGAGCGTCCCGACGACCCCGTATTTCCCGTCCTTCGGAGCGAGTCCGGCGCGCCCTTTGAGCGAGAAATCGCGGCGCGGCTCCGGCGTTTCCCATTCGAGCGCCGGCGGGTTCGGCGTTCGGGCAAAGAACGAGGGCAGCACGTCGCGCTCTTCCGCCACGTTCGGCGCGACGCCCTGCGGAATCAGAAACGTCTCGATCGCCGTGCCCTCTCCGCGTTCAAGCCGATCGAGATCGACGTAAGAACAGGCGCAGTTGGTCGTGCCAAGGTCGATTCCAACAACAAAACGAACGCGCGATTCGCCGTCGTCCAATTTGCGGTTTAAAGACGTCATATTACCCTTTCGGTTCCTAAACCCGGATCGGGCGCCAAGCCCGAACGTATGCTCTCCGTTGAAATCATACCAGTAAACGGCAGTTGCGCAAGTCAAAACAAGCAAGGCGCGAAAGACGGAACCG
>CAMNJU010000175.1 GCA_946541595.1 uncultured Planctomycetales bacterium
CGCGAGAAAGTTCCCCGAACTGACCGCCGTCGCGAGCGCGAAGGAAAGCGATCCGCTACGTGTGGTGTGAGAAATAGAAAGATAAAATACACAGTTTCTTAACTGTGGGCTATTCAGTTGCGTTTCAAATGCAAGAATATCGAATTTTATCGTGAAATCGGCTTGCCGGGGGCTTGTCGGGAACGGGCGCAACTTTATAATAAACTCAAATTTTTATCAGATACTTCTTGTACGGACGCGCGCGTCCGCTCGAGCTATTTGACGAAAAGAGTATTTCGATCTTTCGCGCGTTACGCGAGGCGACTTGCCGGCAAACCGCGAAAGACGGTTTCCGAATATGGTTACAGAACAACTGTCAAGGAGATTTACTGTGGCTGCTGTTAAAGTTGGTATTAATGGTTTCGGTCGTATCGGTCGTATCGTCTTCCGTCAAATGGCGAAAGCCCCTGAAAAGTATGACGTCGTCGGCATCAACGACCTCACCGACACGAAAACCCTCGCGCTCCTTCTGAAGTACGACTCCTCGCAAGGTCGCTTCGACGGCAAAGTCGAATACGATGAAAACAACCTCATCGTCAACGGCAAAAAGATCCCCGTCAGCAAGGAAACCAAACCCTCTTGCATTCCGTGGCGTAAACTCGGCGCTAAGATCGTTCTCGAATCGACCGGTTTCTTCACCGCTCCCGCGTCCGGCGACAAAGAAGGTTACGACAGCCACGACGTCGACAAGGTCGTCATCTCCGCTCCCGCTAAGGGCGACAACGTCTTCACGTGCGTTCTCGGCGTCAACGACGAAGAACTGACCCCCGATAAGAAATACGTCTCCAACGCGTCCTGCACGACCAACTGCCTCGCGCCGGTCGCCAAGGTCCTCAACGACAGCTTCGGCATCGTCAAAGGCCTCATGACCACGGTCCACTCCTTCACGAACGACCAGGTCACGCTCGACAAGCCCTATAAGAACATCTATCGCGGCCGCGCCGCTTCCGTCAATATCATCCCGACGACGACCGGCGCCGCGAAAGCGGTCGGGCTTGTTATCCCCGCCGTCAACGGCAAACTGACCGGTATCTCCCTCCGCGTCCCGACCCCGACCGGCTCCATCGTCGACCTCGTCGTCGAAGTCGCCAAAGACGTCACCGTTGAGGAAGTCAACGCCGCCGTTAAGGCCGCGTCCGAAACCGAAAAGATGAAGGGCATCCTCGCGTACGAAGAAGACCCGATCGTCCTCGCCGACGTCGTCGGTCAGACCTACAGCTCCATCTTCGTCCCCGAATGGACGATGGTCATGGGCGGAAACATGGTCAAGATCCTGTCCTGGTACGACAACGAAATGGGTTACAGCAACCGCGCCGCCGACCTCATCTACCGCATGGGCAATATGTGATTTGACGGCGATTTAATTCGCCGAATCAGTCGTTCGAAACCGTAAAGGTCGAGCGTTTTGAGACAATAAGAAACGGGAGTGTTTTGCGACCGCGTTTGCGTTTCGCTGCGCTCCCGTTTTTCTATCTCCCGCGTCTTTCTCCTTAGTCAGTCCGCCACGTTCATACCCCATGCCTGAGTTTCTGCAAAACGTCTATCTCCTGAGCGCTCTTTCCAGCGTAACGTTCGGCGTCGTCGGGGCGTTCGTTGTCGCGCGCCGCATCGGCTATCTATCGGGCGCGATTTCCCACTGCGCGTTCGGGGGCGTCGGGTTCGGACTGTGGCTCAAGCAGACGCTCGCCGCCGGAGCGTTCGGAACGATCGCAATCGCGGAAATATTCTGCGGCAAAGGTAATGGCGAACGCATTTGCGCCAAACTCGGAGAGTTCGTCAATCCAATCCCCTCGGCGCTCGTTTTCGCCGTACTTGCGGCGCTCCTGGTCGACTGGATTCGCCGGCACGCGAAAGAGCGTGAGGAGACGCTGTTAGGCGCCGTCTGGGCCGTCGGCATGGCGCTTGGGCTTGTCTTTCTTGAACGCGTCAAGGGATACAACGCGTCGGCGTCGACGTATCTTTTCGGCGACGTGCTTCTGGTAACGCGCAGCGACGTGTGGGTTTCCGCCATTTTGGGCGCGGGAACGCTCGCCGCCGTCTTTGTCAACTTTAAAAAACTCGAAGCGGTCTGTTTCGACGAAGAATACGCGCTGCTGCGCGGGGTGAACGTCGGCCGTCAGAACCGGCTCCTGCTCGCGTTAACCGCCGTAACGGTCGTTCTTATGCTGCGGCTGGTCGGTATGGCGATGATCGTCGCGCTGCTCACGCTGCCCGCGGCGATCGCGAACCGATTTACCAAAAGACTCGGGTCGATGATCGCGTGCGCTATCGCCGTATGTTTTGTCGGTTCGTGGCTTGGAATATGGCTGAGCGTTCAGTTAAACTCGTCGACCGGACCGACAATTATTCTCGTCGTCGCGCTCTTTTACGCGCTCTCTTTACCTTTCAAAAGAGGATAGCCGCAGCGCAGACAGCTCTTTGCATTTCTCTAAAAGAAAAGCAGTTGCCACGATTCAAAGAAATAAAAGCGCCGTAACTTCGCTAATATTAGCGGCCAACGGCGTTTTGCCCTTCTCTCCCTTTTTTCTAATTCCTTTATTTTTTACAACTTCTAATTAAAAAAATACGTATCTTCCTTAATCGGAATATTAGAAAGTTTTTTAAGAAAAAGGACGTTTTTTGGAGCAAGGGCGCTTGAGGAATTGACTCTTCCGGTTTTAATATGTCTGTGTTGTTTCGTAAGCCGTTCGGATTGTTTCCCGAGCGGAGTCATTTAGAAGCGCTTTATAAAGGAATGAAAACATGAAAAAGTTTGTCGCTTTGACGCTCGTCGCCGCTTGCGCGACGTTCTGCTCTTTCGGCTGCAAGCCTGCCGATAAACCGGCTGAAACCCCCGCCGCTCCGGCTGCCGCCGACGCCACTACTGAAGCTGTCGACGCCGCTGCCGACGCCGCTGCCGACGCCGCTACCGAAGCTGTCGACGCCGCTGCCGACGCCGCTACCGAAGCTGTCGACGCCGCTGCTGACGCCGCCGCCGACGCTGTCGACGCCGCCGCTGACGCCGCTGCCGACGCCGCGAAATGATCTAGGGCTTGCGCCTATCAAACGAACTCTGTTCGTTAACGATATAGAGGTCCGCATTCTCTCCCTTGGGAATTGCGGGCTTTTTTTATTTCCAGCGCGGCAAGGCGAGTCGAGCCGCACGCGCCGGACAAAAAAGAACGCGCCCCGCGAAACGCCGCAGGGCGCGCTCTCTTATTTTTACGTCGGGAAACCTGCGCAAACGCTCAGACGCCGCGCCAATTTCCAACTTCCGCAAGTTCAGTTCGCTTGCGCGGGGCGCTGGCCGCGGCGCGGGAATTCGAATTTGCGAATCTTGATGTTGCGGTAGACGACCGGCTGACCGGCGTGCAGACCTTGGAAGCCGACGTAACCGGCGTTTTCCGTTTCGCTCGGAGCCTTGTTAATGAGCCAGTCGTACGGCTTGGTGCCGTCCGGGTTCTTGTCTTTTTCCGTCCACTGACGCTTGTCCATTTGCGTAATGAGCTGATCGTTCAGGATAACGGAAATGCGCGGTCCCATGACCATAATCGTCATGTGGTTCCATTCGCCGGCCGGTTTGCAGGCGTTGAATTCCGGCGCGCAGCGGCCGTAGACGGCGCCGCAGTCGCTCATATCGACGTCGCGCCCGAAGGAGTCGAAGATTTGAACTTCGAACGAATTCGGAATCCAGTTGGCTTTGTCGGTCGCCTGAATAACGACGCCGCTGTTCGCCTTTTCCGTAACGTTGTATTCGAAGTCGAGCATGAAGTTTTCATACTTCTCTTTGGCCCAAATGACCTCGTCTTTCGTCGCGTGAAGAACGCCGTCAGCGTCGATCGACCAGACTTCCGGATCGAATTCGGCGTTTTCGAGCTTGTCGCCGAAGAGGGAGACCCAGCCTTCAGCGCTCGTGTCGGGATTCTTTATGGGGGCGATCGTCGCGTTGCGGATCTTCATGGGAGAGTTCCCGTGCAGACCTTGGAATCCGATATAGCCGTAAGGTTCAAAAGAGGCGAGCGTGCGGCCGTGGAATTTCTCTTCAATATCGGTTCCGGTCGGGCTCTTCGCATTGTCGGTCCATTCGGCCGTATTGATACCGTTAATGAATTCGCCGTTGAGGAAGACCATGATACTGCGGCCCATGCACATAACGACCATACGGTTCCATTCGCCCGGCTTCTTCGTAACGTTCTTAGAAGGGGCTTTGAAGCCGTAGAACGCGCCGCAGGTGTGATAGTCCGGCTCTTGACCAAAATCGTCGAGAAGCTGAATTTCAATTGTGTTCGGAATCCAGTTGTCCTTATCGGAGCACTGAATGAGGAAACCGCCGTTGGTGTGTTCCGAGAGATTAAACTCGAAAGAGCAAACAAACGCGGAGTACTTGTCTTTCGTCCAGATTACGTTGTCTTTCTTCGCGCAAAGGCAGCCTTCGTCGTCGAGATACCAAACGCCTTCCGGGAAATCGCCTTTTTCAAGGTTCGCTCCGAAAAGGGGTTCCGGCGCGGTTCCGCCGAAGAACATCGGGCCGCCGGCGCGCGGGCCAGGCTGCTGCGCGAACGCGAACGTACCGCAGAGGAATATGGCGGCGACAAGCGTCGTCAAAGAAAATCTCATTTTATCTTCCTTTCAAACTGACAAAATTGAAATGTGACACGCACATGCGCGGAAAAAACCGCGGCGCGACCTATTGTAACACAGAGTCCCAATAGATGCAAACAATAGGGGAACAAAACTGGAAAAAAAACAAAAAGAATCGCGCAAGCTCACATTACTTATCGACCGCGCCAACGATGAACCGCGCGACTCGGCGGCCCGGCGAGCTCAGCGGGAGCGACTCGAGCGACTCAAGCGGAACCCAGCGCAGCTTGTCCCCCTGACGCGGAACCTCGCGCGGCCGCGCGACTTCCGGCCCTTGCGCCGCCGAACGCGCGAAGAACGGAGCCGCAGGTTCCGACTCTAGCGCGTCGAACAAAGACGGCGTGCGTTTGACCGCGGGCGACGCTCCGGCAAGGCGCGCGACGCGCAGCGCGACGCGGTATTTCGTTACGGCGTGGCGAACCGT
Source organism: uncultured Planctomycetales bacterium (assembly GCA_946541595.1). Classification (GTDB taxonomy): domain Bacteria; phylum Planctomycetota; class Planctomycetia; order Pirellulales; family Thermoguttaceae; genus RUG369. Next base: position 5,084 of record CAMNJU010000175.1, read on the forward strand.
CGTTAAGACCTCGCCGGCGCGGTAATCGCGGCCGGGCGCGCCCGCTTCCGTTTCGAGAAAATACTGGAGGTAATCGGCGAGAACCGCGTCGCCCGAAAGCTCGTGCGCGTTCGCAAACGGCTCCGCGACGGGGAAACGCGGGAAATCCCACAGGCCGGCCCACAGCGCCCCTTGCGGGCGGCGGACGAGCAAAACGTCGGTCTGACGGCCGCTCTTCGCTTTCGCGTCGCCCGACGTTTCCGCAACCCGCGTCGCGCCCGGCAAATCGGCGCGGGCAATCCACAGCGCGACGTCAGTTCGCCGTATCGGTTCCGCTTTCTTCTTCATAACGGGCGTAACCGCCTGCAAACCGAGCCTTTCCGCTTCGCACCATTTCGCGAGCGGACAGGCGCGGCAGTTCGGTTCGCCAGGCGAACACACGAGCCGCCCCAGATCGGTCAGCGCGCCGTTGAGTTTGCGATAGACGTTCGGTTCGCGGCGCAAGGTTTCTCGCGGAAGCCAATCTTCGGCAAACTGCCAGAGAACGCGTTGCGATTCGGCGAGCGACGTTTCGGCGCGCAGGCCGAGAAGCCGCGCGTGAAGGCGCGTCGTATTGGCCTCCAGAATGGGAAATCGTTTATCGAAGCCAAAAGAGAGAATCGCGCCCGCGGCGTATCGGCCGATTCCCGGCAGCGCGAGCGCGGACGCGTAATCGGACGGAAACGCGCCGTTGTGCTTGGCCACAATTTCAATCGCGGCGGCGCGCAGCATTTTCGCGCGCCGGTAATAGCCAAGCCCTTCCCAATATTTGAGCGTTTCTTCTTCCGAGGCGCGAGCGAGCGCCGCGGCGTCGGGAAACCGACGCACAAAACGTTCAAAATAGTCGACGACCGTCTGAGTCGTCGTCTGCTGCAGCATAATCTCGCTGATCCAGACGCGGTAAGGAGACGGCTCTTCCCGCCACGGAAAGACGCGGCCGTTCGCGTCAAACCATCTCAGAAGCGCGGCGCGTGCGCGCGGAAAATCGAATAACGCGCCAGAAGAGGACGGAGAAGACTTGGTCACGTTGCGTTCCTATAAAAAAGAACGCCCGGCAAAGCGAGCGTTCATAATCGGCGCCGACAGATAAGGCGGTTATCTTCGGAGCATTTTCATCTGACGCAAGCCGCGTTCTACGTCCTGTTTCTTCATCGCTTGACGTTTGTCGTAGTTCTGCTTTCCTTTGCAAAGTCCGACAAGCAGTTTCGCGCGGCCGCCTCGGAAATAGAGTTTGAGCGGTACGAGCGTAAGTCCTTTTTCAAGCGCGCGTTTCGCGAACCGCTGAATTTCACGCTTGTGTAAGAGGAGCTTTCGGTCCCGCTTGCGGCGGTGGTTGAATCGGTTGGCGTCGATATATTCCGGAATATCGCAGTTGACAAGAAAAACTTCGTTGTCGCGAACGCGCGCGTACGACTCTGAAAGGGAGATCGTCCCGGCGCGTAAACTCTTAACTTCGCTTCCAACGAGCGCAATTCCGCACTCCAGCGTTTCAAGAATATCGTAATCGAACCGAGCCTTTCGGTTTTCACTCACGACCCGCTCGATTCCGTCGTCTTCTTTCTTCTTTTTATCTTGTTTTTTCGCCATGAGAGCGTTCTTTCTTCCCGTCGTTCCCGCGCGAGGGCGATCCTTCACAAACTCGCCCGCGTCGGCGGCGGCTCTATTGACGCGTTATGTTTTACACGAGATTCGTAATCTTTCAATACGGCTTCATCCATCCGCAGCTGACCGCGAAGTCGTAGAGCCACGGCGAAATCCAAGGCGACCACGTCGGATAGAACGCAGACGCCGCGGCGATAAAGAGCGCCAGACAGGCGAGCGCGCGGCCGAAACGCGATTTTGAGAGCGCGTCCGCCGCAGGCGTCAGCGCAAGAATAAAGAGCGGCGTCAGCGGCAGGAACCAGCGCGGATAACAGGACATGCCGCCGTAGTTGCGATCGCCCTGATCCCGCGTTAAGAAGAACGCGAAGAAGACCGCCGTCATAACAAGCGTCATGGCGCCGACAATCCGCAGTCCTTTCGCGTCGGACCTCTTGCACAAGAGCAAAGCGAACGCCCCAAAAATACTGAAAATCCAAATGGGAGCGAGCGAAAAGACGCCACGCGAACCGACCGTCGAATGGAACGCGTAACGCGCGATCGACGGTTCCCCTTTGTCTATGCCCGTTCGGTTCGCCCAATGGCAGAGCCGCGCGTTTTTCGCTTCGCGCGCCTTGCCGGACGGATAATAAACGTAGTAATACCAATCGTTCGGATCAAACGCGAGTTTCGCCGCGTCGTCCGATTCGCTCTCCGCCTGCTCGACGCGCGCGGCCAGCTCCATATGATCGCGCTTATGCGCGTAGGCGGG
>CAMNJU010000176.1 GCA_946541595.1 uncultured Planctomycetales bacterium
GCTCATTAAGCGCGGCCCCGACGATCGCGGCTCGATTCGCGTTCCCATGACGCCCGGCGTTCCGATTCAAGAGCGCGGCGTCGCGTTCGGTCACCGCCGTCTTGCGATTGTCGATCTAACGAGCGCGGGCCGCCAGCCGTTTGTCAACGAAGACCGCTCGCTCTACATGACGTTCAACGGCGAGATCTATAACTACGTCGAATTGCGTGCGGCGCTCGAACGGCGCGGCCGGGTCTTTCGCACGGAAACGGACGTCGAAGTCCTCATGAAAATGTACGAGGAATTCGGCGTCGGCGCGCTGCCAAAGCTCAACGGAATGTTCGCGTTTGCTATCTGGGACGTTAAAGAGCGTCGGCTCCTGCTCGCGCGCGACCGAATCGGCAAAAAACCGCTTGTCTACCGACTTGAATCGGACAGGCTCCTTTTCGCGAGCGAGCTCAAAGCGCTCAAAGAATTCCCCGGCGTTCCGCGCGACGTCGATCTTATCGCGCTAAAACAGTATCTCGTCTATCAGTACGTTCCGTATCCGCGCACTATCTACCGCGGAACGTCGAAACTCCCGCCCGCCTCCTACCTAATTTGGCGCGAAGGAGAAAGCCCGATTATAGAGCGCTACTGGCGCGCCGAAGACGTCGCCGATTTCGAAGGAAAAGACGCCCCGAACTCCGAATACGTCGAACGCCTGCTGCGTCAGGAATCGCTGGGAGCGGCGCGATTCGGAGAGGGCGCGCTTGGAATCGAACCCGGCGCGGACGCGATCCCGCAGGAGACGGTCGACGCCCATTCGTTCTACGCGCGTTCGTTCGAGGAGACGAAACGCGAGCTCCGTCGCCGACTCGAAGACGCCGTGCGCGTTCGCATGCGATGCGACGTTCCGTTCGGCGCGTTCCTCTCGGGTGGAGTCGATTCGACGGTCGTCGTCGGTCTTATGAGGAAATTCTCCGCAGAAAAAGTGCGAACCTTTTCGATCGGATTCGCCCAGAAAGAGTACGACGAAACGCCCTTTGCCAAACGGACGGCGGAGCGGTTCGGCACTGATCACACGGAGTTCTTCGTCGAGCCCGACGCCGAAGGGATTCTCCCACGGCTTGTCGCGCAGTACGACGAGCCGTTCGCCGACAGTTCCGCGATCCCAACGTGGTATCTCTGCGAGACGACGCGTCGAGAAGTAACCGTCGCGCTCGGAGGAGACGGCGGCGACGAGCTCTTTTGCGGATACGATCGCTACAAGGCGGTCAAACTGTCGCAGTACGTCGAGCGGCTTCCGCAGTTTCTGCGCAGATTTCTTGCCGGGCCCGCGCGCAATATGCTCCCCAATTCGGTTCGCCAGCGTTCCGTCTGGCGGCGCGGACGGCGTTTCCTCGAAACGCTCGGAATGGACGCGATCGAGCAGTATCTGCAGTGGATCGCCATCTTTAACCGTTCGCGCCTCGACTCGCTCTTAAGTCAGGAATTTCAGAGCGCGTGCGAAGAGCAAGCGCTCGCCGAAGGCGCGCCTGCAGACGAAGAAGCGCGCGACGCCGTCGGGTTTCTGCGCTCCGCCTGGTCAAAATTCTCGCGCCGCGATCTCACAAGCGCCATTTCGTTTGCCGACGTCCTGACCTATCTCCCGTGCGATATCATGACGAAAGTCGATATCGCGTCGATGCGAAGCTCGCTCGAAACGCGCGCGCCCCTGCTCGACCCGAACGTAACGGAGCTCGCGCTTCAGATCCCGCTTCAATACAAACTGCGCGGCAAACGCGGAAAGCATATTCTCCGGGAAGCGTGCGCCGATCTTCTCCCCGACGAAATCGACGCGCGGCCCAAAACGGGCTTCGGCGTACCGCTCGACGCGTGGTTCCGCGGTCCGCTCAATAAGACGCTGCGCGAAGCTCTCCTCGACTCCTCGGCAAAACGCGCCCCCTACTTCAATCGCGAGTTCGTCGAACGGCTCATTAAGGAACACGAAGAGCGAAAATTCGATCATGCGGCGCGACTCTGGTCCCTCCTCGTCTTCCGTCTCTGGGAACTTCAACAGTAACGGAAAAATCAATTATCGTAAATTTACAGAAAGAATGAACTTCTTGAATGGGAACGCCGATAGAAACGAAGAGTCGGCGTTTTGTCAGGCGGGTCCGCGCCCCGACGCGCCGTAACTCGAACGGCAGGAGAGCCGTTTGAAAGGGACTGCTCGAAAAGGATTCGGCAAATGACGGAATTTAGAGAGAACAGGGACGTTCGCAGACCGTTTTTATCGACGCCGGACGCGCGCGTCTATTTTCCCGCGTCCGCGATCGAAAAGGCGCGCCGTTCTGTCGCGCGGTGTCTGCGCCGCGGAGAAGGCGTGGCGCTCGTCGTAGGCGAGCCGGGCATGGGCAAAACGCTGCTCGCCCGAACGCTTGCGTCCGAGTTCGACGGGCAGGACCAAGCGTCCGTCGTTTCCGCGTCGCGCAAGCTCAACGTCAAAGCGTTTCTGCAGCAGTTCATGTTCGGCTTGCGTCAGAAGTTCTGCGGATGCGACGAAACGGAAATGCGGCTCATGACTCTCGACTACCTCGAGCGGAGTCCGCAGCGCCGATGCGTGCTGCTCGTCGACGACGCGCATAATCTCTCGGCGCCAGTCTTCGACGAAATTCGGACGCTCGTCGATCAGGCGGCCGGCGCGTCTAAAGAACTGGCCGTCGCGCTCTTTGGCGGAGCCGCGCTTGAAGATCGGCTCAATCTCCCTCAGCTCTATCCTTTCCAGCAGCGGATCGTATGCCGCGCCTATCTCGACGCGTTCTCATACGCCGAAACGCGCCGTTTTATCGACCGCGAGCTCAAGCGTTCGGGCATAGCCGCCTCCTTTACCAAAGACGCGAAAGACAGAGTCGCCAATCTCAGCGCGGGCGTGCCCCGCGTCATAACGCAAATCTGCGACCGCGCGCTCTGGCTGGCGTCCGACGGGGCGCTCGAACTGTCCGACGGCGAACTCGAAACGTCGGAGGCGCCGAAAAAACGCGCCGAACCCTTCTGGACGATCGACATTAAAGAAGTCGAACGCGCGTGGAATAACCTGCAGAACATCAAGCAGGAGGAGGAAGAAGAGGAGGAGAGCGAACCGCCCGCGGCCGACGATTCGTCGCCGACCGTCGAATTCGGTTTGCTTGACGACGACGAAGACGGGGAGTACAATGAGAGCGGCGATTCGGAAGAGCCCGTTCCGCAGGAAAACAACGTAACGGTAACGGTTGATACCGAGTTCAATTCGAGCGCGGCGGAAGAGACGCCGGAAGCGGAGGAAGCGTCCGAAACGGTCGAAGTCTCGGCGGAACTCGACAACGACGACGAACAAGAAGAACAACAAGAAGAAACGGCGGAAGAAGTTCAGGCGGAAGCGCAAGATGAAACGCCGGAAGCGGAGACGGCAGACCGAGACGCCGAGCCCGTCGAAACGGCGGCGCAAGAGCTCGGATCTGATATCAGCGAACGGCGCTCCGCCGCAAAACGTGCGTTCTGGAACGAAGACGACGTCTTTGTTCCCGGCGCCAAACCGTCCGAATCGCGTTTCGTACCGACGGAGTCCGCCGACGTCGAAACTCTGAAAGAAGAGCTGGCGGCGGCTGAACCGGCCTCGGCCCCGGAGGAAGTTGAAGCGGAACCGGAAATCTCCGCGCAAGAGAACGCCGGCGGCGAAGTAGAGGAAGAAGAAGAAGAAGAAGAAGAAACGTCGTCGCTCGGCGAAGAAATTGACGAAGAGCTCGACGCGCGGCTGCGCGAGAAGTTCGGGTTCACGCTCGACTCGTTTAAATCGGAAAACGAAGATATAGAAGAAGAAGAAGAGAGCGAATCGGAACCCCAGTCGTACGACCTGTATCAGGACGGCATGAAATTCGAGATTCGCAACCGTTCGGAGATCGCCGACCGAGCCGCGGCGTTCAGTCAGACGTTTTCCACGCCGCAGAACGAGCCCGATCAGAACGCGCCTAAGAATGGAATCGCGCTCGATATGCCCGACGTAAGATCGAGTTACGCGTACGACGCCTCGCTCGAATTCAGTCCAAATTCCGGCGGCCCGCGCTACATTGAGAATAAGAAATCGGGAACCCGCCGCCCCATTCGGAACGGAGACGACGGCTCTAAGGAGTACCGCGAATTCAACGGATTCAACGCGGAAGAGGCGGCGGCCGTCGCCGCGGACGATTCCAAACTCGACTCGAGATACGACCTCCGGCCCGAACCGGGCGAGTCGGCCCTATCCCTTAACGACCGAGCCTATCGGCAAATCGTGGCCTCGCAAGGGCAAACTCCCGAGCAAGCGCCAAGTCAAACGCCGGAGCAAACGCCCGCGAGCGCTAGCGACCGATACCTCAACGAACTTGATTTACTGGAACAAGAGATCGCCGAAGAAGCGAATTTAATTCGACGCATTCGTAATATTCACATGCAGTTGCGTTCGACCGTCGAAAACGGGCTCAATAAGAGCAAGGAGTAATCCGGTCAAAGCTGCGCGCGGCGTTGCGAATTCGCTCAGTCGGCGCGCAGCTAATTCCCACGCGCCGCCGATCCGGCAACGTAAAGATCGGCGCGGCGCCACGCTTAGCGTCCGGGGATTTGCGTCCTCGGACGTTTTTTTGCGCGCGGCTCTTCGGCGGACCATCCCCCCGGACAGGAGAACTCATATGCACCCCGTCGTAGCCGCTTTTATCCTCGCGTTAGGCGCGTGGACCGTACAGTTCGATCAGAACGCGCAACAATTTACGTTTATTCATGAAGAGACGGGCGTCGTCCTCTCGGGAACGCTCGAATTTACCGCCGAAGGCGAAACTTGGCGCGTCGAGGAGCCGCGCGACGGCGTTATGACGCGGCTCGTCCTCGTCAACAAGAACAACGACGCGCAGGGCTATCTCGTCTTTAACACGCAGGGCGACCGGCTCGAAGCGCTCGCGTATCATCGCACGCGTCAGTTCTATAACGGCGTCCTTTCCTTCAAGGGCGACGTTCTGTTCCGCGACGGAGCCTTCCCCTGCAGAACGCGTCCCCAAGTAGGCGAACGCGTTCTCTCGTTCACGTCGGGCGCCGCCGATTCCGGGACCTTCGATTCGCTCTTCTCGCCCGAAGACGATATGGCGCTCCGTTTTACCGCCGCCAATCTCCGCGTCCGGACGGTAACCGACCGTCAGGCCGAGCGCTCCGTTAAAAACGCGCAATTTAGCGTAGAGGCGTCCGGACGAATCGAGGAGGCGCAGGAAGCGGTCTTTACCGTCGAACTCGATAAAGGGTATTACCAAAAGCGTTGGGTTCCGCACTATAAACCGATCGACCGCGCGCGCTGCCCGAAAGCGCCCACCGGCTGGCTCTCGTGGAACACCTACTTCGATAAAGCGACCGCGGAAGACAACTTAGCGGAAGCGCGAATCGGCAAAAAATATCTCCAGCCGTTCGGATGCGAATTCTGGGAAATTGAAAGCTGGCAGGGGAACTCCGATCAGCTGCCCGTCTCCGATTTCTATAATCTCAATCTCGAAGTCAACGAAAAACAGTTCCCCGAGGGCATGAAGAAACTCGCGGACGATCTGCGCGCGCTCGGATTCCGGCCCGGAATCTGGACGGCGCCGTTTGGAACCGGCAGCCGGGAATTCTACGAAGCGCACAAAGATTGGTTCCTGCACGACAAAGACGGCGCTCCGATGCGAACATGGAACGGGAAATATACAATCGATCCGTCGAACGACGAAGTAATCGCTCACATTCGCCATATACACGACGTCGCCGCTCACGAATGGGGCTACGAATACTTCAAGATCGACGGTATGTCCGGCTCCGGGGCGGGCTACTGCGCCCACTTCTTCGAACGGCCCGAAGTGCGCGCGGCGTTTAAAAATCCGGACGTCGTCGCGCCGTTTGAGCGCGTCGTCCGCGCGCTCAGGGAAGGAATCGGCCCAGACCGCGTCTTTTTGGCGTGCCAAGGGCACTTCACCGGGCCCGAGGCGCAATACGCGGACGCGGCGCGAACCGGCGCCGATATCGTCCATCCGAATCAGCCGGTCAAATGGTCGAATATCCTCCAGCAGGCGGGCAGAACGCTCAATCAGATCTTCGTCAATAATATCGTTTTCTATTCCGATCCGGACAATCTGCTCGTTAACGGCGCGCTGACGCTCGAAGAGGCGCGCGTTACGACGACGGTCGTCGCCCTGCCCGGCCAGCTCACCTTCTTTGGCGACCACCTGGGAGAGCTCGCGCCAGAACGCATGAAGCTGCTGCAGCAGACGCTGCCCGTGTGCGAATCGCGCCCAGGCGCGCTCTATCCGTATTTCCAGAATCTGCCCGTCTGGGACCTGAAGATCGGGCGCGCGTTCGGATCGTGGGACGTAATCGCGCTCTTTAACTGGGAAGAAGAGGAAAAGACGGTCGGATTCAATCTCGCCGAGGTCGGGCTCGACCCCGGCGCGTACGTCGCCTACGAATTCTGGACGAACAGATACATGGGAGAATTCGACGGTCAGTTTGAAACGGCCGTTCCCGCGCACGCCGTGCGGCTCCTCGCCGTTCACAAACGTCAGAGCGTCCCGCAATTCCTATCGAGCGACCGCCACATAACGCAAGGGGCAGTCGATCTGCGCGGCGCGGCTTGGGACGCCGAAAAGAACGCGCTGACCGTTACGCTGGAACTCATTGCGGAAAATACAACGACCGCGCGGTTCCTCGTCCCGGAAGGGTTCGCGTTGAGTAAAGCGGCCGCCGACGGCGCGACCGTCGCGACGCGCGCGGAAGAGGACGGCAAAATCCTCGCCGTCGAACTGACCGCGCCCAAGACGGGCGAATACGCCCTGAATCTGACCTTTGCCCCCACAGAGAAATAAATAGCGGCGCTCTCGCGAAAGCGGCCGTAAAAAAACGCCTCCGGCGCGCTGCACGCGTCGGGGGCGTTCTCTTTTTACGGCCCGGCTGAATAGGCGGTTAGTTATTCAGCGTCTCTTCAAGCGTATTCCAGAATTCGTCGAGTTCGCCGTCGAGAACAGCGTCTTCATAGTCGGCAAACGCGTCCTGAGCCGACGCCGACGTCGAGGCGGCCGCGATCTTGCCGCTCAGCGTACGGGAGACCGTCCCCTTAAAGTAGCCGGTTCCCTTGACCGTAACTTTAAGATACTTCCCGGCGTCCGCGTCGGTCGGCGTATACGTTTTCTCCGTCGCGCCGCTAATCGCGGTCCACGTCGAACCGTTCTTGCTCGAGTACCACTGATACGTTACCGTCGCGGAGCTCGGAGCGAGGTACGACGTAATCTTCGAACCGACCTTCTGATTGCCCGCGACCGTTACGGAGATCAGGGACGCCGTGACGCGTTTGCCCGTTACCTTCGAGATCGTCCCGGTAAAGTTGTCTTTGCCCGTGACCGTAACCTTCAGGAACTTACCGACGTCGGCGAGCTGCGGAACGTACTTCAGA
>CAMNJU010000177.1 GCA_946541595.1 uncultured Planctomycetales bacterium
TCTTCAAAGAGCAATTCAAATCAGAGACAAAAATTTAGACGAGCTCACAAAGGAATCGACCGATGAAATACTCGCGATTGCTGACGAAATCAGAAAAAAATATAACGTTGCTGGTTTAAAAGTCTTTATTAAGGGACTAGGGCGGGAAGCTATTGGAAATACCGCAGTCGAGATACTCAAAGAAATCGCTAGTATTCTCTCGCAAACCGCAAATTACCGATTTAAAAGGTCTGAACGTAACGTCTGATATATAAGAAAGTAAGGCAAAACGCAAATGACACAATACCTGTCCCGGGACGCGTTAGAAACGCTCCCTCTTTCCGCCCGCGTCAATAAACTCAACGTTCGGCGCGACGTTATCGATCCCGCGGTCTATCCCGTTAAGCTCAGCGACGAAGCGTGGCGCGACGTCGAAACAACGGCCGACGAAATTCGGCGCGCTAAGAAGCTCGGCGCCGCGCGCATATGCACGTACGGCGCCCACTCGATTAAGAACGGGCTCGGACAAGTCCTCGCGCGTCTCGCCGAAGGGGGCTGGATTACGCACTTCACAACCAACGGCGCGGGCGTGATTCACGACTGGGAATTCGCGTTCCAAGGTCAATCGGGGGAAGACGTTCGGCGATATACTTCCGAAGGGCAGTTCGGAATCTGGGAAGAGACCGGCAAGTACATTAACCTCTCGATCGCCGTCGGCGCGTATCTCGGGCTCGGTTACGGCGCGTCTGTCGGAGAAATGATTATGAACGAAGGACTTACCTTCCCGACCAACGCGGAGCTCAAAGACGCGATACTTGCCGGCGCCGACTGCGCGGACGCCGTTTCCGACGCGCCGATACTCGACGCCGATCCGAACTCGCCAGCCAGAACGCTCGACCGCGCCGCGGCCGCCGCCGACCTGCTCCGCGCCAAGCGCCGATTCGCGCTCCCGGACGGCAAACTGTCGATTCCGCACCCAACCCGCGAATATTCGATCGCCTATCGCGCGCGCGCAGCCAACGTTCTCTTTAGCTGCTGCCCCATGATCGGGTGCGATATTATCTATACGCATCCGGCGAATCATTGCGCCTCGATTGGGCGCGCGGCTCAGCGCGATTTCCTCTCCTACGCCGATTCTGTCTCAAAGCTCGAAGGGGGCGTCTATCTCTCGGTCGGGTCCGCCGTTCTCTCCCCCATGATCTTTGAGAAGTCGCTCTCCATGTCGCGCAACCTTGCCCGGCGGCAAAATAAAACGATTAGCGATTTCTCCATTCACGTCGTCGATCTGGCAAAATCCGCATGGGACTGGACGAAAAATGGAGAGCCGCCCATGGACGATCCGGCGTATTACTTGCGCTATTGCAAGACGTTCAGCCGTATGGGCGGTCGCATGACCTACTGCAGCGCAGACAATCGCTCGTGGTTCGTCGCGCTCCTCAATAACCTCGAGAAAGGAGCCGAATAGACAAAAACGCGCCGTTAACGCGCGCCGCGCGCAACGACTACTTGCCCCAGCCGTTTATTTTAGCTATACTGAAAAAAGGATATGCAACTAGCGTCGGAAGTTTTCGCGCGTTTCCAACGGACGTCCGTTCGCGCCTTTTCTGAACGCTTCACAGATTATCAACAGGAGATTCGTTATGTCGCTCAATCGTCGTCAATTCCTTAAGACGACGGCCCTCTCGGCCGCCGCGTTAGGGCTCTCTCAATTCCCGGCGCCGTCGATCGCGCTCGCCGCCGACGCCAACTCCAAACTTCGGGTCGGAGTCGTCGGTATTTCCGGCCGCGGGGCCGGCAATATCTCCGAACTGCTCGGAGGCTCCGAAAAGATCGCCGAACTCGCCGCTATCTGCGACGTCGACGACAACAACCTCGAAGCGCAAGGTAAAAAATACCCGAACGCCAAACGTTTCTTCGATTTCCGCACCATGCTCGACGAAATGGACGACCTCGACGCCGTTCTCGTGAGCACGCCCGACCACACCCACGCCGTCGCCGCGATGGCCGCTATGAAGAAAGGGCTCCCCTGCTTCTGTGAAAAACCGCTCGCACACGACGTCGCCGAAATCCGCGCAATGCAGAAGATCGCGAAGGAAAAGAAGCTCGCGACTCAGATGGGCACGGTCATTCACGCGACGGAAAATTACCGCCGTGTCGTCGAACTCATTCAGGCGGGCGCAATCGGCGAGGTTACCGAGTGCCACGTCTGGTGCTTCAAGGGCTGGGGCGGATATCCCGAACCGTCGACCGAAAAGTTCGACGTTCCCAAGAACATCCACTGGGACGAATGGCTCGGACCCGCGCAGTGGGTCGACTACAATCCCTGCTATCTCCCCGCGCGTTGGCGCGGATACTGGCCGTTTGGAACCGGAACGTTCGGCGACATGGCGTGCCACCTCATGGACCTTCCGTTCTGGGCGCTCGACCTCAAGTATCCCAAAACAATCCACGCGACGTGCGATTCCGAAATCAGCAAGATGTGCTGCCCGCTCGACGTCGAATGCAAGTATGAATTCGAACTCAACGGCAAGACCTTCCCGCTCACTTGGTACGACGGCAAAAAACGTCCCGCCGTTATCGACGAAAAGAAGCTCGAACCGCTGAGCATGGGCGTTATCTTCGTCGGAAAAGACGGAATTCTCGAAGCCGACTACGGCACCATTCGCCTCTATCCGGAAGAAAAATTCGCCAAGTACGAACGGCCCGCCAAGTCGATTCCAAAGTCCGCCGGTCATCACCGCGAATGGCTCAACTCGATTATCGACGGAGGCAAGACGGAACCGCTGTGCAACTTCGAGTATTCCGGACGCCTCGCCGAAGCGGTCCAGCTTGGCGCCGTCTCGCTCCGCGCCGGTAAGATTAAGCTCGAATGGGACGCCGATAAGATGCTCGTTACCAACAACAAGGCGGCCAACGACTTCATCAAGACCGAATACCGCGACGGCTGGACTCTCTGAGCCAACTCCGAGCTCCGCGAGCTGACTCGCGGAACATAACGAAAAGCGCGTTCCGGACGCTGAGCCCGGAACGCGTTTTTTATTGCGACGTTACTGAAAACAAAAAACGCGCCCCGAATCCTACGAAACGGAGCGCGTTTAATTCATTCAAGACGACCGCCGCGACGCGCGCGGAGGCGTCTCAACGCCAAATCGATCACTCGGCGGCTTTCTTAGCGGCGGCCGCGGCGCGGCGAGCCTGAGCGGCCTTCTTACCGCGCTTCATCGTCTTAACGACGTTCTGCTCGGTTTCGGCGCGTTCTACGCGGCGTTGCGCAAGACGAGTCGCTTTACCGACGCGGTTGCGGAGATAGTACAACTTCGCGCGGCGCACGACGGAGGAGCGCACAACTTCGATTTTAGCAATACGAGGGCTGTGGACGGGGAACTTACGTTCGACGCCCTGACCGGCGACGATACGGCGCACGGTGAACGTTTCGCGAACGCCAGAGCCGCTGCGGGCAATGACGACGCCGTTGAAGATTTGGATACGCTCTTTGTCGCCTTCGAGGATCTTGCAATGTACGTTGACAACGTCGCCAATTTCAAACTTCGAAACGTTTTCTTTCTTGGCGCGAGCTTCTACCAAACGGATTAATTCCTGACTCATGGATATGATCCTTTTATTTTTCTAATGCAACTAAATGGAACGCGTTAAAAACTGCCGACATAACCGCGTCGGCCTAGAAAGAAGATCGATTGACGCGTAAAAGCGCAAATCGGTCAACCCGCCTTCCTCACGTCGAATACGAAACGACGGCTTTTTTCCTCTTGCCGTAAACGTTTCAGTCTTCCGACGTCTCGCCGTCCAGTAATTCGGGACGACGTGCAAACGTTTTTACCTTGCGATTGTGCTCCCGCCATTTCTCGACCAGTCCGTGATCGCCGCTGAGCAGGATATCCGGAACGCTGAGCCCGCGATATTCGCGAGGACGCGTGTACTGATCTTCTTCTAAAAGACGGTTGCCAGACGAAAAAGAATCGACCACAGCCGAATTCTCGTCGCCTAATACGCCCGGTATCAAACGCATTACAGAATCGATTATGACCTCCGCCGCAACTTCTCCGCCGTTCAAAACGTAGTCCCCGATCGAGATTTCGTCCGGTCGAAGTATATCGACGACGCGTTGGTCAAACCCTTCGTAACGTCCGCAGAGGATAATCAGCCGCTCTTCGCGAGCCAGTTCCTCCACTACCCGCTGCGTGAGCAGACGGCCCTGAGGCGTCGTCATTACGACGCGCCCCGGTATTTCCGAGGAAGCCTGCACTTCCTCGACGCAGGGTACGACTCTGTCTACTTTTAACACCATGCCGGGCCCGCCCCCAAAGGGACGGTCGTCCATCGTGTTGTGTTTGTCGTGAGCCCACTGCCGCATGTCGTAAAGATTGATCTCAATGAGCCCGCGTTCAATTGCGTCTTTTAAAAGACTTTCCGAAAGGTATCCGTCAAAGATACCGGGAAAAAGCGTTAAAACGTCGATGCGCATTGACCTGTCTCACAACGCCGGAGCAAACGACTCAATTAAACTTCAAACTTCCTCGCTGAGGAATGATGCTGCGTTCGTCTGAACTCACTCGGCGGCTTCGGCGGCGGGCGCTTCTTCAGCGGCGGGCGCCGCAGGCGCGGCTGCAACCGGAACGTTGCGTTTGCGACCGGCGGCCAAACGTTCGATCGCGGCTTTCTGCGCTTCAAGGCAGACGCCGTCTTTTCCGTACTTCTTAATCAGAACGGCGCACTTGTCGCTCGGCTGAGCGCCAACGCCAATCCAATAAGCAATACGGTCGCCCTTAAGAAGGGCGCGCGCGTCAGTTTCGGGAACCATCGGATCATACGTTCCCAATTCCTCGAGAACGCGTCCGTCGCGGGGACGACGGCCGTCGACGGCGACAATACGGAAAAAGGGTCGATGTTTACGACCAAACTTCTTCATACGAATTCTAACAGACACTAATCTATCTCCTAAAAACAATAAAGGTATTTCCCGTCCCCTCGTGAACGGGAGTCCAATTTCCGCCCTCGCGCCGCATGCGCGAAATCGGGAACTCGTTCGGTTGCGCGTTTTACGGAAACGCGCGCGCAAACGGAGCGCTCGACGCGTCGAACGGTTTATTTAACGGGGACAAACCCAATTAAATTCGGTAGTCAAAGGAACGGACCGCCGCAAAACGCCGAACCGTTCCCGGATATATCACTTCTTCTTTTTCTTGTTGCGGCGTTCTTTTTCAAGCCGCTTGCGCTGCGCTTCCCGTTCTTTCGGGGTAAGACGCTTGCCGGTCGTTCCTTTTTTCGGCTGACCGCCGAGTACGCCAAACGGATTCGCCGTTAACGATTGGAGCTGCCGCATACGCTGCGCCGCGCCGAGCGAAGAGAAACTCTTAACCACGCCCGCCATCTTCTGATGCATCTCGAGAAGTTCGTTGACGCGCTTAACGTCGACGCCCGCGCCTGCGGCAATCCTCTTTTTGCGGCGAAGATCAATGATTTCCGGCTTGCGGCGTTCAAGGGGCGTCATCGAATCGATGAGACCGCCGATCTTGCGCATCTCTTTATCCGGATCGACGCCAAGCTCGCCAATGATCCCGCTCAAGCGCCCCATGCCGGGGATAAGACTCATAATCTTACCCAGCGAACCGAGCCGCGACGCCTGACTCATCTGCCGACGGAAATCGTCGAGCGTAAAGACGCCCTTCTCCATCTGCTCCTGCTGGCGCCGGAGTTCTTCTTCGTCGAACTTCGCCTGCGCCGTTTCAATGAGCGTAAGCATATCGCCCATGCCGAGCATTCGGCTCGCCATGCGGTCGGGATGAAAATCGTCGAGCGCGTCGAGCGTTTCTCCGACGCCGATGAACTTAATCGGAACGCCGGTGATCTCTTTAACGGACAACGCCGCGCCGCCGCGCGCGTCGCCGTCTAACTTCGTGAGGATAACGCCGTCAAGCTCAAGCGCCTCGTTGAACGCTTTCGCGCTGTTGACCGCGTCTTGGCCGGTCATGGCGTCGACGACGAAATAGACCTGATCAGGCTGAACTTTGCGTTCGACGTCTTTGAGCTGCTGCATGAGCTCGTCGTCGATATGAAGGCGGCCCGCTGTGTCGAGAATGACGACGTCGACGTTCCGCTCTTTCGCTTCTTTGAGCGCGCGCTTGCACACGTCGACCGGATCTTTCGATTCGCGGTCGACAAAGACGGGCGCGCCAAGCTGACCGCCAAGCACTTCGAGCTGATCGATAGCGGCGGGGCGCTGCAAGTCGGCGGCGACAAACATGGGTTTGCGGCCTGCGGCGATCAGACGTTTGCCCAACTTGCCGCAGGACGTCGTTTTACCGGAACCCTGAAGACCGCAGAGCATGATCGTCGTAAACGGCTCTTTCACGGGAATCGTCGAATCGACAGGCCCCATGAGCGCAACGAGCTCGTCGTTAACAATCTTAACGATCTGCTGCGTCGGACTGAGCGCGCGCGAAACTTCGGAACCGAGGAATTTCTCCTGAACGTTCTGAACGAAACGGTTCGCGACTTCAACGCTGGCGTCTGCTTCCAGCAGGGCCTGACGGACCTGCTCGAGACCCTCCCGAACGTTCGACTCCGTAAGGCGGCCGCGGCCCGTCATGGCGCGGAACGCGGAACTAAGGCGATCGGTTAACGATTCAAACATAAGTCAAGCCCGTTGATTCAAAAAACTATACGGCAAACCGGGTTCCCAAGCCCCTTAGACGCGCGCGGGACGAATCGAACGCCCGTCGCGAACAAGGAACAATGAATAATCCTAATAATTCTAGCGTTGAAGAAAAATAATTCAAGGAGGTAATCGGCGTATTTTTTCTTTTCCTTTTTTTAGTTTATCCCATTCAAGAACACAAAGTTTTTCCAACCGTTCCAATCCGAACAATCACTGTATTCTACCGGCATAAAACGCCCTAAAACGATTCTGCGGCGTAAAAAAGGACGTTCGTCGCCAGAAAGAACGCGCTTTCCCGCGAGAGTCCGGCGCAGTTTGACGCGGTAACGTTTTCAAGCGCGCAACTTACGTCGTCAGGTGAAAAGAGGATAATCCAACGTCCGGCGCGCTGAATTCCGCGGAGCCGGGGCGGACCGTCGACGAGCTCCTCCGTCGTCTGTCGCCCGTTCTCCACTTTGCGCGTTCGGTACTGAAGTTTTTCGATCCGATATCCGCCGTATTTCGACGTATAGAGCGGATCGTCGAGCGGCACGTCGACGAGTTGTTCGTCGGGAAGAATAGCGGCGACTTCCGTAATAAACGCGTCTTCGAACGCTTTCGAGGCGCACACGGCGTTCGCAAAAAGGAATCCTCCGCGCTCAAAATAGAGGCGAAGCCGGCCGCGCTCCTCCTCAGAGAACGAGAACGCGTTCCGGCCGTGCATAAAGAGCGTCGGATAATCAAAAAGGTCGTCTGACTTCGCGGTCGCGCGCGGG
>CAMNJU010000178.1 GCA_946541595.1 uncultured Planctomycetales bacterium
GCCGTGAAACGTGCCTCGACCGGTTTGAATTCGCGTCGGACGGCTCTATTCCTCCGATCGAACCGACGCTCGAAGGAGTTTCTGAGCCCGTCGATCTCAAGAGTCTGATTCAGTAACTTTCGATAAGGAGTAAAGATATGACTCGCTTACGCATATCGGGGGCGCTTGCCGCCGCGTTCGCCGCTTTGGCGTTCGGAACGTTTGCGAGCGCGGACGAGCCTGCCTCCGCAACGCCCTCGGATTACGTCGCGCGCTGGGATTTTGGAACGGGCGGCGACGCGTCGCTCGTTGCGAGCGGAGGCGCGCGGCTTGGCGTCGTTCTGACGGGGCCGGACTATGCCGAATCGCTCATGCGGGGCGGGGACGGCAAGGTCGCCGAGATACCGAAAGGCGGCTTTATAACGCTCTCGAAGGAGGCGAACGCAGCGCTCAAAATCACGGGCTCGGAGCTGACGTTCGGGCTTCGCGTGAAGTGCGCGCCGGACGTCTGGAACGATTCGCCGCTCTTCTCAAAGCACGGCGGGCACGGCGTTTTGGCGTTCAATCTGTTCTATCAGAACGGGGCGTTTGGCGCGGAAGTCGGAACGACGAAGAATAAGGGGCTCCTTTCGGCGCGCGCTCCTCGCTCGGAAATCTGCATGCCGAACGATCCGACCGCGTGGCACGACGTCTACTGCCGCGTCAATTCGGCGAAGATGGAGCTTTTCGTCGACGGCCGCTGCTGCGACGAAGATTTCACGCTCGGCGAGCTGCGCACGAGCGACGTTCCGGTCGCGATCGGCGCCCAATTTGACACGCCCGATCCGAACGCGAAGCCGCGGCCCGGATTCGAAGGGGCGATCGACTTTATCGCCGTATGGAACCGCGCGCTTTCCAACGAGGAGATCGCGGCGCTCTCCGGCGGGCCCAATCGGATCGACCGGCGCGAGCGCACCGAACGTTCGGAGCCTTATTCCATGAACTACTGGACGCCGCCGAACGCTTACGGGGTCGGCGACTGCATGCCGTTCTGCGTCGACGGGGTCTTTCATTTCATGTACCTGCTCGATAAGAACCGACACGGGGCGAAGAACGGGCTCGGCGCGCATCAGTGGATTCAGGCGACGTCGACCGACCTGAAGAACTGGAAGCATCAGCCGTTTGTCGTTCCGATCGACGACCAGAACGAGGGCTCGATCTGCACCGGGTCGGTCTTCTATCACGACGGGACGTACTACGCGTTCTACGCCAATCGCGCGGTCGAGTACACGCTCCCGAACGGCGAGACGAAGAACGTCTACGGGCTGATCTGCGTCGCGACGAGTCAGGACGGAATCCATTTCGAGAAGCAGAAGCCGCAGCCGCTCTTCCTTCTGCCGGACGGGTACGGGCAGGGAACGCGCGATCCGGTCGTCTTTAAGTCGCCCAGCGACGGCAAGTTCCACATGTACATAACGACGAACTACCGCGGGAAGGGCTGCTGGGCGCACGCCGTTTCCGACGACCTGAAAGAGTGGACGCTCCTCGATCCGGTCTATACGCACAAAGACGGCGAGCCCGAATGCCCCGACTGGTTCGAGTGGGGCGGCGATTATTATGTAATCGCGAATCATTTAAACGGCTTCTATAAGACGTCGAAGAATCCGCTCGGTCCGTGGGAAGTCCCCGACGCGCCCAATCAGCTCATGACCGGCGCGGTCAACGTGCCCAAGACGGCGCCGTGGCGCGGCGGCCGGCGCATTATCTGCGGCTGGACGCGCGAGCGCGGATTCGGCGGCAGCGCGGTCTTTCACGAGCTCGTTCGGCATAACGACGGAACGCTCGGCGAGAAGTTCGTGCCGGAGATGATTCCGGAGACGGGCGAGCCGGTTTATTCGGAGAAGAACGTCGATTTTTCGGAACTGACGTCGGTCGAGACGCCGGGCCAGTTCCGGCTCCGCATGGCGCTGACGTTCGATCCGAAAGAAATCGATCTTCTGCGCGACGTCGTTATTCAGTACGCGCCGGACGCGCAGCTTCGGGTCGTCTTTTCGCACCGCGCCGTTAAGCTCGGGCCGTATACGCTCGAACGCGTCAATTTCTCGTCGGGCCGTATCGAACTCGACGTAATCGCGACGCGCAATATAACGGACGTATGCGTGAACGGGGACCGAACGGTAACCGACGCGCGAACGGACGCTCGCCCGAACGCGATCCAGATTGTGAACGAGTCGCCGGAGCGCGTCGCGGTCGAACTGCTCGAGATTGCGCCGCTCAGGACGCCCTGTCCGTAACGGTTTGACGCAACTCTTTGCCAAACGCTAATATCGCGGGGGACGCGCGTTCCCCGCTCTTTTTTTAAAGGGTACAGCCGTGAAACGCATTTTACTCTTAATCGCGCCGATTCTCCTTACGTTCGGCGCTCAGGTCTGGGCTCAGCTGCCGCCGACGTCGAACCGTGTCAGTCCGGTCGATTCTGCGGTCGATCCGCCCGACTTCTTTTCCGACGGTTTTATTGTCGAGTCGTTTACGCCCGAGCTGGGGACCGCGATCGCGCCGAAGCGGAATTCGTTTGTCTTTCCTTCGGACGAACTCCTTAACGCGCGGCCGTTTACCGTCGAGCTTTGGGCGCGCGTCGATTCGAAAGACGGGTTCCAGATTCTGCTCGCGAACGAGCCGAAAAGCTCGCCCCGCCATTGGGAACTCTATACGTACGCGGGGAGCGGCAATCTCGCGCTCTACGTGCCGGGCAATAAGTCGAAGCAGGAGATTGTGTCGGATTTCGGTCTCGTCGACGGAAAGCCGCACTATATCGGTCTGACGATGGACGTCGACGCGGCGGAGCTCTTTGTCGACGGCGTCTCCGTCGGGAAGGGAACGCTCGACGGCGACCGCTCGGAAACGCCCGGCGACGCGCTCTTTGCGATCGGCTCGCTCGTCGAGCGCTCGCTCTACTGCGACGGGGTAATCGACGAACTGCGGATCTCGAAGGGAATACGGAAATTCTCGCCCGACGCGGTTCCGACGGGGCCGCTGAAGGCGGACGCGGATACGATTCTCGCGTCGCGCTTCGACGGCGTTCTGTCGGCCGACCGCGCGGAACGGCGCGCTGAATTCCGCGAGTCGCTTGCCAAGACGGTTCCGAATCAGGCGAATCTGAAAGTCGAGCGTTTTCCGGACGTTCCGAAATATTTCCAGGCGGCGCGCGACGCGGACGCGCCCGATCAGATTATGTCGTTTGCCGAGCTCGGACTCGACCGTTGGACCGACGCGGCGAGCGTTTCGGTCGAAGGGGCGCTCGCGGCGAAGCTCGGGGGCAGGCTGGAAACCGCGGCCGCGGCGTCGCTCGATCATCTCTTTCCGACGGGCGGACTCGAGCCGACCGTTAAGCCGGGAGAGAAGCCGGCCAAAAATATACCGGTTCAGCCGGTCGATAAGGCCCGGTTCGACGCGCGCGCGGCCGAGCTGAAGATCGCGTCGTTTAGCGCGGATTCGTTCCGCGACGGCGTTTTCGCGAACTGGGGCGAGCGGTATCTCGAACTGGAAAAGGAACTTAGCGGCGAACGCCAGCCGCCGCGCGGGGCTGCGGATCAGGTCTACGACGAAAACGCGCTCGTCTATCCGGATAAGGAGAAGACTCCGGTCGAGGTCGTCGTGCGGCGGACTCGCGCCATGCTCGACGCGGGCTCGTTCGACGAGTCGGCCCCGGCGTTTCAGGCGCTCGAAGACGAATTCGCGCGGTTCGAGCGCGCGGTCGGGCAGGCGGTTTCCGACGGGCGGTATCAGGCCGATAAAGACGCCGCGATCGCCGACTATTTCGTCGCGTGCGCGTTCCGAAGAGCGATTATGTTCAAGCAGGACGAGGTCGCCGAGCTCGACCGCGTTATGTTCTTAGCGCGCGGATGTTACGCCGGCTCCCGACTCACGAACCAGTTCAATACGGACCGTATCGGCGGTCACATGGCGACGCAGATTTACGGGTTCAATACGATCCGCGGGGGCGGAATTTTCGCGCTCGAGAACTGGAAAGAGAAGGACCCGAAGATCGTCGATCTCATTAAGGGAAAGAAGGTCGTCGAAACGCCGCTCCATAAACGACTTGCGGGCCGCGAGCTCGACTCCGGCTCGTTCTATAAGCCGGAACTGAGTTACGACGGTAAGACGGTCTATTTCTCATGGTGCAACGCGCAGGAGCATCGGTGGGTTTGGACGCCCGAAACGACGTGGAGCATCTTTAAGACGCGGCTCGACGGCGATTCTATCGAGCAGCTCACCGACGGCGCGTACAACGATTTCGACGTCTGCGAGCTTCCGTCCGGTCGGCTCGTCTTCTGCTCGGAGCGGCGCGGAGGCTTTATCCGCTGCTTTGCCGAAAGCGCGTCCCTGCGCGTTACGACGTCCGTCATGCACTCCATGAAGAACGACGGATCCGATATCTATCCGATCAGCTTCTTTGAGACGAGCGAATGGCGCCCGACGGTCAATAACGACGGCGCGCTCGTCTTTACGCGTTGGGACTATACCGACCGCGAGAACTGCCTCGGCTCGACCTTCTGGACGTGCGCGCCCGACGGCCGCAATCCGCGCTCGCCGCAGGGGAACTACCCGTTCCCGTGGGACACGTTTGAGGACTGCAAGCATGGCGACCATCGGTTCGGCCGCTGCGACGACGCGCCCTCCGGACTTCCCATGACGCAGATGCAGTTCCGGCCGATTCCGAACTCGCACAAATACGTCTTTACGGCGGCCCCGCATCACGGGGAATCGTTCGGATCGCTGTGCATGCTCGATCTTCGCGTCCCAAACGACAATCATATGAGTCAGATTCGGCGCGTTACGCCCTACGAGCCGTTCCCGGAATCGGAAACGTACGGGCGCAGTCAGTATCGGTACGGCGCGCCGTGGCCGCTGAGCGAAGATCTCTATCTGTGCAACAGTTGGGAAGATCTCGTACTGCTCGACCGGTACGGGAACGAAGAGCTGCTCTGCGAGCGCGAGATTCTGCCCATCGGGTACGATCCGCGGCTCAGGCTCACCGAGCCGATTCCGATCCGGCCGCGAACCAAGCCGCCCGTCATACCGCAGCAGACCGCGCAGGGGGAAGATTACGCGGGCGCCGATAAGACGGCGACGGTCGGCGTCGTAAACGTCAATATTCACGACCGGCCGTTCCCGCCCGACAGGCCGATTAAACGGCTCCGTATTATTCAGGTCATACCGAAGTCGAATCCGTGGATGGACACGCCCTTTATGGGCTACGCGACGGAGAACACGCCCCGTATTCCGCTCGGAACCGTGCCCGTCGAGGAAGACGGAAGCGCCTATTTCGAGGCGCCGTACGGCAAGCAGCTCATCTTCCAGGCGCTCGACGCGAATAATATGGCGGTCCAGACGATGCGCGCGGTCGCGTTTGTGCATCCGGGCGAGAAGCTCGTTTGCGTCGGGTGCCACGAGCCGGACGACGAAAGCGTCTCGAATACCGCCGAATCGACGCAGCCGCTCGCGTTCCGACGCGCGCCCTCGAAGATCGAGCCCGAATGCGGACCCGTCGAGCCGATGAATTTCTATCGGTTCATTAAGCCGATCGCGGAGCGGAACT
Organism: uncultured Planctomycetales bacterium; assembly: GCA_946541595.1. GTDB lineage: Bacteria > Planctomycetota > Planctomycetia > Pirellulales > Thermoguttaceae > RUG369. Next base: position 5,558 of record CAMNJU010000178.1, read on the forward strand.
GCGTTCCGTGCCACGTCGAGAAGGACGTCGAGCCCAAAAAGATGGACCATGAAGACCTCCGGCCCTACGTCTACTATTACAGCGGTTCGATGCTCGGCGGTATTACGACGACCGGCCCGCACGGAGGATCGAGAGCCCGGCCCGGCAGAGTAGGCTCCTCGGAAGCGAAACTCGGCAAGATTCTGTTCGACGAAAATCATAAAGACGCCGTTTCCGACGCCGACCGCCACAGGTTCATTCTCTGGCTCGACGCGAACGCGATGCGTCTTGGCGCCTTCCAGGACGAAGAGGCGCAGAAGCGCGGCGAGCTCGTCTGGCCGCTCCTCGACGTCGAGCCGTGCGAGCTCTACGCGCCGTAACGGCTGCGCCCCGATAAGCGCGCCGCGTTCAACACGCACGGGCGCCGAAGTCAAACGAGGCTTCGGCGCCCTTTTTTTGTCTTCTACCGATCGCAAATTTGAAGGGGGGGATAGGGGATTGAAATGGGAGGGGGGGGATCCACGGCAGGCGCCGGACGGCTGGCGAACCGGAAGTTTGGATCGAGACAAAAGACATAAAATAACGGTTGGCGTATAGGGGGAGGGGGGATATAAGAAGAGGAACAGACGCGCGATTTTTACCGGAACCGCGCTTTTCTTACCGACGCGCGGAAATATTGAAATGTTACGTGAAATATGGAATGAAATAAGGAGGGAGGGGGGATATTAGTGCAAACAACCGCGCTTTTCGCGCAGTGGTCTCTTTTTCGCCTCGCAGAGCTGGAATTCTAAATGAATTAGATTTTTTACCGGATCGAGAAGCCGGCGCGCTTCGCGCCCAAACGGGCTCCCGCTGCTCTCTGACGAAGGACGCAACTCTTTATATATCCCTATATGCACGATTGCCGCGATTCGCACGACTCGTTGTCAGCATGGAGCGTCGCTGTTTCTTTCCGCGGTCCGGATTTGACCGGTTTTCTAATAAACTCTAAATAATTTAGAATTTCTCAATAATTAGAGAAATACAAGGAAGTTTTTGAAAACGCTTTTTAGAAATAGAACAATATTAGTAATATAACAAAGTCGGCGCGTTAATTCTAAAACGTCTGAAAAAATAGAAAAATAGTATAAATTCTAATGATTTTCTAATAATCAAGAAAGAAATTTAGAATTTATTCTAAAAAACAGCGCTAATTCTAATCGGACGCAGTCTTTTGCGGCGTTCCCCGCCAGCCGGCGCCGTCGATAGTTGCGCGGGCGCTTTCTCCGCTGTACAATGAACGCGAGGGACTAAAAGATCGGGCGCGCATGAGTTCAAATTGGCGCCGCGAAGAAATTATTGACAATAGAGCCGACGTAAATTCCCGATTTTCGAGGAGACCGCACATGACTTCCAAATTCAGCGCAAACCGCGATTCATTTGTCCGACGCGAGGGATTCGCCTTTCTTAAAGTTCTGGCGACCGTGCTTGTTATTGGCGCAGCGATCCTCTTTATCGTTTTTGGTCCGGCCGTCTGGCAGGGAATTAAGGAGCGAGGCGAACTCAAAGAAAAGGCTCAGGCCGCGGCGGAGAAGGCCCAAGCCGCCCCGGCGCTCGATCTTGCGCCCTGCAAAATAACGGTGACGCAGGGCGACGCGCCCCTCGAAGGCGCGAGCGTCGCGCTCTACTCCGACGGATTCAAACTGACTGTCGACGGAACGACCGACGCGTCCGGCGTCGCCGAAATCATTACGAACAGAGTCAGTTCCGG
>CAMNJU010000179.1 GCA_946541595.1 uncultured Planctomycetales bacterium
ACCAGAAGTTTCGACGCCTCGCAAAACGACGTATGGCGAGGCTCTGTCGACGTCGTGTGGGCACGGTCGTGGGGCGCTTATAAGAACAGCGCGACGCGGCTGACATGTTCTACCGGAACGTCTTCCATTGTTCTCGCAACAGGAACGAGCGAAGGAGCGTTTACGTTAGACACGGCCCAATATCCGGACGGTCCCATAACCCTCACGCTTGAATATCTCGACGGTTCCGGCTCCGTTTTCTTTACCGAACAGCGTACGGCTACGGTAATTAACGACGACGCGATTATGATCAAACGCGGCGAAGTGGCCGAAAGCGAGACTTGGAGAGCCGATAAGACGTGGCTGGTCGTTGGAAAACTCGGGGTTCCTTCTGGAACGACGCTGACTGTTGAAGAAGGCGCGGTCGTTAAGTTCTGGAAAAACGCGTATATCGACGTCGCCGTCGGCGCGACGGTCGACGTTAAGGACAACGTCGTTTTAACGCGCGCTGAGGATGACGAAGTTGGCGGAGACACAAACAAGGACGGGCAGTGTTCTGTTCCAAAAGTTGGCGGCTCATACCTTCGCGGTTCCGGACTAAGCGGCGTGTCGAAAGCGGATTCGGCTGTCTTTAAATACCTGTCAGAGACTCGTTCCGGGCGTATGACGCAAAGCGAAACTTGGTTTGGCGAGCATGTTTACCGCATTACAGGCGATCTTACCGTAGCGAGCGGCTCGACGCTGACGCTTGCGCCGGGCGCGATTTTGAAGTTTGATCCCGGCTGTTCGCTGACCGTCGAGGCGGGGGGCAAACTTGTCGCTAAGGGGAACGCGGCGCAGCCGATCGTCTTTACGTCGCTCTACGACGACGAATACGGCGGGGATCTGGACGAGAACGAAGAGAAAGTTCCCAACTCCGGGGATTGGAGTAAAATATACTGCCAAGGCGGGGTTGTTGAAATGGATTATTGCATCGTCCGTTATTGCAGTAATACGAATAATCAAGGCGGTATTTATCTTATTGGTGGCTCTGTTACTTTTAACAATAGTCGTATAAGTTATACCGAGTATGATTCGATGCGGAATTACGGAGGAACTTTTTCCGCATATAACTCTATTTTTGAAGAATCATCAATTGCGCTGCGACCAGATTCAGGAACAACGACGATCGTAAACTGCACCATTGCCAACGTAACGACTGCAATACGAGGCATTGCAGGATCTATTGTTAATTCAGTCTTCTACAACATATCAGATATCATTTATGATTGGGGAGTAATTGAGACAAAGCATTGTTGTTTCTATAATTCTGCAGGGGTTGGACCTCAGAGTGCGACTTCCGTAGGCCAAAACGGAAACATCTGGGCTGATCCCATGTTCCGAGACGCAGCCAACGGGGACTACCGGCTTCGCGCAGGCTCGCCCTGTATCGATGCGGCGGACGGCGCGCTTGCGCCCGCGACGGACGCGGACGGCGTGGCGCGCGCGACGGATATTTATTCCAAACAGACAGGCGCGCCTGACGCCGAGGGCGTCTACGCCGATATTGGCGCGTACGAATTTGCCGATTACGCGTCTTCTTCGTTCGATCTTGAACCGATTGCGCTGCAGACTCCTTCGTCAGCGACTGTCGGCGATTCGGTTCAGATTCAGTGGACTGAGCGCAACAACGGCTCCGCCGCCGTGGAAGGGACGTGGCGTGACGAAATCTGGCTCGTTTCTTCGACCGGTCGGGAAGCGTTCGTCGGGACCGTCTATACGACCGCAAAGATCGCTGCGGGGGACGTCGCAGTTCGCCAAGCGAAACTTGTAACGCCCGTTTCGGTGAGCGACGGCGATTGGACTTTTGTCGTGCGCGTCAATGCGAATCGCGATATATTTGAAGGAGTTAACGTCTCCAATAACGAGCTTCGCGCCGAAACGGCGACCGCAATTCAAACGGCCGCGCTTCCTGAATCTGGAACGGTTTCTCTTCAAAGCGAGGTTTTGAAGTTATTCCGAATCGACGTTCCGGCCAATCAGCCGTTCTTCATCGACGGCATCGCCACAGGGTCCGTCGAACTTTATATGCGCGAAGGTTTGTCGCCTACGTCGGCGCTTTACGATTTCAAAGGGGCGACGTACGAAAACGGCGGTCAGGCTCTTTACGTCGCTCCTTCCGACAGAGCGCGCACGTTCTATTTGCTTGCCGAAACCGCCGATTCCTCTGCAAGTTTTTCTTATGAAACGCGCGTCAATTCAAGTTTGGAAATTGTCGGCGTATCGCAAAGCGCGGCGTCAAATCTCGGCGTTTCGACCTTTTCCGTCGTTGGCGCCGGATTATCGTCAGACGTTCGGTTTGAACTGAAAAAGGGCGGCGCGCGTATCGAGGGAGTCAATATGGGCGGCAGGTCAGGCTCAAGCGCCTCCGTCTCGTTTGATCTAACAGGGGCGTCCGCAGGGGAATACGACCTTATCGCCACGCTCGGAGGGGAGACAAGAGCGTTAGCAAAGGCGATAACTGTTACAAGCGCGGGGGAAGGCCCCCGCTTGGAAACCGTGTTGAACGCGCCTGATTCGATTCGCTCCGGGCGTGTTTATAAAGGGACGGTCGCCTATACGAACGCGGGCGACGCCGATATGTACGCGCCGATAATCTGTCTTACGGTCCGCAACGGTTCTTTGGGATACCAATCGAACGCGACGGAATTCGATAAGATTTTCATTATGGGAGCGGGCTCTGCCGATTCCGCAGGCGTATTGCGCGCGGGGGAAACACACAGCGTCGATTTCTATTTTGTGCCCGGCTCCTCGATGAGAATAGGAGTCTCGGTTATCGACAGTTTCGACGAAGAACTGGAAGCGAACGCGTACCCCAAAGAATATTGGAATTCGTGGAACGACTACTGCGGCGATCTTGCTTCTGCTCTAACCCGATACCGTTTACGCGGAAACTCGCTGTTAACTTACAAACACGTTAGCGATTTTCTGCTCGCGGAAAAGAAAGGCGAGAACGCGACCGGCCTGTCCGGCAGACTTACCGATATTGCGACGGGCAAAGGTATTCCAGACGCCGTCTTGCAAGCGGTCTGGGGAGACGGCGAGACGGAAAGCGAAATTGCGGTTACCGACCAAAACGGCGTTTACGTCTTTAACTATTTGCCCGCGTCGCAACGAGTTGAACTTAATTTGCTTTCAAAAGGAACGGATCTTTCGGAGACTTGCGTCGAGCCCCTTGAAGGCGATCTGAACAACTTTAATTTGACAGCGACGGCTTACGGAGCTATTTCTGGGCGCGTTCTTTCCAAGACGAAACATTCTCTCGAAGGCATGCTGGTAACGGCGGAATCAGAGTCGGGCGAAATGGCGTTCGCGACGACAGATCGTTGGGGCGCCTATGTTCTCAACGACCTTGCGCCCGGCAAATGGACCGTCTCGCTCCACGCCGAAGGGTGCGTCCGGCCGATTGAAGCAAACTCTGTCGCCGTCGCCCCGATGCAAACCGTCTCGGTCGGCGCGAATTTTGCGTTGCCGGACGGCTCCAGCGTGGGCGGCAGGATCGTCGACGAATCTGGAAACGCGATCGTGGGCGCGGTCGTAACGGTATTCGACGGTGAACGCGCGCTCGGACGCGACGTAACCGACGAGGACGGATATTATCTGCTCTACGGATTGGAAGTCGGCAAAGCGGCGCTGCGCGTTGAAGCGGACGGCTACGCTGCCGCGCGTCATTATGTGTCTTTTGCCGACGCTGCGATTCTCAGCGAGAACGTTACACTTGCCGAAGGCCGGTCTTTTTCCGGCGTTGTCGCCGCGCTTGACGGAAGAAGCGTCGACGGTTTTACCGTGGTCGTTCAGGAAGGAGAAAACGCCGTCGCCGTTACGAAGGTCGACGGTTCAGGCGCTTTTACGCTGGTTAATCTTTCCGCCGGACAGAAAAAGCTCGTCGTTTATTCCGACACGATGGCGCCGATCTGGAACGCCGAGGTGGAGATCGACGCCGATCAAGACGTCGAAGGTTATCGGATTTCACTTGCGCTAACAACGGTTTCAGGCGTCGTTTCGTACAGAAACGACGTTCCGATTGAAGGGGCGACTGTTATTCTTTATGACGGGCTGGGAAAAGTATATACATCGCAAACCGACGCGTTAGGCCAATATCAGTTTGAGAACGTCGCCCTTGGGGAGTATTCTCTCCGAATAGCCGACGCGCCCTATATTTTCGACCTGCTTTGTGAAGGCGAGGGCGTCGTTAAGGACGTAACGTTGCCGTATGTTGCTTCTTGCGCCGTGAATTTTACGGGCGTCGAATCGGAGTCGACGCCGAAAGAGATTCAGATTTTCCGACGCGGCGAGGACGGCGAGTTCAACTTGCTCCGTACGGTCGACGCGTACTCTCCGTCTGCTGTTTTGTTCTTTACGGAACCGGGCGAGTACGAATTCTACGCTTCCTGCGCTCAAGGCGTCTTTACGCCTCTTTCCGCGACTGTCGTTGAACTTGGCGCCTCGATCGAATGGAACGCGCAGCTTGGCGCTAATTCCGTCGCTTTTGAATATGACGCGGCCAGTCTGCCGCAAGACGAGGACGCGATTTTCTATCTGAGCCGCGTCAATGCGAACGGCGACGTTCTCGAAACGGTCGAATCGCGACTGAAAAGCGTTGCGAATATTGAACTTTCAGGTTTGATTGACGGGTCTTACGTTTTTGAGGCGTATATCGGCGAGTATTACGCCGAGACGGAATTTACCGTCGACGGTTCCGATGAAAACATTGCGCTCAATTTTGAAAAACTCGCGACGCTCAATCTCAAATTGACGTTCCCAACCGCCGCGGAGCTCTCGACTGACCGCGCCTTAATCGTTCTTTACGATTCTGAAAGCAACGTAGCGGCCTTTGCTTCTGTTCCTATCGATAAAGAACTTGTTTTCAAAGGACTTTCAAGCGGTTTGTATACTGCGGCTGTACTTGCTCAGGAATATGTCGCGCTGACGTCGGTAACGCTTTCTGGCTCAGAGACGCTCAGTATTGAAGTCGAACTGGAGCAGGCTCCGGTCGTCGTATCGGGGCGCGTTGTTTTAGGAGAACGCGGCGCCGCAGGAGTTTGGGCGAGCGTCCTTGACGAAGCGGGGATTCTTCTCGGAGGCGGATTGGTCGACGGCGACGGGAACGTTGAAATATACTGCGCTGAATCGAATTCCGGAAAATATACGCTCAAAATAGAAGACGAGGCTTTTCAAACCGCGGAACTGGAACTGAGCCCTGTCTCAGGAGTTGCCCGATTTGGAACCGTTGAATTAGTCAGTGAAGAGCAGTCTGTGCAGCTTGTCGCTTCTATTGAAGGAAAAGAAACCGCCGACCTCGAAGTAAGCATAGAGAACGACGGACAGTTCAACTTCTTGAAAACAGAAGGCGTGTATTATAACGTGCTTTGTTCATTCGACGACTTCATTGCCGATATGAATATCAACGGAAAGTTGAGCGAACTCGTTTCAATGCTAAATAGTATTTCGCCCGTTGACGCATACTGTATGTGCGCCTGTACCTCGATAGAATCGATTCAACAGTTTCAGCGGCAACTCCGGGAAGCTGAAAGTAATTATAGACGATGCGTCTCCGCTGTAGAAGAGGTCGAAATCGCGCATAAACTTTATGAAATTGCGCGAAAGAAAGTTGATAACACTGTGAAAAAATTGGTGTTAGACACAGCGACTGGTATTTTGGATTCGCTGACGCTTCTACCCGGCGCCCAGACCGTTGGGGGACTTATAAATCCTATAAAAGTTGTAGCGACGATGAAGTCGATCGGCCTAGATTATAATACCTTTTCTTTAGACATGGACGAATTGGGTAGTATTCGGGAGGCTCTTGCGGAGAATTTCGAAGCTTTATCAAACGATGTTCTAGAAGTCACTTGGGATATTTATGGTGAAAAGAAACTGGAAAAGATTTCGAAGAAAGCGAGTAACAAATATTTCCGCCAATATCTCCCAAGACTAGTACCTGTAATAGGATTGGGTTTTACTGCTTATTCCATGTGGGATGATTGCAATGACAACGAGGAGTATAACAAGCTTGTAGCAGAAAGGCGACAGGGCTTAACTATAGCTCTTGTTAGCCTGACAAACGCCATATCGGCTGCACGGCATAGTATAGAACATGCCAGATCCCTTCGTAATCAAGTGCAAATTTGCGAATGTTCACCTTGCGAATGCGACAAATTAGAACCGCCTAAAGACGCGGAACCTTATGTTCCTAACGAGCCGCGATCTTGCGACCCGAATGAAATTGCCGGTCCGATCGGCGCGGATTTTGTTCAGATAAATTATGGAACGGAAGAAGAGCCAAATCTCGTCATTGAGACTCCGAACTGGATTGGCGCTTCCTCCTCCGCGCAAAATTATCGCATTTTCTTTGAGAACAAGTCGACGGCGGCGGCAGCGGCGCAAGAGGTTACGATCGATATGACAATGCCGGCTGAATGGGATTGGTCGACATTCTCCGCGTCGTCGCTTACCGTTGGATCAGAAATATTCTCGTTGACGGAGTCCGCTAAGCTTAGCGGTAATATATGGCTTGTCGATCAGGCGTCGACAGGCGTCAAACTACGTATAGAACAGAACGTGAACTATGAAACGGGCGCCGTTCGCTGGTATTTGCGTTCTTGGGACGAAACGACGGCGGATCATTTCCCCGCTAACGCGTATGCGGGATTTTTGCCTCCGAACGATAAGATTCTTGGAACGGGCGAAGGAAACGTTGCGTTTTCCGTTTGCGCCAAAGACGGACTTGTCTCCGGAACGCGTGTAGAAAGTAAGGCGACTATCGTTTTCGACGCGAACGAGGCCATTGATACGAACGTCTGGGTCAATACATACGACGTTGATCCGCCTACCGCAGTCTTCGCCGACGCCGTTCAAACGGACGGGGCCTTGGGGCTGTCATGGAGCGGTTCAGACGAACATTCCGGCGTTGGCGTTTACAATCTGTTCTACTCGGTCGACGGCGGTTCCAACTTCGACTTCTGGCTTTCAACAGACGAAACGTCCGCGACGTTCCAAAAGATAGACGAATATGCCGATTACGTATTCAAACTCGTTCCGTACGACGCAGTTGGAAACGCGGGCGAGGCTGCTCTTATTGAAGCCTCCATTGAAGGCGAATTTAATCCGGAACTCACGTTCAACGTCTATTCGAAGACGGTCACGGCGATTACGGACAAGAACGTCGTATTGACGCGCGGCGTTGCGACTAACTTGGACAATCCGACGTATGCCGTTTATATCGAAGGCGTTAAGTCGACGAAGATTACCGTCAAT
>CAMNJU010000180.1 GCA_946541595.1 uncultured Planctomycetales bacterium
CGCGCGCAGCCGGCGTATGCGCAGACGAGGACGGCTCCAAGAAAACAAAACGCCAGCGCCGCGACTTGCCGCCGCGAGCCGACGTTTCCAAAGCGTGCTTTCCCTGCTTGTTTTTTCATATTCCGTTTTATTCCCAATTGCGCCCAAACCGTTGGCGCAGTCTCTGCGAAGAGAATAGCGATTCCTGCCGACCGGGTCAAGAGAAAGTAAGACGTTCGAATCCGCTCCAAGAGCCGTCGGAAGGAATTCGAACGTCCGTCTTTTAAGCGTTTTTTGCGCGAAATTGGAGAACAAACGGAAGGGCGGGTTTAACTCGGATCGGTCTCCTGACCGCCGGGGCTCAGCATTTTATGAAGCTTGGCGACGATATAGGTGCAAATATTGTCGCCGGTAACGTTGCACGCCGTCTCGAACATGTCGAGAATCGGATTGACGCCGAGCGCGAGTCCGACGATAGCGCCGATTTGCGGCGGCGTGAACCCCGCGTTTTCCAGAATCATAAAGAGAAGAAAAACGCTTCCGCCGGGCACGCCGCCTGCTCCGATCGAAGCGAAGACGACGGATACGAGCAGGGCGACTAAGCCGGTCGTCGTGAGCGGGACGTTGAAGAGATTGCTCCCCAGTATGACGAAGACGGGCAAATGGACGCACACGCCGTCCATATTGACGGTGCAGCCCAGGGGGAGCGAGAAGCTCGACAGGGACGGGGAAACGCCTATTTTCTGCGCGGTCTTCATGGAGACGCTCAAGGTCGCGGCGCTCGAACGCGTTGTGAACGCAGTCAGAATGGGCAGTCTCATTTTCGCGAGAACGCGGTACGGGTTTTCGCGGCAGAAGATCAGTATGGCAAGCGGATATATGACAAAGATCATCGCGAGGGTTCCGCACACGACGCAGGCGATAATGCGGAGATAAGGACCGAACAGGTCGACGCCGGACGCAGAAAAATTCGTATAGGAGAGCGCGAGAATCCCAATGGGAAAATACTCCATGACCCAGTCGATAATCTTGAACGAAACGGCCTGACACCCTTGCGCGACTTTGAGCATGACGGAAATGGAATCCTGCTCTTCTTTGGGCGTTTTAGCCGAATCTAAAAGGAACCTCGCGGCAAGACCGACAATAACGGAAAAGACGACGATTCCCAGAAAATGACCTTCTGCAAGCGACTGAAACGGGTTCGTAAAGAGGCTCGTAAAGAAGGTTCCGAATCCGGTTGAGCCGCCGGAAGTCGATCGGAACTGTTCAATTTCCCCTTGGAATTTACTGGCCGTTTCCGCGAACGAGGCCATCTGGGGATTGAACGCCATCGCCAAAACGACGCCGAACAGAGTCGCAAAGACGCTCGTCGCGAAATACCACGCGAGGACGGAAATGCCAAGTTTACCCGACTTTTTAAGGGGCAGGGACGCCGCGCCGAGAACGAGCGAAAAGAAAACGATCGGGAAAACGACCATTTTCAACAGCGAGATCAGGACGTCGCCGAACGGCTTGACGATCGCGTTAATTTGCTCCGTCGACGTTTCCGGCATATAGGACGCCCACACGCCCAGTACGGCGCCTAACGCGAATGCGAGCAGGACGCGCGCGACGAGCGGAGTATGAAAGTAGCCTGCGAGTATTTTCTTCAACATAGCGTTTCTGACAATGTCGATTAGATTGTTGTTCGTCTTGACTTGGGAACGTATAGACACGCGTCGCGGCGCGACTTAGCCCGAGCTCGAAAGAACGCGCGCCTTTTGAGTTCGGGCTTATGCCGTGCTTGCCGCAGACGAATATTGCGGCTATTTAACGCGAATCAGTTTCGGTTCGAGCGCTTTGAGAACAACCGAGATTCGAGCGCCGTCCTGAACGGCCGGTTCGCCGAGCCGCGTTTCGACGACCTTTGAGCCTTCCGGAACGCTGAATACGGCGGTTTGCTCTTCCGTCGTCTTATTGACCGCGAGCAGCCAGGTTCCTTCGTCTGTTCCGTACAGACGGTAAGAGACGTTCGGGTTCTGTTCCGCGAGCGCGACGTCGAGCGTCGGTCCAACCGCGAGCAGAATCGGAAACTGATCGGCGATCTCCTGCGCGATCGTTTTGACTTCGGCCCAGCGTTTATCGAACGGCTCCGCAACGAGCGCGCGCCCGCCCTCTTCAACGGTCTTGTCCATGCGCTGCAAATCGAAGAAGCTGTAGTAGATTAACCCGTTGGCTCCTTCAGCGACGCATTGCCATGACATGCCGCGCATTTCCTCAAAGGTAGGGGCTCGGTATTCCGCTTTTTCATTTGGTTTTTTATACGAGGCCCAGTTGAAGATTTGTGGAACCTGCCATACGGCGCGGCGTCCAAATCCGGCGTCGACCGTTTTTTTCGTCCATTCGGCCGCGGTGGAAGCCGGCTTGCTGGGGATCGGATAAGGATCGGAACCAATAACGTCGTAAGTCGAAAGATACGAACGGAGTTCGTCAACCTGATAGAGAACGACCCAGGTTGGACGGCCGGGATCGAGCGCTTCGAGCTGATCGCGGCGTGCGGCGAGATCGGCAACCATCGTGCTTGGCAGTTCGTCGTTTATATACCAGGCGATAACGCCGGGCGCGTCCTTCATTGCGTTAACCGTGCGTTCGGTTCGCGCGTTTCCTTCTTCCATCGTTTTGACGTTTAGCGTAGGATAGTTGTCCTTAACGCTGTAAACGGTGTAGATTCCGTTTTGATAGAGAGCGTCTACTGAATCGCGAGGGATCGCGGCGTAGGGCATAACGCAGTTGAACGCCGAATCCGCGAGCAGTTTAACGTCTTTTGAATCCGGGGCGGAGAGATATAACCCGAGTGGGAAAAAGGGCTTGCCGTTATGGATAAGGCGCAAATGTTCGTCGATATAGCTCGTCCGTTCAGGAAACTTATCGAGCTTGGAGAAACGCGTTGTAATCGTTTCCGTCTTTTTGCTTTCCGGATTGACCGCAGAGCATGAAAGCGTGTATTCGCCAGACGCTAACGCAGTCGAGTCAAAGGAGAAGCGGAAATAAGTGTCGTTTTGAGAGACGACTTCTTCGAGCGCCGCCGACGCGACTTCTTCTTTATCGGAATTGAGAATTGTGAGTTTCGGTTCTAAAGAGGCGCTGTTGAAGTCGTCCGACGGCGCGGTATAGCCGACGTAGACGTCGACTTTGCCGCCGTCCGACTGGGCGCGGTAACGGTTTGTCGTGATCGCGGAGAAGAGGGGGAAGACCGTCTTGACGACCGTCACGTCGTCGAACCACGCGACGCCGGAACCGCCTTGCGTTACGTAGCAGGCAATATGCGGATTGACGGCGTCTTTTGGAATGAACGCCCGGCTTTTAACTTGACGCCATTCGTTATCAGTTCCGTCAATTCCACTTGCGTATGATCCGGCGTACCATGTTCCGTCCTTTCGGTTCCATTCGAGACAGACGGTCGCTTTTCCGTCTTTTAGGTCTTTTGTCTTGATCCAGACGGAAAAATCGACGGCGGCGCCCGACGGAATATCGAGCGTCTGCGTGCAGAGTCTATACTCAGAGCCGTCGCCCGACCACTTTAGGCAGGAGTTGCCGGACCGCGCGTCGCTGGAGTCGACGGAAAAATACTTGGACGAACAGTTCCATTTTTCGGGCGCGCCGTTTCCGTCTGCCGATTCGAAGGAATTGTTTTGAACGACAAATACGGTCGAAGGTTCGTCGGCGTACGACGCAAGGCAAAGGAGTAAGGACGAGAGAACGAGAACGGCGGATAAACCGATTGGTTTGAACATGGTTGAACCTCATAATGGGCATTTTCGTGACGGTATTGGGCGCGGGCTCGAATTTCCTCGCTCGCTTGCAGATTATTTTACCATTTTTGGCTTGCCGGTGTTTTTTTCAACGCTGTAAATATTTCTATGCGAGGATCGTCAATGCCTCGCATTCCTTTTTCGTAATACAACAGTCTCGTGCGGCGCTCAGCGGCAGTGAAATAATAAAAAAAGCCGACGTTCCAAGGGGGCAGGGAACGTCGGCTTTCTGTTTAACGGTCTGTTATCGGTCTGGAATTATCTGATACCGTATTTCTCAATGATGTAGTCCATGTCCTTGTCGCCTCTTCCGGAGAGGTTGATTAGGACGGAGCCTTTGCCCATCGTCTTGGCGAGTTTCATACCGTACGCGACGGCGTGAGAGCTTTCGATAGCGGGAATGATACCTTCCATCTTCGAGAGTTCGAAGAACGCGTCGATCGTTTCCTCGTCGTTGACGACGTCGTATTTAACTCTGCCGAGATCGTGCAGGAACGCGTGTTCCGGGCCGCTGGACGGATAGTCCAGCCCGCTGGCTACTGAATAGACGGGGGCGGGCTCGCCGTTTTCGTCTTTTAACATAATACTGTTGAAGCCGTGCATGACGCCTTCTTCGCCGTACGTGAGACTTGCGGCGTGGTCGCCGAGCTTTTCGCCTCTTCCGAGGGGTTCTATTCCGTAGATATCGACGGGGTCGTTGAGGAATCCGGAGAAGAGCCCCATGGCGTTAGACCCTCCGCCGACGCACGCGACAATAGCGTCGGGGAGTTCGCCGGTCATTTCGATGAACTGTTCTCTCGCCTCAATGCCGACGACGCTTTGGAAATCGCGAACCATCATCGGGAACGGATGCGGCCCGACGACTGATCCAATGCAGTAGATTGCGTCTTTGTATTCTTTACAATAGGCCATAAACGCAGCGTCGACCGCTTCTTTTAAGGTCTGCAGACCGTCGGTAACTTCGACAACTCTCGCGCCGAGAATCTTCATACGCGCGACGTTGGGCGCTTGTTTTTTTACGTCGACGGCGCCCATGTATACGTCGCATTCCAAGCCGAAGTATGCGGCGGCTGTGGCGAGCGCGACCCCGTGCTGGCCCGCGCCCGTTTCCGCAATGACCTTCTTCTTGCCCATGTACTTGGCCAGAAGAACTTCGCCCATGCAGTGGTTGAGCTTGTGCGCGCCCGTATGATTAAGATCTTCGCGTTTGGCGTAGAGCTGAACGCCCGTGCCGATTTTATCGGAAAGCCGCGCAAGGTGAGAGATCGGCGTCGGTCTGCCCTGAAATTCCTTGCGGATTCTGCGCAGCTCGCTGATGAACTTTCGAGATTTGCAGATTGTGTGGTACGCGTCGCTGATTTCGTTCATTGCCGTTTGAAGCTCGGGGGGAATATAGGATCCCCCGTATTTGCCGAAATAGCCTTTGGCGTCAGGGTAGTTTTTGAAATAAGTAGTGAAATCGACGTCGTTAAAAATCATTTTTTGTTTCTCTCGGAAAAAACTGTCGAACTAATGCGGCGCGTAACCCTGGTTTCCCCAAACCGACGCGGCGCACGATTTAGAAATCAGGTCAATCTTAGCGACATTCTTCGAGGAATCTTTTAGTTCCTCGAGCGTATCGCTAAGCTTGGCGTTAAGGACGTCGCCGTCAACGCCAATACCGTCTATTCTATCTGAAAAATTTTCTCTTGCAAACCGTTTTTTGAATTCGTCGCCGGAAGCGGACGCGCCGTCTCTGACAACTAGTACGGCGTCAGCGTTCAGCGCCAGCGTTTCCGTTCCCGTCGTCGACGATCTCTTTAAGCATGAGCTCTTTGACGACCGCAAAGTCGTCCGTTAAATCGACGGATTTAGACAGATCCCAGACGCATGCGTCTTCGATCTTCATACTGATTCCGCTGTTCAGCCACGCTTCCGTCCAGCCCGACTCGGTCGTCCAAACGCCCCATTCAAGGTCGCCGTCAGAGCCGTAGGTTTCCCACTTGCCGTAGTCGAACGCTCGGAACCAGACGCCGTCGAATTCAAGACAGACGTCGGAAACCTGCTGCGTTTTGACGATAAAATCGGTCAATTTCCGCAGATACGTCTCGTATTCTTTTCTGTTCGCGTCGTTTGAGGTCGCGCGCGCCGCCTCTGTGAGCCCAAGAAGAGCGAATGGCTGCGTATAGAGATTGTCAACGCAGGGATCGCCGTTATTCTGAATAATCGGTCCCTCGGCGCCTCCGTACGCCGCGTTGGATTTGAAACTGCCGAAGAGCCCCTGGCCCTTTCCCAATCTTTCCTGAATTCCGCCGGTTTCATCCTGGAACATCATGACGTCGCCGATAATTTGACGGAGCCATCGTTCATGCTGTTCCGTCGGTTCCAGTCTGACTAACCAAGCCAACGGAAGAATCATTTTCGCTCTTTCCTGCTGCAAACCGTTTGTCCACCGCCACTGGTCTTTTTCATAGGCGTCCATCATCAGCGCGATTCCGATTTTGGTTCGCTGCAGCAGCGGCTCCCAGCCCGTGTGCTCATAAGCCCAAAGGTAACATGCCCACAACATCGCTTCAAAGTGCGGGGCGAAATTTGTAAATTCTCTGTCGTAGAAGTATTTCCAGCCGTTCGTATCGAGGGCGCTCGCGTGAATGTTGTTTCCTCTGAAACCGTTGACGCCCGTCGTTCTGAAGTTCGCGATAATGATTTCCAACAGTCTTTGCTGAAATTGTTCGCCGTCCTCTCCAAAAATGGAGACCGCTTCGATCAATCCCAGAATTGCTCTGGCGTTGTCGTCTCCGTAATACTGTTCAGGAGTCGAAGGCCCGTCGTCCCAATCCAGAAAACCGTACTGAGGACTCTTGGCGTCGGCGCGCGGACCGCCGGATAAAGACGATTCGCGCAAGAGCCAATTAACAAGATGGTAGGCGGCTTCTCTGTACCGTTCGTTTCCAGTTGAACGGTAAGCTAACGCCAGCGCGCCAGCCGTTTCCCCGTTGCAGTCCGCTCTTTTGAGGAACCTGATCTTTTGCGAACCGTCCGGCTTAAATCGCGTACCCGCGGAGAACGTTTCAATAACGCCGTTGCGTCCGTCGCAGGTTGCGTCGACATGAAGCGAATAGTCCCGACTTTCACGCTGCGACTCATAGGCTTTTTCGTCCGTGTCGCTGAGTAAAAAACCGGTATTGAAAAACCAGTCGGCGTTTCTTTTTACCGCGTCGATATAATCCTCTTTGTCTAGAGACGCGTCCTTCGCATGGGCGGGGCAGACGGCCGGTTTATAGGTCATGGCGGGCGCCGGCTCGCCGCCGTTCAACCATGTCAGCACGGAAGTCCAGAATTTTTGATATCTTTCGTACGGCGCGTATCTTGCGGAAATCCATTGACTGAATTTAGTCGCCGCCGTCAAAACGCGTCCGTTTTCTTCGAGTAAAACATACGGCTCGGTTCCGTTCAGGGCGTATTCCCCGACGTCGTATCCGGCGACCTTCGCGCCGACCAACCACACGTTATTGTCCTCGG
>CAMNJU010000181.1 GCA_946541595.1 uncultured Planctomycetales bacterium
GGAACGTCGGCAGAGGGGGAGCTTCTGCGCTCGGCAAGAAGCCAGCCCCTCTCGGTACGCTGCTGAGCCGACGTGATCGTGGCGGCGACCACGCTAAGGGAGAACGTAAAGAACGCGGCGACCGTCGCGCCAACGCGAATCGAGCCCCTGAACAGCGTCCTGCGCGGCCCGTTATGCCTTCCTATCTCACGGTCGATCCGCAAGCGCTTCAGGAAATGAAGGCTCCGCCTATGATTACGACGCTTCCATCCGACAACGGACGCGTTCGCGTTTTGGGCGGAAGTCCTAAGAAGTCCGGCTCCAGTTCCGGAAATTCCGGTGGGAATTCCGGCAACCGTTCTGGCGGTAAAACGAATTTGAATCTTCACTTAGCTCCGATTCCCGCCTCTCCCCAGAAATCAATTCCGAAAAAGACGGCGGAAGAACCAGTCCAAAAACCGATTCGCGTTCTTACTCCTGAGGCGTTTCGTAGTATCCGTTCTGGAGGTATTGGCGCCGGCCCTCTCGCCAACCATCTCCTTGATAAATCCAGTCGTAAACAAACTAAAGACGGCGACGCGCACGGCGGAGCAGACCGACGTACGGATCGCGACGCCAAACGCGGCGACGCTCAGCGCGGCGCAAAACGCGACGAATTGGGCGGCTCGTCTCGCGAACGAATGACGCGTATGAACGGGTTCCTTGATCCGTCGACGATCGATTCCGGCAAAGGCGGCCGCGGGGATCGTAAGCGCAAAGGCGAACGCGATGCAGAGGGCGACGTCAGCCGCAATCGGTTCGGCACGCGCGGAGAACAGCCGCGACGGCGTAACACAGGTATTTTTGGCGCTAATGAAGACGACGAGCCCGTCTCCCGCGTCGTTCGCCGACGCGGCGGCGCGAAACGAACGTCTGCTCCCGTTACCATGCCGCGTGTGAGCGATATTGTGATCGAAGTTCCTTGTACCGTAAAGCAGTTTTCTGAAGCGACGGGCGTTTCTGTCGCGACCGTCATCAAGGAGCTTATGAAGCTCGGCGCCATGAAGACGATGAATCAAACGATCGACAACGAAATGGTCAGTTTGCTTATCATCTCTCTGGACCTTAAAGCTACGATTAAAGAAGAGGCGACGCTCGAAGAACAGTATGTCGACTCGGTGTACGAAGAAGTCGATCCACCTGAATCGTTAGTTCCGCGTTCGCCGGTAGTTACGTTCCTTGGCCACGTTGATCATGGCAAGACGTCGTTGCTCGACCGCATTCTTCATCTGCACGTCGTTTCGGGCGAAAAGGGCGGTATTACCCAGCATATTCGCGCATATCGCGTTGAGACTCCTCGCGGCGCAGTGACCTTTGTCGACACGCCGGGCCACGAGGCGTTTACTGAGATGCGCGCTCGCGGGGCGAACTGTACCGACGTTGCCGTTCTTGTCGTCGCTGCGGACGACGGCGTTATGCCGCAGACCGAAGAAGCGATTAGCCATGCGAAAGCGGCTGGCGTTCCGATTGTCGTCGCTCTCAATAAAATGGATCTCCCTGGCGTCAATCGAGATCGTGTAATTCAAGAGTTGGCGAACAACGATCTCATGCCGAGCGAATGGGGCGGAGACGTTGAGGTTGTCAACACAAGCGCGATAACCGGCATGGGCGTCGACGAACTCCTCGACACATTGCTTATGGTCGCCGAACTTCACGAACTTAAAGCGAATCCGAATCGCCGCGCGTCCGGCGTCGTCTTGGAAGCCTCGCTGCAGGCAGGCGAAGGCGTCGTGTGCAAGGCGCTGGTTCAAAACGGTACGCTGCACAACGGCGACGTCGTTCTTTGCGGCGGTTCTTACGGCCGCGTCCGCGCGATGACCGACACTCTCGACGAGCATAAGCGGCTCAAGGAAGCCGGACCGTCCGTTCCCGTTTCGCTCGTCGGGCTTGACGTTGCGCCGGAAGCGGGGAGCAAGTTTGTCGTACTGGAAGACATATCCATTGCGCGTCAGATCGCCGAAGAACGTCAGAAGCGCGCGCGTGAAATCGAGCTTGCGGGTTCTCCTGGGCACGTTACTCTCGAGAATCTCTTCGAGCGTATGGGCTCGGCCAAACAGCAGACGCTCCACGTCATCATTCGCGCCGACGTACGCGGTTCAATCGAAGCGATTCGCAAGGAGCTTGGCAAGCTCGAGCATCCTGAAGTCAAGGTTAAGATTCTTCAGGCGTCCGTCGGCGGTATTACAGAGGCCGACGTCCATCTTGCCGACGCGTCCGACGCGATTATCGTTGGTTTTAACGTCGTTCCGGACGAAGGGGCGCGCGCGTTAGCTGAGAAGAAGAAGGTTCAAATCCGCCGCTACGACGTCATCTACAAGTTGACCGAGGATATCCGCGCGGCGTTGGAAGGCATGCTCAAGCCGATCGAACAGGTCAAAGAGCTTGGTCGTGCGCTTGTCCAACGTACGTTCAATATCAGCCGCGTAGGCGTTATCGCGGGGTGTCGCGTTCTTTATGGCACGATCGAGCGCGACTGCCAGATCCGCGTCGTCCGCGATTCGCGGATCATTGGCGAATATGCGCTTGATACCCTCCGCCGCGAGAAAGACGACGTGAAAGAAGTGCGCGACGGCTATGAGTGCGGTATTAAGTTGAAGAATTACAACGACGTAAAGGAAGGGGATATCCTCGAAGCGTATAAGATCGAGGAGGTTGCGCGTACGTTCTGATCGCGCGGTTTCTTACGTCGGTTATGCGAGCCCTGAGCGGCTCGAAACGAGATTTTGAAAGAGGAAGAATGGCGTCTAGAAGAACGCTTAAAGCCGCAGAGGCAATCAGGGAGGTCGTAGCGACGTCTCTCCTGACCGATTTGAAAGATCCGCGCGTGCAGGGCGCGACCATCACGAAAGTAGAAGTTGCGGGCGATATGCGTACGGCGAAAGTCTACTTTATGACGCGCGGAGACGAAGGTAAAGAGCGAACCGTTCTCAAAGGATTGCAAAGCGCGGCCGGTTTTCTACAATCTAAAGTTGCCAAGCGTATTGATTCGCGATACACGCCGACTCTTCAGTTTATGGTCGACGAAGGCGTGAAGAATCTTATCAGGGTAACCGAAGCGCTTGCTCGAGAGCATAGGGAACGCGAGGCTGAGGAAGAGACTGTCGAAGAAGACTTCGAAGAGGAAGACGAATTCGAAGGGGACGGCGAGGATTCCAAAGCCTGATAGAGTGGAAGTCGGTCTGTTGGGCGGACGTTTGAACCGCCAGACACGCGAATACGCGGCGTTTACGGCGCAACGTCGAACGACTTTTTGTTTGTCGGCGTTCATCGAATTATTATGAACATACTATGGTAGGTAGCCGTGGCTAAAAAAACGGGTAAAAGTCAGATTGACGTTAAAACGTTATTGAAGAAACTCAAGAAGCGACGCACTTTAGATACGAAGGCGCTGCCTCGGGACCGCAAGTTGCTGGAGCATCTTGTGTTCGCGCTTTTACTGGAAGAGTATTCCTTGGCAAACGCGCGTTCCGCCTTTGCCGAGCTTCAGCGTTATTTTATCGACTGGAACGAGATCCGCGTCGCGAGAGCATACGAAATTGTCGAGGTGATTACCGACGATCCCGACACAAAAGCGACGACTGTTGGCGAACGCCTTCGCAGAATTCTGCAGTGGATCTTTGACGAAAAGTATAAGTTTGACTTGGAAGAGTATCGCGCGAAGGGCGTCGGCGCGCTGTTGGAATTTCTTGAGTCGGTTCCGTACTGCACGCGTTTTATGCGCGAGTATGTCGCCGTGTTTGCGTTTGGCGAAAACGGCGTTCCACTTGATGAAAATTCGTTGCGCGTGTTGCGTCTCTTGGGCGCCGTTTCGGTTGCGGACGGCAAAGAAGTCGCGACTTGCCTGAATATTCTAAAGGATTCTGACGCGACGGATTTTTTCTTCGCACTTCATGAATTAGGCGTTGAACTCGCTGATCCGAAGACGCGTGGAGCCGCACGGAAATTCTTGCGCGCCTTTGATTCTGAAATTGACAATAGATCTGAGAGTCCGCTCGTCGAATCCGCCGTTCCGACCGATCCTCGCGATATAGCGAAGATGTGCATGATGAATCGCCGCGCGCAAAGACCTACGATGCCGTCTGTGGACGACGTCGACGACTTTGGCGACGTGGACGACGAAAAAGGCGAAGAAGACGACATTGAGCGGATGATTAGCGCTGCTCAGAACGACGGAACCCCGGAAGAAGCGCCCGCCGAGCGTCCTGCCAAACGCGGCCGCAAGTCGAACGCGTCCAGTTCTGCTGCCGTTGAAATTGGCGTTTCTCGCGACGGAATGACGTACGTAAAGAATGAAACCGCCGAAACTGCGACTCCGCCGGTCAAAAAGACGCGCGCTGCTCAGAAGAGCCCTGTTGAGGAAAAGAGCGTTAAATCGGCTGCGCCTGACGATACGAAGCGAGTAAAAGGGAAGAAGAGGGGTGCGGAAGAAACGGCAAAAACACTCTCTTTGCTTGAAGAACCGGAAGTCGCGCCCAGTAAGCCGGCGAAATCGGCTTCTAGACTAGCTCGCGCGGCGAAGAACGCCGACGCTAAGGTAGAGAAGGCTGAGAAAGCCGCTACGGACAAAGCTGCAAAGGCGGCAAAGAAGGAGACCAAACCGGACGCTTCTGTGAAAGCGCCCAAGAGTAAGAAAGCGGCGTCCCCCGAGGAGAAGGCGACTGCCGACGAGGCTGCGTCTGTTCGTCCCGTGAAGCGGCGCATTAAAACCGTTGAACCGGAATCGACTCCGAAAAAAGCGGCTAAGGCTGTCGAGGCGAAATCCGCGAAAGTCGACGCGCCGAAGGCGGCCGTTAAGAGGGAATCACGCCCCAAAGTAAAAGAATCCGCCGAGGCCGCGAAAAAGGTTACAAAGAGCGCGAAAGAAGCCGTTAAAGAAACGAAGAAGGACGCAAAGTCGACCAAGACCGCCGACGCGGCTCCTAAATCGAAGGTTGCTCGCACGCTGAAAAAGATTGCCGAGACGGTAGTTCCCGGTAAAACGAGTAAAAAATCACGTAAGGAGACTGACTCCGCGCCTAAAAGCGAAAAGGGTAAGAGCGTAACCAAGACGCGTAAGCCTTCTTCCGAACCTCCGGATTCTTCTTCCAGCGCCGACGTTGGAAAGAAGGCCGGTAAGCGTTCGAGTAAGCGCAAATAGTCGCGCAGCCTGACGCCGTAAGGCGCCTGAGGTCGTGAGTTTCGCGAACTCCAAGTTTCACGAATCCAACGTCGCGGATAAAAAGAAAACGTCAGACGTTTTCTTGCTCCTTTGTCCAGACGGCGGAGTCTAGCGGTTTTCGTGAACGGACATAGCGCAGCGGCAAACGTTTGACTTGTAGTTTAATAGTTAGGTAGATTTGTATACAAGTTAACGGACGTCGTTCTCGAATCGGTTCCGCCACGCGGCGGCTCGTACGTTTTGGGACGTTACGACGATTAGAGTTATAACCGCCGATATTTACTACTGTTAAAGAAGTAAGCGCCGGTATGACGAAACGTTCGAAAACGTCGTCGAGACACACAGATTATTTGTCGAGGTGTTTCTATGTCAGGGCATTCCCATTGGGCAGGTATTAAGCATAAGAAGGCTTTGGTCGACGCTAAGCGCGGCAAGCTGTGGAGCAAGCTCGCGAAAGCGATTATCGTTGCGGCTAAGCAGGGCGGCGGCAATCCGGACGAAAATATTCGACTTCGCGCGGCGATTGACGAAGCGAAAGCTGTCAGTTTGCCCAAGGACAATATTACGCGCGCAATTAAGCGCGGCACGGGCGAACTTGATCCGGTCGAACTGGAAGAAGTCCTCTACGAGGGTTACGGCGTCGAAGGGGTTGCCGTTATGGCGGCGGGATTGACGGACAACCGCAACCGCACGGCTCCTGAAATTCGCAAGATTTTTGAAGTCCACGGCGGCAAGATGGGACAGTCTGGCTGCGTCGGTTGGAACTTTGATCGCAAAGGCGTTATTGAAATTGACGCGAGCGCGAAAGGCGAAGAGGAAATGATGGATATCGCCATTGAGGCGGGAGCCGACGACGTTGTTTCCAACGAAGAAGTTCATAAGATTACTTGCGCTCCAGAAGCGTTTGATCAGGTTCTTAGCTTCTTGGAAAAAGCCGATCTCCATCCCGATCACTCGGAGATTACCTACGTTCCGCGCGACACGATTGAAATCAAAGACGTCAATACGGCGCGCAAGGCGATGAAGCTCATTGACGCTCTCGACGAGCATGAAGATATCCAGACGGTCTCCGCGAATTTCACGATCGCCGATTCCATTATGGAAGAGTTGGAAAACGAAGACTGAGACGGACGTCTGTTTCAGGTTCGACAAATCAACGCCGGAGAATTCGCGACAACGTTTCTCCGGCGTTTTTTTATCTGCCGATAGAAGTTATGACGAGAGCTAGACGTAAGAAAGCGAACGTAAACGCGCCCGCAGTTCCTTTTTTTCTTGCCGCCGTCTTGGGACTTCTCATTGACGCTAAATTTAATTTGGGCTTGGCGTTCTGGCGCGCCTCGTTTTGGATCGCCATTGCGTTTGCCGTTATTGCCGCGCTCCTCGTGAACGCGCGTTTCTACTTTCGGAATAAGACCGTCGCAGAAGAGAAACGCGGCCCGTTCGTCAGACCGTTTTGGTTCGTGAATTTCTTTGCGCTGCTGGCGTTCGCTTCTTTGGCTGGCTTTCGGTATGAGCGATTCTGTTATTATTTTCCGGAAAGCGAGATAGGTCGGTATGTTCCGGAAGAAGGCGTTCCGGGGACCCTGAAACTGCAAGTTGCGAATACTCCGCGTCTCTACCGAAACCGTGAGACCGTCAAATCGTCATGGGGGCAAACTCCTTATTCGACAAGCTTCAACGCTAAAGTTTTGGCTGCAAAGAGCGGAGGAACCTGGCGCGCTTTTACTGGCCGCATCGCAGTATCTGTACACGGCGATTTGACTTACCTTCATGTCGGCGACAGAATAACCGTATCTGGGAAACTTGGATTTCCTTCCAAAACGTCGAATCCCGGCGAGCGTGACCGTATTTTTAACTACCGTTCGCAACGTATTTTAACAACGTTTACCGTTACGAATCTGAGCGGACTGTCTATTGAATCCGACGGTTCCCCGTCTTTTCAAACGCGCGTCGCTCGCTTCTTTGAACGTTTGCGGTTACGCTCGGGCGCAGTTCTTTCCTCGCGTCTTTCGCCACGCAACGCCGCCGTTGCGCGCGGTATGACGCTTGGCTTTCGCAGCGACGTTGACGAAGATACAAACGAC
>CAMNJU010000182.1 GCA_946541595.1 uncultured Planctomycetales bacterium
CGTCGTCAGCGTCTGCGTCGTCGATATCATCGTCGCCGTCGTCTACGTCGTCCGCGTCGTCCGCGTCGTCCGCGTCGTCCGCGTCGTCGTCAGCGTCTGCGTCTGCGTCGTCAATATCATCGTCGCTATCGTCTACGTCGTCCGTATCGTCGTCAGCGTTTGCGTCGTCGTCAATATCGTCGTCGCCGTCGTCCGCGTCGTCATCGTCGTCATCGTCGTCGTCCCAAACTGGGGCGGGCTCGCCATTGACGAGCGCTTCGACGCCAACGTTGATTTTGAGCGGATCGCAGCCGACGACGTCTACGTATTCTTGGCCGTCCTGGAAAATGAACGTGTGCGGAATTCCGCTGACGTTGTATTTCTCGGCGATTTCTTTCGCGACGTCGACGTCGACCTCGACGAAGTAAACGTCGCGCTCTTCGTAGTATCCGCCGATCTTTTCAAGTTCCGGATGGAGTCTTTTGCACCAAACGCACCATTCGGCGCCGAATTCCACGACGACGTACTTGTGTTCCTTGCAAATCGTCTCAAATTCTTCGAGCTTTGTAACCGACTTCATTTTGATCGGTTTCGACTTAGAATAAGGCCCTTCCGGCGCCTGATATCCGTTCTTAGCGGGGGCGGGCTCCGGTTCGTCGATTTCAAGTACGAAATCGTCGTCTTCGCCGTCCGCCGCGGCGTCCTTGGTCTCCTTGACGACCTCAGTTTTCTCGGTTTTTACGGTTTCCTTGGTTTCCGCGGTTGTCTTAGCGTCCTTTGCTTCTTTGGCGTCTTCGGGCGCTTTTTTCACAGAGACCTCTTTTTGGCAGAAGCTTTCGACAAGGCTCGCGATCGAGCCCGGCTCATATCCGACGAACGACTGCATGAGGTTGCCGTTGTAGTATACGGCGGTAAAGGGAATTGTGCCGACCTTCATTTCGCGCGCGACCTCGTCGAATTTGTCGACGTCGATATCGGCGAACGCGACGTTTTCCGTCTGGAAGTAGCCCGCCATTTTTTCGAGTTCCGGGCCAAGCTTTTGGCACGGCGGACACCACGTCGCGCCCATTTTAACGACGGCGATCTCGTGATCTTTAACGAACGAGTCGAACTGCTGCCGATTGTTAATTTCGACGAGTTTAACGGGTTCCGCCATAGAGTAATTCACGAGCGGGACCGCTTTTTCCTGCTCTGTCTGCGCGGCCGACTGTTCGGCGTTCTGATTTGCGTCCGTATTCGTTTTCCCGCAACCGAACGGAGCGGCGACGAGGAGCGTTACAAGAAAGGCTAAGCCGAGATTGGAAAGAATGCGAGTCATGAGGCCTCTCCTAAGTTGCGATAACAGTCGACGGCGTCTGTTTCAAGCAGCAAGAGAAACAGACGCCGAACTTAAATTGCGTTCCAGCCGCCGCTTACCGCGATTCAGGCTGGAACGGAGGGTATGAACGGCGGTTTCGCGCCGCCGTTTCGTGACGCCGCGTCACGCGCCGAATTTGCCGAGTCGACCGGCGTGCGCCATCGCCAGCGGCATGAGGTGCATGGCCTGGAAGTGGCCAAGGCCGCCGTAGTTGTTCGCTTCCGTTTCGCCGAATTTCTGGCAGGAGTCGAAGCGCGCGTTTTTGGCGACGATCATGGTCGGGACCGGATGGAACGAGTGGGACGCCATCTTGGCGGGCGTGCTGTGGTCGCCGGTAACGACGAGAACGTCGTTTTCGCCGAGCAGGGCCGCGATTTCCGGCATGACTTTGTCGAGCTCTTCGACCATCTGGCGCTTGGCGTCGAAATCGCCGTCTTCGCCGCGGGAGTCGGTGTACTTCCAGTGGAGGAAGAAGAAGTCGTACTTATCCCAGTTTTCTTTCAGGACCTCGACTTCTTCCTGAAGATTGGCCGGCTTGCCGACGAGCTCCATACCGACGAGGCTCGCGAGCCCTTTGTACATCGGATAGACGGCGATCGCGGCGGCGTTGAGGCCGTAGAGCTCCTTGTAGCTCGGGAGGGTCGGCTTTTTGGCGAAGCCGCGCATGGTGAGGCTGTTCGCTTTCGGCTGCCCTTTGAGAATCTGGAGCGCCTGTTCGTAGAACTGCTTGGCGACTTGCGCGGTCTTTTCGCTGTCCGGATCGGTCGCGACCGGGTCGAGCGGCTTAACGCCGCACTTCTGCGGGTCGGTGTCGGCGACGTTGCCGCCGAGTCCTTCGCCGCGGAAGACGACGACGAAACGGTGTTCTTTGACCGGTTCGACGAAGACTTCGACGCCGGGAATCGTTATCGCTTTGAGCAGCTTAACGACTTCGACGCTCTCTTCGGTCGGAATGCGGCCCGCGCGGCGGTCCGTAATATTGCCCGACTCGTCGATCGTGCAGAAGTTGCAGCGCATGCAGACGTCGTTCGGGCCGACTGGGAACGCGATGCCGGCCGCTTCGAGAACGCCGCGCCCAATTTGGAAGACGAGCGGATCGTAGCCGAAAAGCCCGAGGTGACCGGGGCCGGAACCCGGCGTAATACCGGGCAGGATCGGGAGCGACATTCCGCAGACGCCGCGCTTGGCGAGCGCGTCGAGATTCGGGGTGGCGGCCGCTTCAAGTTCGGTGGGCCCGCCCGGTTCGAGGGGGAGACCCCCGATTCCGTCCGAAACTACCATGACGATTTTACCGCCTTCGTCCGTTTTCAACGATTGGATCAGTTCGTGCAATTCCATTTCTTCTTTGTCTTTCGTATAACCAAATATCGTGGATTCGACGCGGCGCGTCCGCCGTTCGCAGACGCGGCGCGGGTTAAAATCGGCGCCGTAACGGCGCGTATTCGAGCGTCGCCGCCCGAACGTCCGCCGACGTAGATTTTAACCGATTATCGCGCGCCCGTCTAGTATGGGAGCGGCCCCGGCGTATTTTTTTGCCGCCGCGCCGGACCGGCGCTTTTGCGCGTCCGCGACCCTTGTCGGCGGTATAAAGAGTCGTATAATTACGGCAGACGCGCGCGCCGTTAGCGCTGCGGCGCGCGATTCGTCGGGATTGCAACTGAATTTATCGAGGAATAGTCATGAAAAAGCGGCTTTTGACGGGTCTTCAGCCGAGCGGCGAACTTACGATCGGCAACTATATCGGCAGCATTAGGCAGGTGGCGAATTATCAGGACGAGTACGAGACGTTCCTGTTCGTGCCCGATATGCACTCGATTACCGTCCCGCAGGATCCGGAGACGCTGCACCGCCGCGTTCGCGAGATCGTCGGCATGTATATTGCGTGCGGCGTTTCCCCGACGGAGAACCATATCTATATCCAGTCGGAAATTCCGTGGCACGCGAATCTTTCATGGATTCTCGAATGTCATTCGTACATGGGCGAAATGTCGCGCATGACGCAGTTTAAAGCGAAGTCGGAAGGGAAAAAGGAGATCGGCTGCGGCCTGTTTACGTACCCGATTCTCATGGCCGCGGATATTCTGCTCTACAACGCCGACGTGGTTCCGACGGGCGCGGACCAGAAGCAGCACGTCGAGCTCGCGCGCAATCTTGCGCAGCGCTTCAATAAGAAGTACGGCGAGACGTTCGTCGTGCCGGAACCGCTCATTCCGAAATTCGGCGCCAAGATTCGCGACCTGCTCGACCCGACTAAGAAGATGAGCAAGAGCGCGGAGAATCCGAAAGCGTCGATCTTTCTCAACGATCCGGAAAAGGCGATTCGCAAAAAGATTATGGGCGCGGTAACCGACTCCGGAGAAGGCGTCGTCTTCGACGAAGAGAATAAGCCGGGCGTCTCCAATCTTCTCACGATCTATTCGTGCTTCTCGAACATGCCGATCGCGGACGCCGAAAAGCATTTTGAAGGCGCGCGTTACGGCGATCTCAAAAAGGAAGTCGCGGACGTCGTCGTCGAGGCGCTTACTCAATTGCAGGACAAATACGCGGACGTCATGAAGTCCGGAATTGTGGACGAAACGCTCGACCGCGGACGCGACGAAGCGAACGCCATCGCTCACGAGACCTACGAGAAGGCGCGCAAGGTCGTCGGGCTCGGGCGCGTGTGATTCGCGGCGGCGTTGAGGGAGCGGACACGGAGAAAAACGCATGACGACGACCGTTCGCACGTGGAACAATCGCGGAGAGCTCGTCGGTTACCGAGTCGTTTCGCACGGCTTGGAGACGGGCTCGCTTCGCGTTCGCGCGGTCTTTGAGAGTCAGGAGCACCCGGTTCTTTCGTCGTCGAACCTCTTTGAGGAAAGCT
Source organism: uncultured Planctomycetales bacterium (assembly GCA_946541595.1). GTDB lineage: Bacteria > Planctomycetota > Planctomycetia > Pirellulales > Thermoguttaceae > RUG369. The sequence continues at coordinate 4,200 of CAMNJU010000182.1, forward strand.
ACCTGCGCTACGTCTTTCAGCAGGAGCAGCTTGCGCTCAACGAATCGCGCACGGGCGTGAATCTTGTCGATCCGGAACGGACGCGCCACATTCTGGAAGGTTCCCCGATTCTGCGCACGCCGAAAGCGAAGTTTGGGCGCGAAGGGGAGACGACGGCGACCGTGCGCGGCTGGTCCGGCGGACACGCGAATCCGAACGCCGCGCAGTACGGCAAGACGCAGATTCCCGACTACTGGACGGGCGACCGATTCATGTACGAAGTCTCCGACATTCTGGTCGACGACTCGTCCCGTTGGTATCTTCAGGTCTCCGAGAAGGACGAAAAAGAAGAGGACGCGCCCGAGCGCTACGTCTGCGTCGAAGAGCGGTACGGGGTGCCGATTCGGGTCGTGGCGGAGCGCGTCGGCGGAGAGATGAAGTGCGTCACGGCGTTTCCCGACTATACGCAAATCACGTTGGACGAGAATTTACGCGTCTTTTCACAGACCGAAGAGGAAAAGACGTCGGTCAATTAGCCTGACGCCGCCGCCCGTTCTTTCTTTCTCGAATTTTCTACCGTCGGCAGATCTTACGGTAAAGCCTGCGCGTCTCCATATACAAGCCGTATAGCTTCGAACGCAGAAGGATGTACGTAATTCTGTTGCTTTTGTCGAGTTCTAAAAACTTCACGTACCGGTAGACGTTTCTGTACGGTTCCTGACGAAATAGCTTTTCGCATTCAAGAAATCGTCTTAGTCCTTTCGTGGGATAGTTTTCATGATAATATTTTTTATAGACGCAACGACGCATTGACTTAAAGACTTGTAAATAAAGGCGTTCGATGAATTCCTTTCTTTTTCCGTACCGCTCGGCGAACTCGAATATCTTTTCTAAAAGAATCTTTTCCTCTTGATCGGCGTCAGGGTTATACCGATTGACCATGCTGTCGTCGACATAACGATAGTGATAAACCGGCTTTGTTACATATTCGACGACGCGCGCTCTTTCTACCGTATAGAAAAAGAAAAGAAGATCCTCTGAATACGGGACTTCAATAAAGGTCAGTCCGTTTTCTTCGAGAAAGGCGCGGCTGAATACTTTTGCCCAGGCGTGGCCAATAAAGGGCTTTTTGCCGTTTGCCTTTGTTGGTCCTAGCAGACAGTCTGTCTGCAGCCGTTCGCGTTCGCCGTATTTCTCAAATCGAACGCCGTCTTCGTAATGAGGTTCTCTTGCAATTTCTTTTGTCTCGAAGTTCCTATACTGATTGTAGATATAGAAATCGGCGCGTGTTTCCTGTTCTTTAACGCGATCTAAAAAAGATTCTGCGAAATCAAGATCGACCCAGTCGTCGGCGTCGACAAACGCAACCCACGGGGACGTGCAAATAGCAAGCCCCGCGTTTCGCGCCGACGAGAGTCCCCCGTTTGGTTTATGAACGACTTTTACGCGCGGATCCAGTTTCGCGCGTTCGTCGCAAATTTTACCGCCGTCGTCGGGCGAGCCGTCGTCGACTAGAATAATTTCTATGTTACGGTAAGTTTGATCGACAATACTGTCGACGCACTGTCGCAGCATACCGTAAGAAATCTTGTAAACCGGTACGATAAAAGCAATATCTGCCATGGGGAGTCTTTTGGTGAAGGTTGATTTTCTACCCTCTCAATTGTAACGAAGGACTTCTGTTTGAAAACCGGCAGGGAAGGGCAGGGGGGAAGCCCGTTTAGCTCCGCGTGCAAAGAAAGCTCGACGCGCCGCTCCTTAAAGGGGCGTCCGCAATCCGACTGATAAGCGGACTGCGGACGTTAAGCTCAAACAAGAGGCTCTATCGGCGCCGCTTTTTACGATAGAGGTCGCGGAGCGTAATGAAGACGCCGTACAACTTCAAGCGCAGAAGAATATATAGGATTCTATTTCTTTTGGCGAGCTCGAAGAATTTGAGACGGCGATAAACTTCCCTGTACGGTTTCTGGCGGAAAAACCTTTCGCATTCCAGAAATCGCGCCAATCCTTTTCTGGGGTTGCTTTCGTGATAATATTTTTTAAGGAGACATCGCCTCATCGATTGGAAAACGCGCAGGTAGATATTATTTTTAAAGCTTTCCGTTTTTCCAAATCGCTCTGAGAATTCAAAGATTTTTTCCAGTAAAAGGGTCTGTTCTTTATCGGCGTTAGGGGCGTACTGATTAACCATACTGTCCTCAAAGTAGCGATAGTGGTAAACCGGCTTGGACACATATTCGACGGTTTGGGCCTTCTCAACCGCATAGAGAAAGAACACGCATCCCTCGGAATATGGAATATCCATAAACGTCAGTTCATTTTTGTTGAGGAAATCGCGGCAGTACACTTTGGCCCAAGGGGAGTCGATGAAGAGCATATCCTTTCTTTTTTCCTCTGCCGGGCCCCTGAAACATTGAATCTGAAGACTTTCGCGCTCGCTGTAGCTTTCGAACCTTTTGCCGTCCTCGTAATATGGAGCTTTGACAACCTCGGCGTCAGAGTTGTTTCTATATCCGTTATAAATGTAGAAATCCGCTTTTTTCTCTTGCTTTCTGATCCGGTTCAGAAAGGATTCGACGAAATCGGAGTCGACCCAGTCGTCGCCGTCGACAAATGTTACCCAGAGAGAATTGCAAACGGCAAGCCCCGCGTTGCGTGCCGCCGCCGCCCCCCCGTTGCGTTTGTGGACGACTTTTATCCGCGGATCGAGCCCGGCGAGTTCGTCGCATATTTTCCCGCAGTCGTCCGGCGACCCGTCGTCGACGAGTACAATTTCCACTTCGCGATACGTTTGGTTTGTCAAACTGTCGACGCACTCGCGCAACATGTCGCGTGGGATTTTGTATACGGGAACGACAAAACTAAAATCGGCCATATCGCGTCTCTTTTTCGGTTGGAAAGCGGCTTTGCAAGATAATGATTTTACCAAAACGCACAGCTTTTGGACAGGCCCTTGCGGCGCTTGATTTTGCGCCGACGGCGGATATTATGTACGGGCGGCGGCGAGCGCTTGTTTTTTTTTTCTATCTGGTAAAATGAGTTTAATCGGCGATAGAACGGGAATCAAACTCCCGAAAGA